>CAZNYC010000041.1:0-29885 GCA_964577175.1 uncultured Anaerolineales bacterium
GGGTTGGCCGCGTCGCCGTCCTCGTGGACCTCCAGCACCTGCCAGCCTGCTCCGCCAAGGCTTCGCAGGCCAAGGCTGGTATTGTAGTAGGTGTCGAGGCCGGATTCACCTGCAACGTTCGTTTCGATGCGGCGCCGGTGGCCGTGGTAGACGTATCCAGTTCGCCGGCGCGCTTGCGGGCCGCACGACGTTCCCACCCTCACCCCATCCCTCTGCCATGAGGCCGCCGGTCAAGGGAGAGGGAGTGCCGGGGCGCGTGGCACGTCGTCCCTGCGGGGACTTACCTCACGCGGAGGGCGACGAGTTCGGCCGCGTCGAGCGAAAGGGTGACGGCACCGCCGTCGAGGGCGACGCCCTCCCCCGTGGCGGCGTTCGTGACGGTGGCGGCGCCGGCGTCGGCCTCGGGCAAGGCGACGCGGACGTCCCGCACGGGGGTCGGTCCCGTGTTGACAACGGCAAGCCACGTGCCCTTCGCGCCGGCAGGGATGCGGCGGACGACGACCGCCTCGTCGGAGGCCGCCCCGGCGACGACGGTGCTCGGCAGCGCCGGCAGCGCCAGGAACGCCGCGTTGAAGCGGCGGACGATCTCCGGGAAGCCCCGGTTGAAACTGTTCCCCGCCAGGTACCCGATGGTCCGCGGGTCGCCGAAGGCGACGGCGCGGGCCTCGGCGAGCATGGAGAGCGGCCCGGCCCGTTCGACGTCGGCCACGAAGTAGCCGAGCAGCGGCTCCTTGCCGACGTGCATCTCGTTCTCGTTCAGGGCGTAGTGGCGCAGCATCGCGAGGCCCGCCGGCGTCCGGAACGCCTCCATCGCCGCGGCCGAGGAGACCGTGTACAGCCGGTTGAACGTGTAGGAAAGCATGAGGCCGTCGGCCTGGCGGTAGTGCTGCGGGTCGGCGGGCGGGACGGCGTGGTTCCATTCCCAGTTGCCCCAGTTCTCGCGCATCGTCGTCAGGGCGGCCAGGTGGAGGTTCTCGCGGACCACGCGGTCGAACGCGACGGGGCGGAGCATGTTGAAGCCTTCGGCGCCGGTGCCGTCGAGGATGCGGGTCCAGCGGGGCACGTCGTCGGTGACGACGGCGGTCTTGAAGCGCCACCATTCCTCGTGGTCGCCGGCGGCGAGGCGGCGGGGGATGGAGGCGCCGGGTTCGCTGGAGTCGCACGTGTAGAGGACGAACGCCTCCGGGTCGACCTCGCGGCGCAGATAGTCCCGCAGGGCGGCGCACCACGCGCGGCGTTTCAGATACCACCAGTCGTAATAGGCCTGGAGGAGGTCCTCGTTTTTCCGGAGGGCCTCGCGGGTCACCTCCTTGCCGCCGCGCGCCTCGCGGGCGAAGCGGGCGAGGTCGGCGTCGTTGAAACTGATGGGGTTCGCCTCCGGCCTGGGCCGGAACCACGCGCCCAGGAAGCGGGCCCGGTCCTTGTGCCGGACGACGGTGCACTCGAGCAGCCGCTTCGCGTCGTCGATGAAGGCGGGGTCGGCCAGGTCCGCGTTGGTCTTATGGACCCAGGGGATGTGGGTATAATCTTTCCCGCCGTCCAGCCGCCGGCACCGGCGCTGGCTGCCGATCGCCTTCTCGGGATCCCGGCCGATGGAGCCGGCGTACTCGTAGTAGGGGAGGACGGCCAGGTCGTACGGCGCGATGCGCCCCAGGATCTTCCGCCACCGGTCGGGCGTGGCGGAGGCGTTGTACCACGCGCTGCCGCCGGAGTCCCATCCCTGGTTGTGGCCGAACTCCAGCAGGTCCTTCGCGTAGACGTTCATGCCGAGGAAGCGCGCGAGGCGGGCCTTGTACTCGAACCAGTCGATGGGGTCCGTCACGCCGCGCAGGCGCGGGGCCCTCTCCTCGGCCGAGTGGCCGAGCGAGACGACGCCGTCGGCCATCTCCTCGCGGAAGAAGAGGTACCGGCGCGGCAGGCCGTGGGGTGGGTACCGGATGTCGGCGGCGTGGCGGGCGGGATCGGGCACGCGGAACAGGCGGATGCGCGCCACGGCCGCCCCGGCCGACGCCGGCGCGTTGACGGCCCGCGGCTGGGCCACGATGACCCAGAACCCGTCCTGCGGCACGAGCGGCCGCTCCGCGCGGCCCCGAGGCCGCTTGATCCCCGGGAACCGGTCGTGCAGCCAGAACAGTTGCCGCCACGTCATCCACGTGGCGGACTGCGGCAGGCGGAGCGATTCCGGGTTGGTGTTCGTGTACCGGGCCTTCAGGCAGTCGCCGACGGTCGTGCCGGTGTGGACGCCGCGGGCCGTCTCGCACCCCCAGTTGCAGAGGAACATGGAGCGGGGCACGTCGTCGGGGAACTCGACGGCCAGGAGGTAGGCCGCGCCGGCTTCCAGGTCGCGGCCGGCGCCGATGCGCCAGGCGACGTACTTCGCCTCGCCCTCGTCGTTGGGGAGGACGCGCGAGCGGCGGCCGAGAACCGTTTCGACACGGCTCACGCCTTCGGGAAACTCGCGGAACTTGACGGCGCCGTCAGGTGCGGCGGCGCAGTCGATCTCCTGGACGAGTTCCAGGCGGCCGAACGGCGGCCCGGCGTCGGCCGTTTCGGCGAGGGCGGGCACGCAGGCGGCGAGCAGCGCGGCGGACGCGGTGACGATCAGGCTGGTGAAACGCCTCATGCAGGGTCGTCCTTTGTTATCAGGCATTCAGCGTCGGGCAACAGCAACGACGCGGCGTTCGAGCCCGCTGCGGAAGCAACGGGTTCCCTTCGGCGGCTGTGACCTGTGCCACGGCAGATGGCGATGTCCGGCCGCTTCCGCGCCCGGTTCGAAGGTCACCGGCGGCGGGCGACCTCCGCCAGCCCCCGCCGGGCCTCGGCGTGGTCGGGGTCGACCGAGAGGGCGCGCCGGAAGGCGGCGTCGGCGGGCCCGAGATCGCCCGCCTTCAGAAGAAACACGCCGATGGCCGCGTGGGTGGCGGCCCAGCGCGGGGCCTCGCGGGCGGCCGCCCGGGCCACCTCCACCGCCCCCGGCCGGTCTCCACGGGCCTGGAGGGCCCACGCGGCCACGAGCAGGGCCGAGGTCATCTCCGGATGGGCCTGCCGCAGCCGCTGCATGTCCGCCAGGACGCGCTCGGGCGGGACGCGTCCCTCGTCCAGGGCGCGGCGGACGGCGGCCACCGCCCGCCGGCGAATCCCACGAAGCGCTGCATGGTCCGGCACCCGCACGAGGCCCAGGTACGCGTGCTCCAGGCGGGTCAGGAACGCGGGCGACCCGTGGGCCGTCAAGAGGTGCGTGGTGGCGGCGTGGTGGTCGCGGAAGTTCCGCGTCCACGCCTCGCGCTCGGCCGGGGCGACGCCCGTCCAGTCCAGGTGCCGCGACAGGCTGCCCCGCCGCAGGCCGGCCATGATCCGCCGGAAGTCCCGGTGCAGCACCAGGCGGTGCGGGTCGAGGTTGTAGGCCAGGAACGGCCGGTCGTCCGTCGTGACGGGGGCGCCGTCGAGGTAGGCAGCCACGTCGCGGGCGTTGCCGACGTACCACGAGAGCAGGCCCTCGCTCGTGCGGACGTGCATGTACGCGAGGCTCCGGCGGACGGGCTCGGCGGCGAGGGCGGCGTCCAGGGCCTTCGGCGAGAACTGCTGCGCCTCGCGCGAGCCGACCAGGTACAGCAGAATGAACGGCCGGGTGGCCGGGAACCACACCGTCGCGTGCGGGAAGACGTCCGTGAAGGTGGCCAGGATGCTGTCGAAGTTCGACTTCGGATGGCCCTGGAGGTGCAGTTTCGTGATGAACCGGCCGCCCGGCTCCAGGTGGGCCAGGGCGTTGGCGAAGTGCTCCCGCGCATACAGCGGGGCGCTGGCGGCCGTGGCGTGCACGTCGGAATCGTTGATGATGACGTCGTACCGCTTCTCCGTCAGGTTCAGATAGTTCCTGGCGTCCATGTAATGCATGCGGACGTGGCGCTGGAGGTCCTCGCCCAGGTTGATGTGACCGAAGTGCGCGTGCGCCGCCTCGACCACCTCGCGGGCCACCTCCACGCAGTCGATGCGGGCCGGACCGTGCTGCGCCACGCACCACGCCGTCTCGCCCGTCCCGTAGCCGACCAGCAGCACCGTCTCCGGGTCGCGGTGCAGGAGGACGGGCAGGTGGCCGAGCGTCTTCTGGGCGGAGCGGTGCAGGTCGTCGCCGGCCATGGCGACGTTGTCGATGGCCATCAGCAGGTGCCCGTCCGGCTTCCGCGTGACCGCGACGGTGGTGGTGGGCCCTTCGCGGACGGCGACGACCTGTCGGCCCTCGTCGGCGACGTTCCGGCGGAAGAGGTCGCCCGGCGCCAGGACCGCCCCCGCCGTGCACGCGACGGCCAGGGCGAGCCAGGCCGCGCGCAGAACCCGCCGGCCGCGGGGCGCCAGGGCCGTCACCAGGCCCCATCCCAGCCACACCGCCACCAGCGCCAGGCCCGCCAGCGCCCACTGGACGCCCAGGCGCGGCACCAGCAGGAACCCCGTCATCAGGCCGCCGAGGACGGCCCCGATGGTGTTCGCCCCGTAGACCGTGCCGGTCGCGAGGCCGACGCGCCGGCGAAAGCGGCTCCACGCCTGCAGCGCCAGCGGGAAGCCCAGCCCCATCACGAGCGCCGGCACCAGAAAGAGGGCCACGCTGTGGACGAGCGGCAGGGAGGCCTTCCGGATACTCGGGGCGGCGACGCTTCCTTCGAGCAGGCCGACGACGGCCGCCTCGCCCCGCGCGAACCACACGTTGAACCACGGCAGGTACACGAGGCCGAGGACACCCAGAACCGTCAGGCTCACGCCGAACGCGACGCCCGGATACCGCAGACGGGCCGAGAGGCGGCTGCCGGCCCACGCCCCGACCACGTTCCCCAAGAGGTACACCGTCAGGACGCCGGCGAAGACGTAGGTGAAGCCGCCCAGGAGGAAGGCGGCGGTGCGCATCCAGATCAACTCGTAGCCGATGCTCACCATACCGCTGGCGAAAAAGCCGAGGGCGAGGACCCCCGCCCCCAGCCGGCCGGCGGCGGCGGGTTCTCCGGGCGGCGCGGCGGGCGCCGGCCGGGCCGTTGCCCGCCGGGCCGGCGCCACGGCCGGCGCCACGGCGCCGGCGGCGTCGTGCCGGCGCGACAGGGCCCAGCCGCCCGCGGCCACCAGGAGGTTCAGCCCCGCCGCCGTGTACAGCGTCCCCATGACGCCGAACGTCCGGATGAGGACGAACCCCGCCAGGAAACACCCGAACGTGGCCCCGAGCATGTTCAGGGCGTACAGGCGGCCGACGCGGCGGCCCGTCCGCTCGGCCAGGGCCGTCACATACCGGCCCAGGAGCGGCAGGGTGCTGCCCATCAGCATCGTCGGCACGAGCAGGAGGGCGGCCGAGACGACCACCTGGACGGCGAGGAGGACGGCGGGCGCGTCCTCCCACCGGACGAACACCCGGCCGTACGCCGCCTCCGCCAGGTCCAGCGCCCACGGCAGCGCCAGGGCCGACACCGTGACCGCGAGTTCCAGCACCGCGTACAGCCGGAGCCGCCGGCGGATGCGGTCCGCGTAGCGGCCCATCACGAGGGCCCCGAGCGCCAGGCCTCCCATAAACGTCGATACGACGATGCTCGAGGCGTAGATCGTGTTGCCGAGCGTCAGTTTCAGCAGGCGGACCCAGACGACCTCGTCCATCAGGCTGCACGCGCCGGAGCAGAAGTAGATGACGACGAGCCAGCGGACGACGGCGGGCGACGCCTCGGCGGGTTGGGAGGACGCAGGGCCTCGGTCACTTGTCATTTGTCATTCGTCATTGGTCATGTGCTCGCGGCTCGCGGCCGGCTTCAATCGAACTGCGGCACCTTGAGCGTCTCCCCGTCATTGAGGGCCGACTGATGGGCCACGACGCCGGGCACGGTCATCGCGAGGGCCTCGTAAACGTTGATGATGGGGTCGCGGTCCTGGAGGATGGCCGTGACGAACTCGTCGCTGAGCCGCCCGTGCGACCCGCCGTGGCCGCCGGCCGGCACGCCCGGCGGCAGGGGCGGCTGGGCGAGGTCCGGCAGGTCCTTCATCAGGCCGTGGTACTGCGTGCCGTCCATCCACCCGCGCTCGCCGAAGACGCGGCCCGTTTCGACGACGCGTCCGCGGACGGCCCGGAGTTTGGACATCCGCGACACGCCGCCCTCGCTCGTCTGAAACAGGGCGATCTCGTCGCTGAACGGGTTGTCGTACCGGTTCCCGCCCGGCTGGTATTCCGGGAAGTCGCCGCGGAACCCGGCGCACGAAACGGACGTGAACCGTTTGCCCGTCACGCCCACGTAGTAGGCGGTGGAGTGGGTCGGGTACCAGAGCGGCACCAGGCCGACCCGCCAGTCCTTGTACGAGGGGATGGGCTTGGCGGTCCAGTGGTAGTACTCGCCCTCGGAATAGACGAGCCGCCCCAGCCCCCCTGCCCCGTACACCTGCCGCATGGCCCAGCAGTCCGGGCGGTAGACGCTGGTCTCGGCCATCATGAACTTGCGGCCGGTCTCGCGGACGGTCTCGACGAGGCGCTCGGCGTCCTCGATGGAGCCGAAGACGGCCGGGACGGCCGTCATCACGTGCTTGCCGTGCTTCATGACCTCCATGCAGTGGCGGGCATGGCTGGGGGCGTCGGTGGCAACGAAGACGGCCTCGATTTTGGGGTCCGTGACGAGCACGTCGAGCGACTCGTACGATTTGTCGCATCGGCACGCCTTCATCAGCCCGCGGCGGCGGTCGGGAATGAGGTCGCTGACGGCCACGATCTCGACGTTCGGATGGTTCTGGAAGCCGAACGCGGCGCCGAAGCGGCAATGGCCATAGCCGACGATGCCGAAACGGACCTTGCGGTCGGAGACGGGTTTCCATTCCTTGGCGCTCGCGCCGGTCGGAACCGTGAGCGCGGCCGCGGGCCCGACGGCCGAGGCGGCGGCGCCGAGGCCGAGGGCCTTCAGAAACGGGCGGCGGCGGAGGGGCGGGGCGGACATGGGTTGTCTCCTGGGCATTCGGGATTCGGCATTCGGCGACAACAACGGCAACAGCAACGACCCGAGGGTCGGGGCGGTTGCGAGTGTCGCATAATCGCCTGTGTTCGCCGGCCCGCTTGCGGGCCGCGCGCCGTACCCCACAGGCCGGAGGCCTGCTTGGGCATTTGGCATTGGGCATTGAGCATTTCTGCCGCGGCACGCCGCGGCCTACTCGGCCGGTTTAACCTCCACCTGCTTCCCCTCCTTCGGCACGACGACGGCCAGGTGGGGGAGGCCGAACCAGGCGCCCTCGCGGCCGAGGTGGGGCGGGACCTCGACCTTCCCCGCCTCCACGTCTTTCCGCCACACGGTGTCCGTATGTTTCGCCCCGCCGCCCGCGTTCCACGCCAGGCGCAGGTCCGTCTTCTCCCACCCGTCAGGCAGGTCCGGCTTGCCGCGATCGTGAACCGCCAGGTACACGGCGGCGGGCCGGTCGACCGTGAAGGCGTAGGCCGCGCCGGGCGCGTTCCATTCGCCGCGGGCGAGGGTGACGCACGTGGCGCCGAGGAGACGATCGGGCACATCCGCGATCGGATACCCGCCCGTGCAGCGGGTGGAGGAGGCCGTCAGGACGCCGACCGCCACGTCCGAGGCCGGGGGCACGGGCGGTGCGGCGGCGCGGGCGGCCTCGCCGGTGGGTTCGAGCGCCCCCTCGTAGTCGCCCCGGCCGTGGATGATGTCCAGGAGCGCGTCCAGGTGATCCTCGTACACGCCGCGGGGCATCGTATCGTGCTTCTTGCACAGATGGGCCGCGGCGCCCGTCGCCACGCCCAACTGCCCGCCCGTGTTCATCACGCGCACGGACCCCAGGGCCACGTGCGTCAGGCTGACGTTGCGGCCGGCCATCAGCAGGTTCGCGATGTTCCTGGAGTACAGGCACCGGTACGGAATCGGGTACGGCTTGACCTTGTTGAATTCGGCATACGTGCGGAACGGGTACTTCTTGTAGTTCTTCGGATAGTGCAGGTCGATGGACCAGGAGCCCCTGGCCACGCCGTCGGGGAACTCGCGGGAGGCCTGGATGTCGCCCTGGGTCAGGATGGTATCGCCGATGAGGCGGCGCGACTCGCGTTTGCCGGCCACGAACGGCACGTGCGAGAGTTCGAGGTTGGCGTACGCCGCCTGCTTCGACCCGTTCTTGGCGTTCGACCACGAGCCGTAGATGGCGCGGAGGAGATAGTCGCGGATTGCCTCGGCGTCCTCGATGGTATCGAGATAGTGCCCGTACTCCCAGGTCCAGTTGCCCTCGGTGGCTTCCATGTCCTTGGCGACCACCTTGCCCCAGGGCACCTCGGGGAACGCGACCGCACGGTCGGTCTTGCGGCTGCCCCACATGAGGCTGGTGCCGAGGACCATGTCGTCGCCCTTCTCGGGGGCGATGGACTCATCGTGCCGGTCGCGCGGCTCGCGGCCGACGCGGTACTCGGCGCCGGCCCAGTAGCCGACCCATCCGTCGCCGGTGCAGTCGATGAAAACGGGGGCGGCGAAGCGGAGTTCCTTGCCGGTGCGGATGTCCTTGCCGTCCACGCTCGTGATGCGGTCGCCCTCGGTCTGGACGCGGAAGACGTGCGTATTCAGGAAGAGGTGGATGTTCTTCTCGGCCCGGACGACGGCGTGTCGGCGGTCGTCGAAGCGGCCGGTGGGGTGGGGTTCCTTGCCCGCGCCGGCGTTGTAGGGGGCGTTGATCTCGCGGACGATGTTCGGCCCGGGATCGCCGCCGGTGTGGACGCGAATCTCGCCGGAGGCGTTCCCGCCCAGGACGGGCCGGTCCTGGACGAGGGCCACCTCGGAGCCGAGGCGCCCGGCCGCGATGGCGGCGCTGGTGCCCGCGATGCCGCCGCCCACGACGACCACGTCGAACTCGCCGGCCGAGGGCGGCACCTCGGGCAGGCCGAGGAGGCGGCGGCGCCAGGCGTCCATCGCCTCGCCGGGTTCGGCGGGGGGGCGGGCCTTCGCGTCGGTCGTGAAATAGAGGGCGTCGCACCGGCCCTCGAAGCCGGTCATGTCCACGAGTTCCACGCGGACGCGCTTCGTCGTCACCCGGACGGTCCCGCCCGCCTGCCAGTGCCACTCAGGGCTCCCCGTGCCGAAGACGGCGTCGGCGGGGGTGCCGCCCACGACCACCGTGAACCGGCCGGGGTGCCACTCGTCCTCGGGCACCCAGTCCTTCGTGCGGACCCACAGGTGGTACGTGCCGGTCTCGGGGAAGGTGACCTCCGTCGCGGCGGGTTGGACGGGCCGGCCCATGCCGTGGGCCAGCAGATACGGCGAGCCCATGACGTCCATGAACTGCGGGTCGATGACCCATCCGCCGGTGTCGTCGAAGCCCTCGGCCTCGACGAGGACCTCGGCGGCGCGGGCGAGGGGGGTGATGCTCGACCCCGCCAGAAGTACGGCGGCGATGATGAGCGCGCGGCGAAAGCGCATGCGTCGTCCTCCTCCGGTCCCTCTGCGTGCCGCCGCATTATAAAGGGAACGCGGCGGAACGCCAACCTTCGGGCGACGCCCGTCAGGCAACGGCAAACGGCAGCCTCACGCAAAGCCGCCAAGGCGCAAAGACAGCACCGGCGGAAAGCAGGGAGTCGCGACGGGGCAACAGGCGTTGAGCCGGCGACCGGAGGTCGCCGGTCGACCGCCCCGCAAGGGGGGCGGGGCGCACTCTTGATTTGGCGCCCGGTCATGCTTTAGACTGCCCCGTCCGGGCTCGCGCGCCGGCGTGCAGCAGCGGCGGGGCGGGCCCCGCACAGGAACCTCGACGAACCGTCCAACCAAGGAGACCGCGATGCCCAAGGATCCGAAGGCCCTGGTGGAGCAGTTCAAGAATCGGCAGAAAGACATCCGCGACGCCCTGCCGGAACTCATGAAGCACTTCGCCGCCACGATGCAGGTGGGATTCGGCGACGGGGCGCTCGACGCCAAGACGAAGGAACTGGCCACGCTCGCCATCTCCATCGCCGTCCGATGCGATTACTGCATCGCCCTGCACGTAGCGAGCTGCCTGAAGGCCGGCGCCACGCGCGAGGAGATCATGGAAATCGCCGGCGTCGCCATCGCGATGGGCGGCGGGCCGTCGTACACGTACGCCGCGTTCGTCCTGGAGTGCCTCGACACGGCCGAGGAGCAGGGATAACCGCCTCCCGGCCTGAAAGCGCCGCGCTGCCGGCGGTGTGGCGCGGGCGCCGTTCGTGCACGGCGCTTGATACGGCAGCGGCCACGGCGTACACTTGCAGGAAGGGGACGAGTGGGCGCGCCGACGGGAACAGAAAAAAAGCGCGTATCGGCTAAAGGCCGGCCCGGCAGGTGGCCGATACCAAGGCGAGGGGTGCTGTCCGACAGTGCGCGCGTGTCGGCTCCGGCCGGATATTTCGCGAAACCTCGGGGCGAAACCTGGAATCTAAGAGACAGGCGGGAGGTCGATTCCCTGCTCTGCGGGTCGGTCCATCCGGCCGAGACGCTGCCAACGCCCGAACCCACCGGCCCCTGGGGCGTAGGGGATTGCGAGCCGTTTCGCACCTGTTGCCACGCAAACCGAAGGATAATGGCATGATGAATAGAGCGCGCTGGATACTGACCGTTCTGGCGCTGAGCGTCGTGCTCGGCACCGGGGGGAGCGTCCGCGCCGCCCGCATCACCACCATCTCGAATCAGACCTTCACGGGAACCATCGTCGAGGAAACGCCCACCGCGATCACGATTTCGACGGCGAGCGGCAAGATTACGATCCCGACCATGTCCATCCAGAACATCGTGCGGGACACCAAGCCGGACGAGAAGAAAATCGTGCCCGAGAAGATCAAGCCCACCAAGGCCCAGGAGGCGTTCGAGAACGCGAAGACCGCCATCGGCGCGGGCAACTGGGTCAAGGGCGGGTCGCTCCTGGCGGGCCTGCTGGAACTGCCGGCCAGCATCTTCCGGCAGGAACAGCGTGTGGCGGCGACGGCCGCCCTGGCCACGTGCCATCTCCAGATCGGCGACACCGAAGGCGCCTCGAAGGTCTTCCGCCAACGGGCGAACCTGGTGATGTCCGAGAGCGACAAGAAGCGGCTCCTGGCCACCGCCGAGGCCCTCGAAGCCGCCCAGATCGCCATGGGCGTCAGCCAGGAATGGCAGTTCGTCCAGACCTACGACGACGCCATCGAGGCCGGCACCAAGTGGAAAGCCGAGCAACTGCTCCAGACCGCCAAGGACGTCGGCAAGGACGCCGAAGGCCTCAACAAGTGGACCACCATGAAACGGGTCGCCGACAAGATCCTCGGCAACCTGGAAGAGGCCGACCTGTACGTCCCCGGTTTCAGCACGGAGCACAAGGAGGCGGCCCTGTCGACGATCGCCGACAATGTCGTCCAGGCCGCCGAGAAGGCCATCGAGATGTGCACCGAGGAACGCAAGTTCAACATCACCCCCTACTACAAGACCAGTGCCTCCAGCGTCAAGCACGCCCTCGTCTATAACGAGTACGTCAACCGGTACCTGAGCCGGCGCGAGGCGGCCGAGAACGGTCTGAAAAACCTCAAACGCCTGGCCGAGGACCAGCAACTGCCCGACATGGTCAACAAGCGCCAGGAGAAGATCAACGCCCTGCTGGCCGAACTCGACCAGTTGCGGTATCACCTGAAGATCCGCGGCATGCAGCGGGAACTCCGGATCACGCCGCGGCGGATCGGCAGCCAGTTCTGAGCCGGGCCGCGCCGGGTCACGCCCTTCCGCCCGTGGCCGTTCGATGAAACGCGCCGGGTGGACGCTTGCCGCTCCACCGTTTACCGTTTACCGTTTACCGTTTGCCGTTTGCTGTTGTCCTTGCCGTGGCCGCTGCCCGTTGCCCGTTACCTGTTTCTTCTACCCGCCTTGAAGTCTTGCATCCTCCCGTCCGGTGCGGTATAGATTCAGAGGGTCCGCGAAGGGGCCGACGGCCTCCCGGCCCCGCCGCTGGTCTTCGTCAAAGGAACCTGCCATGCGTGTGGCGTTGCCGTGCCGCGTTTGTGGGCAGACCCGACTGATACCGCACCGCAGAACGGCCGTGGTGACGGCCATGGCCTTTGCCGCCCTCGCCCTCATTCCCGCCTCCGTTTGGGCGGATACCGTGACCATGAAGTCCGGCGAAACGTTTACGGGTGCCATCGTCGGGCAGACGGACGAGGCGGTGGTCCTGAAGACGATCAGCGGGAAGATGACCATCCCGATGCGGAACGTGAAGACGGTCGCCCGCGACGGCGACGCCGGTGACGCGAAGCCCGGGACCGAGGCCCCGGACAAGCCCCCGCCGAAGATCGTGGCGATCGAGGTCGTCCCCGCCAAGGCCGACGAGGCATTCAAGCAGGCCCGCTCCGCCCTGGTGGGGGGCCAATGGGTGGAGGCGGGCGGCCTGCTGGAGGGCCTGCTCCGTCTCGACCTGAAGCACTTCCCGCGCGAGAAACGCCTCGCCGCCACCGGCGCGCTCATTACCTGCTATCTGCAGATCAAGGACGCGCGGGGCGCAGCGACGGCCATCGGCCGGCGGGCCTCCCTGGCCGAGGCCGAGAACGACCGACGCCGCCTCGTGGGAGCGGCCGACATGCTCCGCGAGCGCGGCTCGACGAAGGTCGGCGAGAAGCACCTCGGCCGTTTCGAGGAAGTCATGGAAGCCGCCATGCCCTGGCAGGCGGAGCAGTGCCTGGCGACGGCCAGGAAGGTCGCCCGGGAGGCGTCCGGCCTGAACGACCGCGGCCGCCTGAACGATGCCGCCGAGAAAGCCCTCGCCCAACTCGCCAAGGCCAACGTCTACGTGCCCGGCTTCAGCGAGAAACACCGCGAGGCGGTCCTGGCGGCACTCGTCACGAACGTCCTGGACGGCGCGCGCGAGGTCATCGCGTACTGCGAGACGGTCCGGCCGGAACTGGCAAAGCGGCGCCTTTCGAGCGTCGTCTCGAAGCCCGCCGCCCTGGCGTGGAACAAGGTCGCGCGGGGCTACCTGGGCCGCCGGCAGGCGGGCGCGGACGCCCTGAACCTCCTGCCCACCTTCACCGCCCGGCACAAGGTACCGGCCCTCTACACCAGGCACGAAAAGGAAGTGAAGAAACTCCTCGCCGAACTCGACGAGTACCAGTACTACCCCAAGGGCACGCGGTGGGGCCCCTACGCGCCGCGCACCAACGCCCAGGGCCGCGTCCGCATCCAACTGCGGACGTTCGGCGGGGCGGGATAACGCGAAGACGCCGGACCACCTCCTGCGGCGGCCGGGAGTCCAGGCGGACCTAGAACCCCAGAATCGTTTTCAGATTTGATTTAACCCGCTCAAGCAACGGCACCGGCAATGTGCCGAGGCGCCGCTTTATCTGGTCCGCCTGATAAGCGAAAATGGCCCCACACTTTATAGTGCCGGGTTTAAGCAACTTCGTTTGCGTGAAGTAAGGGGACTGAGCATCAATCTGTACGGCCCGAGGATCCCCAGAATGTAGTTGCGAAGAGATCGCCATCAGAATAACATCGGCTTGGGCCTGGTTGAATGATAGGGCTGACACAACCAATGCGGGCCTGGTTTTTGTTTGCAGCTGGTTGCTATACGGGGCATGCGGCACTAAGACAATATCGCCTTGTGCAAGTTGTGACATAGTGATTAGATCGGCTCGCCTGAGTTCGGCCCGTATACATCTTCGGCCGGATCATCCCAGAAGCGCAATGCGCCACTTCTACGCATAAGATCGTAACACGGCACGGCAGCTTCTGGTCGCGGTGTTTCCTGTACGGGAGTCGTTCTGTTGGGGCGCGTTGTTGGGTGCTCCGACAATAGGTGCCGCACCGATGAGAAGTCGGGCGTGAAGGAATACAGCGTGTATGTTGTCTTGGTGCGATTCGGCTCTTGTACTTGAACCCGCACGTCCACCAACTGGCCAGGCAGGCCTATGGCACCCGTTTCATGCGCGTCAGTCATCTTCTTGGCCCTCTATTTGAAACAGAACAATCCGCCTCTCAAGCAACGGCGTTGTGCCGGAGCGCAGCTGCAAACGATACTCTCCTGGCGCGGGAAACTCTAAGTTTCCTGCTGCGAAATTCACTTCTACGACGGTTCTTGGGTCAGGCGGACAGACTTCGGTAGTGGACTCCATCACAGGCTTACGTGCTTCCGCTGCATCTACTAGCCGCAACGTCAAAGGTATGGTTCCGTGCGCGTCTGTAATCGCGGCATAAACGGACAACATCGGGTGCTTGGTCGGGAAAGACGGCGCCCCGATTGTAGAGAATAGACCCAGAAGCGTTCGCTTGCCGCTAGATGCGTCCATGTAAACGGAATCGCAGACAACCAGGGCCAGTGCGTACGGTGGAACGCGCCCGCCTTCCTTGTCCACCGCACACCTCCTTTCAAGCCCCGGACACACTATTCTAGCCGACAACTGGCGCGAAAGCAAATCTGCAGACATCCCACCGCCCCAAAGAGGCTCCTCGCGGCCCCCGCGGAATCCAGCGGCGAAGCGGCCGCGCTTCAGAAGTCCGTATCGCTTTCCTTGATGCCGAGTTGAGCCTTGAGGGCCTTGATGCGGCCCTTCAGGTCCGTGGCCGCCATCCGTTCGTTCGGCGGCAGCGATTTGTAGATGCCCTCCAGCACCTTCAGGGCCTTGATGGGCTGCTCGACGTCGACGTAGAGGTCGGCGAGGCGCTCGCGGTTGGAGCGGGCCTGGTCCTTGATCCGGACGAGGAGGATCTCGATCTTGCCCTTGGTTTCATCGTTGAAGTATTCGGACTCCTCGGCCTTGAACTTCTGTGTGCCGGCGAAGAGGCGGGTGTACTTGCCGTCGACCCGCAGCAGGGCCTTGATCCCCTTATGCCGCGCCAGGCGGACGCCGCGCTTTTCCTTGACCTTGTCGCCGTCGGCCTCGGACCGGGCCTTCTGGACCTCTTTCTCGAGGAGCCGGCCGGCCTGCTCCTCTTCCTTCTGGACGGCCTGGAACGCCTCGACGTACTTCTCGGCCTCCTTGGCGATGCGTTCGCGGCGTTTCTTCTTGAGGCTGTCGGGATCGGCGTTGCCGTATTTCCCCACCCCGTGATAGGCGTGGGCCTCCACCGCCAGGCCAAAGGCCAGCAGCGAAACGATCAGGGCCGCCACAAACCGGGGCGAGCGCGCATAAGCCACCATGGCATGCCTCCTTGTGCGTCGGGTACGGAGAAAGCGAACGTCAACCTTCGCCCCATTATACGGCAGCGGACGGCCGGCGACGAGTCAAAGTCACCGTGTCGGCCTCAGGCGTCGGCGGCGTCGGGGGAGTCGCCCGCGCCCTCGGCGACGGCCGAGGCGATGGCCAGATCCTCGGTGTGCGTGATCGAGACGTGCCAGGCCGTAATGCCGAGGGCCGACGCCTTCTCGGCCGTCGTCCCGTGGAGAACGACGTACGGTTTGCCGGAGGGCTCGTTCAGGATTTCGATGCCGCGGAACTCGACGCCGTCCCGCCACCCCGTGCCGAGGGCCTTCATGACGGCTTCCTTGGCGGCGAAGCGGCCGGCGAGGGTCTCCTCGAACCCCTTCTTGCGGCGGCGGGCGTAGGCCACCTCCGCTTCCGTATACGTGCGATCGAGGAACCGGTCGCCGTGGTCGGCGACCATCCGCCGAATCCGCCCCACGCCGCACAGGTCGATGCCGTGGCCGATGAGCATGGGGGCAGGATACGCCGCGCCTCCGAAGACGCCAAGGCAAAAGTGAGTTGTGTGGGGAGGGCGAAACGGTAGAGTAGCAGTCCCTGAGTCCCTGAGGGCCGGTAACGAAACCAGAACGTACGAAGCGGGGGTCCGGCAATGGCAACCGAACACGAAGGCGGCATCAGGACGTACCGAGACCTGATCGCGTGGCAGAAAGCGATGGAACTGGCCGAACGAACTTATGAGGCGTCCGGCAACTTCCCTGCCCATGAGCGATTTGGACTGACCGCGCAACTGCGGAGAGCCGCGGTCAGCATTCCCTCCAATATCGCGGAAGGATTCGGGCGCAATCGGCGGACCGAATTTCGCAGATTTCTGGGAATCGCCAAGGGCAGCCTGTTTGAACTCCAGACCCAGGCCGAACTGGCAAGACGCCTCGGTTGGCTCGGCGGCGACGCCCTCGCCAGCCTGCGCGAGAGCAGCCGCGAAGTGGATGCCGTTCTGGCCGGCGTCATCCGCTCCTTGTGAATGCGTACCCGGAGACGCCGACACTCAGGGACTCAGGGACCCAGGGACTCAGGGACAGCGGCACCTCGCCACGCTGCCGCCCGGTCACGTCATTACTTCGTTACTCGCCGTTAGCATAGACACTCCCCCCCCCGCCGTGCTATAGTACTCCCCGCCAAAGGCACCCTCAGCGAGACGGAACGCGATGGACATCCTCACCGACCTGACCCCCGCCCAGCAGGAGGCGGTGACCCATATCGACGGCCCGCTGCTCGTCCTCGCCGGCGCGGGGAGCGGCAAGACCCGCGTCATCACCCGCCGCATCGCCTACCTGATGCGCCGCGACGTGCCCGCCCGGCACATCCTGGCCATCACGTTCACGAACAAGGCGGCCGGCGAGATGCGCGAGCGGACCGAGACGCTCCTGGACGGCGCCCGCCCCCCCATGGTCGCCACGTTCCACAGTTTCTGCGCCCGGATGCTGCGGCAGTACGCGGACCTCGTGGACCTGAACCCGCAGTTCACCATCTACGGCGCCGACGACCAGCAGGCCGCCGTCAAACGGGCCCTGGCGCGGCTGAACCTGGACCCGACGCACTTCGACCCGCGCGCCTGCGCCACGGCCATCAGCCGGGCGAAGAACAAGTTGCAGCGGGCCCGCACCTTCCAGCCCCCGGGCGGGTCCGATTTCCGCGCCCGCCACCTCGGCCGCATCTACGAGGCCTACGAGGCCATCCTGAAGGAATCGGGCGCCCTGGACTTCGACGACCTGCTCCTGGAAACCGCCCTCGGCCTGCGGCACTCCGAGGCGTTCCGCGAGCACCTCCGCGACCGGTTCCGCTATATCCTGATTGACGAATACCAGGACACGAACCACGCCCAGTACGTCATCGCGCGCGACCTCGCCGGACCCCGCCGGAACCTCTGCGCCACCGGCGACCCGGACCAATCCATCTACGGGTGGCGCGGCGCCCGGCTGGAGAACATCCTGGACTTCGAGAAGGATTTTCCGGACGCCCGCGTCGTCCGGCTGGAACAGAACTGGCGGAGCACCCACACCATCCTCACCGCCGCCGACGCCGTCATCCGCCACAACGCCAACCGCAAGGCCAAGGCGCTGTACACGGACAACCCGGAGGGCGAGAAGATCCGCGTCGTCAAGACCGACGACGAAGAGGCCGAGGCCGGCGCCATCGTCCGGGGCATCCGGCGGCTGGTCGGCGACAAGGGCCTCGCGCTGCGCGACGTGGCCGTCTTCGTCCGCACCGGCGCCCAGACGCGGGCCATCGAGGAGGCCTTCCGCCGGGCGTCCCCGCCCATCCCGTACGAGATCGTGCGCGGCACGAGTTTCTACGAGCGGAAGGAAGTCCGCGACGTGCTGGCGTACCTGGAGGTGCTGCACAATCCCAACGACGAGGTGCACCTGAGGCGGATCATCAATACCCCGGCGCGAGGCATCGGCGAGAAAACCCTCCAGCGCCTCGCGGACTGGGCCCGGGCCGAGGGCCTGTCCCTGTGGGACGCCCTGCCCCACGCCGCCGACGTCCCGGACCTGGACTCCCGCGGCCGGGCGGCCCTGGTGCGCTTCCGCCAGTTGATGGACGCCCTGGCCGAGGAGCCGCGAGACACCGTCGGGCCCCTCATCGAGTCCGCCATCTACGACACCGGCTACGCCGACAGCCTCGACGAGAAGGACGACCGCGACCGCAAAGAGAACCTCGACGAACTCGTCAGTGTGGGCACCGCCTTCGACCGCACCGCCGCCGAGCACGCAAGCGACCCGGACGGGCCCGCCGGCCTCGAAGGCTTCCTCCAGACCGTCCGCCTCATGAGCGACCAGGACGGCTACGACCAGCGGGCGGACCGCGTGCCCGTCATGACGCTGCACGCGGCGAAGGGGCTGGAGTTCCCCGCCGTCTTCATCGCCGGGTGCGAGGACGGCCTCCTGCCGCACAGCCGCAACCGCGACGACCCCGACCGCGTCGAGGAAGAGCGGCGGCTCTTCTTCGTCGGCATGACGCGGGCCGAGCAGTACCTGACGCTGACGCTGGCGGTGTACCGGCGGCTCCGCGGGCGGCAGCAGCGGAGCCCGGCCAGCCCGTTCCTGCGGGAGATTGCCCGCGAGGCCATCCAGCCGGTCGACGAGACGACCGGCACGTCGCCCACCGCCTTCCGGCGGGAGGGGGGCGGCAGCGGATACCGTCAGCCGGGCGCCGACCGCGTCGTCCGGCCCCAGCGAGACGACAAGACCGGCCTGGCGGTCGGGCAGGTGGTCCGGCACCCGACGTTCGGCCTCGGGCGGGTGGCGCGGTTCGCCACCGCCGGCGGCCGCCAGTTGGTCCGCATCCGGTTCAACACGGTCGGCGAGAAACTCCTCGACCCGAACCATGCGCGCCTGGAGGCTGTCGCGGAAGCATGAATGGGCCTCTCTCCCTTGACGGGAGAGGGGTTGGGGTGAGGGTGAACGCGCCGGGCGGTACGGCTGCCCGCCGTTCGAGCCGGCCGCGGGAGCGGCCGGTCACCTTCGTCTGCCGTGTCGTGTGCCATCGCAGAGGAGGACGTCCCGCTGCTTCCGCAGCGGGCTCGAAAAGCAGGCGCCGTTGTTGTTGATGTTGCCGAATGCCGAATATCGAAAGCCGACTGCCGAGGAGGTAACCCATGGCCGACATCCGATTCGAATTCGCCGGCGCCCTGGCCCGGACCATCGGCGAGGAAGGCCTGACCGACGCCCAATGGGACGGCCTTGCGGAGGAAACGTCCGCCATCGCCGCGCGCATCGCGGGCAACCTCGCCGCCACGCCGTACCGCCTCCTGCCGGAGGACGGGGAGCGCTCGCAGGTCGCCGACGTCGAGGCCCTGGCCGAAGAGTGGGAAGGCCGCTTCGACGACGTCGTGGTCCTGGGCATCGGGGGCAGCGCGCTGGGGACGATCGCCCTGCGGACCGCCCTCCTGCCGCCCTTCTGGAACCTCCTGACGGCCGAGCAGCGCGGCGGCCGGCCGCGCCTCTGGGTCATGGACAACGTCGACCCGGACGAGTTCAGCGCCATGCTCGACGCGGTGAACCTGGAGCGGACGCTCTTCAACGTCATCTCGAAGAGCGGCGGGACGGCCGAGACGATCTCGCAGTTCCTCGCGGCCTACGGCCGGATCGTCCAGGAACTGGGCGTGGATGCCCTGCCCGACCACCTCGTCATCACGACCGGCGGCACGGGCGGATTGCTCCGGCCGATCGTCGAGCCCCTGGGCGTGCGGAGTTTCGTCGTGCCGGAAGGCGTGGGCGGACGGTTCAGCGTCCTCTCGCCCGTCGGCCTCTTCCCGGCGGCGATGGTGGGGATGGACGTGCGCGGCCTGCTGGCGGGCGCCCGGGCGATGGACGAGGCCTGCCGATCGCCCGACTTCGAAACGAACTTCGCCGCCCAGGGCGCCGCCGTCCAGATCGGCCTCTATCGCACGGGCAAGCCCATCAGCGTCATGATGCCGTACGCGGCCGCCCTTCGCGACGTGGCCGACTGGTACCGCCAACTCTGGGCGGAGAGTCTCGGCAAGGTCCGCAAGAGCGACGACGAACACGTCGGCCCCACACCCGTCAAGGCCCTCGGCGTCACAGACCAGCACAGCCAGGTCCAACTGTACCGAGAAGGGCCGGCCGACAAGGTCTTCACCATCCTCTCGGTGGACGGCTTCGCCGGCCAGGTTCCCCTGCCCCAGGGACCGGAAAGTCTGGAGGGCTTCGACTATCTTGCCGACAAAACGATGGCCGACCTCCTGAAGCAGGAGCAGCGCGCCACCGTGTGGGCGCTGGCCCAGGCGTCCGGCCGGCCGACCGTCCGCGTGACGCTGAACGCGGTCACGCCGCAGGCGGTGGGCGGCCTGTTCCAGATGCTGATGGTCCAGACCTCCATCGCCGGCGAGATGCTCGGCATCAACACGTACAACCAGCCGGGCGTCGAGGCCGGCAAGGAAGCCACCCGCGCCCTCATGGGCAAGACCGGGCCCATCCAGGACCCCGAGAAGAAAGGCCTCCCGAAGAACGCCAAGACCTACGAGGCACTCCGGGAGCAGATCGAGACGTTCCTCGGCCGCTTCGGCGGATCGGCCCGACCCTGACTCTACCCGGCGGCGTCGTGCGCAGGCTGTCCCCCCGGCCCGGCGGCGGCGCCGCCTCTTTGTTATCATGGATGTGGAGCCTGAACGAATAGGTCATTCTGAGGAGGCCCGACGGGCCGACGAAGAATCTCGCCGTGCGAAAAACACGACGGCAACCGCCAAGGCGAGATTCTTCGGCCCTGCACGCAGGGCAGCAGAATGACATGCGCCTTGGATGGGCCTTGTGAGAATCGCATCCTGCCATGCTCGCCGCCGACACAACCCAACTCGACTTCGGCCAGGTCCGGTTCGTCCTGTTCACCGGATGCATCCTCCTGGCGATGGGCGGAGGGTACCTGCTCCGCCGGCTGGGGGTGGTGGGGGTGGACTCGGCCAAACCGGTGATGAGCGCGGCCATCATCGGGTGCGACGCCCCGATCGCGGGCCTCGCCCTCTGGCATCTCGTGATCCTCGAAGGCGTCTGGAAGGTCCCGGTGGCGGGGGCGGCCGTCGGCGTCGCCTCCTGCGGGGCGGGCCTGGCCCTGGCGCGGTGGCGACGGATGGCGCCCGCCGACGCCGCCCCGTTCGGGCTCCAGGGCGGCATGGGGAACGTGGGGTACACCCTCGGCGGGAGCCTCTGCTTCGCCCTGTGGGGCATCCAGGGCCTCGCCCTCGAACAGATGTACTGCCTCATGTGGCCGTTCTTCGCGTTCCTGTTCTGCTTCCCCCTGGCGCGGCACTACGGGCAGCAGGCCCGAGGCGGCCGGCAGGACAACCTCTCCGCCCCCGCCTACGCCGTCCGGACCCTCGGCCGGAGCCTGACGGACGTCCGCAGCCTGCCGCTGTACACCGCCACGCTCGGCCTCGTGCTGAACCTGCGGGGCGTGGCCCCGCCGGCCGCCGTCGAACGGTGGCACGTGGTCGACGTCCTGATGGTCGCAGGCATCCTGATGCAGTTCGGCGGCGTGGGGATGACCGTGCGGGCCCGGCGGCTGCCCGTCTACTGGAAGAAGGCGACGGGCACGGCCGCGGTGAAGTTCCTGGTCAGTCCGCTGCTGATGCTCCTGTCGGCGTGGGCGCTCGGCCTGACAGGCGTCCCGCTGGCGGTCTGCCTCCTGCTCGCCGCCATGCCGTCCGCCCTGTACTCCGTCCTGATGGCGAACCTGTTCGGCCTGAACCGGGACCTCGCCAACGCGGCGTTCATCCTGACGCACGCGGTCTGCCTGGGAGTCGTGGCGGTGGCGGCGGCCGTGATGTACCTCCTGCCGGCGGGATGAGCGAAACCCGCCAACCACCAGCCGCAGCCAAAGGCCGGCGGAATGGGCGAGCAGGCGTTTTTTGCCTGCGGCCGGCCGCAGCGGGCGGTCGATACGTGCTGTGACGCCTGGACCGCCACGGCCGGAATCAGGCCGCATCCGAACGGAGCGATTCCGATGACATTCCTCCGCCGCCTTCTGCCGCTGGCGGCCCTCGCCGCAATGCTGGCCTCGCTGCTCCTGGCGGCCGGCTGCAAGCCGGGGTGAGGCTGAGCGTCGCCCCGCAGCCAGGGTGGCTGCCTCATTCCCTTCCATGGTGGCACCGCGCTTCGCCCCTGACAAGAACGCCGCACCGGCGCCCGCCCTTTCATTGACGCCGCGACCGCCGGTCAGGTAGAATGGATGGGTCTTTGACCCCCGTAGGAGAAGCATCCATGCCCGAGGAGACAAACGGCGCCTACAAAATCCTGATCGTCGATGACGACCCCGACGTGGTCCAGACGATCTCGATCGGCCTGAAGGGACTCGACCAGACCATCCTGACGGCGCGCGACGGCGCCGAGGCGCTGGAGGTGGCCGGGAAGGAAGACCCGGACATCCTCGTCCTCGACCTCATGCTGCCCCGACGCGGGGGGTTCCAGGTCCTCCAGAAACTCAAGGGCAGCCGCACCATGCAGGGCAAGCGGCCGCTCGTCTGCATGGTGACCGGCAACGAGGGGATGCGGCACCAGCAGTTCGCCGAGCAGAACGGCGTGGACGCCTACCTGCGGAAGCCGTTCGCCATCACGAACCTCGTGGAAATCGTCCAGGAATTCATCAAGCAACTCGACAAAGGCATCGAGGACGCGAAGTAGACGCACAGCCGGCCGGGGCACCCCAAGAGTGGATTGCAGTACGGCCCGCGAGCTGTCATTCTGAGGAGGCCCCTGTGGGGCCGACGAAGAATCTCGCCTTGGCCTTCTGCCGCTGGCACGGCGAGATCCTTCGGTCCCACAAGTGAGCCCTCAGGATGACATTCTTCAGGAGGCATGATCCGTGGATCATCGTGTAACACGCCGAACCTTCCTTCACGCCACCGGCGCCGCGGCCATCGGGGCCGCCGGCGCGGGCGCCCTCACGGGCTGCGGCGGAAGGGGAGCGGCGGCCACGTACGCCGCCCGCCCCCACCCGCAGGCCGAGGCGTGGAAGAACCGCATCGGTCTCGCCCAAGGCGGCGACGACCCCTCGCGGAACGTCACCGCGGCCATCGAGAAACTGTGCGGGCCGGACGGCGTCCGCACGTTCGTCAAACAGGGCGACACCGTCGTCGTCAAGCCGAACATCGGCTGGCAGCAGGTGCCCGAGATGGGCGCCAACGTCCATCCCGACGTCGTCGCCACCGTCGTCCGTCTCTGCCGCGAGGCCGGCGCCGCCACGGTCAAGGTCTTCGACAACTCCGTCGGCACGGACGCCAAGTGCTACCAGTTCAGCGGCATCGAGGACGCCGCCCGCAAGGCCGGCGCCGAGGTCTTCCTCTGCAAGCGGCACCGGTTCCGGACGGTCGCCTTCTCCGACCCGCGCTGCAAGCGTCTGACCGAATGGCCCATCTACGCGGACGTGCTGACGGCCGACGTCCTCGTCAACCTCGCCGTCGCCAAGACGCATAACCTCTCGTACGTGACCCTGTGCATGAAGAACCTGATGGGCACGCAGGGTGGCGAGCGCGGCAAGATGCACCAGGAGATCCACCAGAACCTGGCGGACCTGAACGTCACGATTACCCCCACGTTCAACCTCCTCGACGCCACCCGCGTCATGGTCGAGGCCGGTCCCGGCGGCGGCCGGAAGGAACACGTCCGGCGGGTGAATACGATTCTTTGCGGCACGTCCACGACCACGATCGATTGCTGGGCGGCCGACCCCGCCAACCTCCCCTGGCCCAAGGGGCATCACGACCTGAAGGCCGTCGAGATGATCGCCCGCGGCGCCGAGGCGGGGCTCGGCACGGCCGACCCGGCCGAGATCGAGGTCATGGCGTAACACGACAGCGCGACCTGCGAGTTCCGTGCGGCCGGTCTCGGCGTACGCTTCCGTATGGACCGACCCACCGCGCCGACAACGCGAATCCCGGCCGTCAATCCGCGGAGCGGTTCCTTGGTCCCCCCACCCCTCTTCATACGCGCCGGTAGCGGCAGGAGAGGGACCGGGCCCTGCCGTCGGGCGGCCGGGCGCCACGCGCTCCTCTTCCTGATTCCGCTGCTGCTTTCCCTGGCCGCCCTTTCCGCCGCGGCGGCGCAGACCGGTTCGTCCGACGCGGACGCCCGCGCCCTGCGCCGTCGCCTCGGCCCCGCCGTCTGCACGGTGACGGCCGAGAACGCCTGGGGCATCCCCGTTTCGGTCGCCAGCGGGTTCGTCCTGGGCGACGGCCGGTTCGTCCTCACGGACCTGGGGTCGGTGGCCCGGCCGGGCGTGGAGCGGGCGGTGATCCGGTTCGGCCGCGGCCGGGGGATTGTGGCCCGCGAGTTCGGCCTGGCCGATGCCGGTCTCGGCCTGCTGGCCCTGCGGGTGCCCGGCGGGCGGACGCCGGAGGGACTCCGGCTGGCGGACCGGCTGCCGACCCTCGACGGCGGGACCACCGTCTCTATCGTCGGCTTCGAGTGGGGCAAAGACCTCGCGGTGGCGTCCGGCCGCCTGTGGCGAGGCCCCCCGACCGACACGGTGGCGAACCGGGCCCGCATCCGGCCGCCGCGGGGGCCCGCGTCTTTCCTCCGGATGGCGGGCGGCCAGGTCCACGCCGCCTCCGGTGCCCCGCTCGTCGGGTCCGACGGCACCGTCCTGGCCGTCCACCTCGCCGTGGCAACGCCCGGCATCCGCGTGCCGCTGGCGATGCCGGCCGCCTCGCTCCGCGAGTCGCTGCTGTCGGCCGAGCCGCGGCTGCGGCCCCTCTCGGACCTGCCGACGCCGGCCTGGCCGGTGGAGGCGCTCCGCCTGGCGGGCGAGCCGCCCGCGCCCGCCGGCTTCCAGAACGCCCGCCGACACATCCGCCGGACCATGGTGTGCAGCCGGTGCGAGGGGCGCGGCGCCGTCCGGATGGAAGTGCGCGGCGAACTGTCCGAGGAAACGGTCCCCTGCCCCCGCTGCCACGGCGAGGGCATCGCCCTGGAGAGCGGCGTCTTCGACCTCCTGGGCACCTGGGCCCTGGAAGGCACGCGGGCCGTCTGGGCGCCCGGCGACGCGGAGGGCATCCGCCGGGGCGCCCGGGCCGCCGGACGGGACATGCTCGGGCACCTGGCCAAGGCCGGCCGGCACTTCCGCGCCGCCTTCGCCGACAAGGCCGCCGAGGTCGTCCGCGGACTCGGACGGGGCGCGCCGCGCGGCCTGGTGGTCTACGGTGAAGTGCGGGCCGTCGTCCCCGGCCCCGACGGGCGGTACGTCATCCTCGATCCCCTGGACACCGACCGGATGGTCGCCGTCCGCGCCGACGACCTGGCCGGCCAGGACGGGCGCGGCCCCGGGGGCGCGGGCCGGCTCCCGCGCGAGCGGTCCTGGATGCTCCTGGCGGGTACCGTCGTCTCGGGCTTCCGAGGCGGACGATACCAGGGCGTGGCCGTCCTCCCGTTCGAGTGGACCGGCTGCCCGGTCCCGGGCCCCCTGCCCGGCCGCCGGCGGTGATCGTCCGGCGCGCGGTTTCGTGCAATCCGACACCCGACCCCCCGTTTAACGTTGAATAAGAGGGGGCACCGTGGTCGCCGGCCGGGGAGAGTTGCCATGCCCGCGCGCATATCGTTTTGCCTGACGGTAATGATCCTGGTCTCGCTCGCGCCCGCCCGGGCGGCGACGAAGCCCGACCCGGACATCGTTCGCGAGACCGTCGGCCCGGCCGTCTGCACCGTCCGGGTGGCGAACGAGTGGGGCGTGGCGCAGTCGCTTGCCACCGGATGGCTCCTCGGCGACGGGCGGTTCGTCGTCACGGACCTCGGGGCCCTCAGGCTCCGCGGCGCCGCCCGGGCCACGATCCGATTCGCCGACGGGACGACGGCCACGGCCGAGACGTTCGGCATGGCCGACCCGGCCCTGGGCCTGGCGGCCCTGAAGGTGGACGGCGTCCCGGCGGGGCGGAAAGGGCTGGCGATGGCGTCGGAACTGCCGGCCCTGGGCCCTTCGGCCCTGGTGGCGACGACCGGCTACGACTGGGGCGACGGGCTCGGCGTGACGGCCGGCCGGCTGATGCCCGGGCCGCAGATCCAGATGGTGGCATCGCGGTCGGGCGTCAAGCCGCCGGAAGGGGTCGACCGCTTCCTGCGGATTGAAGGCGAGCGGCTTCACGCCGTCAGCGGGTCGCCCGTCACCGACGCCGAGGCCCGCGTGCTGGCGGTCCGCCTGGACGTCGAGGCCAAGGGCATGTCGTCGGTGCTGGCGATGCCGGCCACGACGCTGCGGGCGTCGCTGCTCTCGACGACGCCGGAACTCAAACCCCTCAGCGCCTTGCCGGAACCGTACTGGCCCGTCCGCATCCTCCGGCTGCCGGGTGAACCGGTCAGCCTCGAGACGTTCACCCACGCCAGCAACGCCATCGGCCGGGCCATGGTCTGCGACCGCTGCGACGGCGAAGGCACCATCGAGGGGCGGGGCTGGATCTTCGGCCGCGACTTCCAGTGCCCCCAGTGCTTCGGCATGGGCATCCACCTCTCGCCGGAGGTCCTCGACCTGCTGGTCGAGTGGGCCCGCCAGGGCACCCGCGTGGCGTGGGCGCCGGAGATGGACGCCCGCACGCGGTCCGGCGTCCGCAAGATCGGCGTCGAGATGCTGGCCCGCCTGGCGCCGGTCGGCCGGCGGCTGCGGCGGGCGCTCGGCAGACTCGGACAGTTGAACGTCACCGGGGCCGACCCGGACGACCCCCAGGGCGTCCTCCTCTACGCCCAGGTCACCGACCAGGTGGAAGGGCCGGACGGCCAATATCTGATCCTGGACGCCTTCAACACCCGCACCCCCGTGACGGTCCGCGTGGAAGACCTCCTGGGCCACGACGGGCTCGGCCCGCTCCCCGGCCGTAAGGTACCCCGCGAGGGCACGTGGTTCGCCCTGGCGGCGACGGTCGTGTCGGAGTTCGACACGGGCGAGGTGCGCGGCGTGTACGTCCTGCCGTTCGAGTGGGCCCCGTACATTCCCGAGTTCGACCCGCGGGGCCCGCCGGACGACCGCCGGCGCGACCCCGACCCCCGCCGCGACGACCGCCGGGGGCCCGGCCGAGGGGGCGGACGCCGACGGTGACCCAAGCCGCGCTTCGGCGCCGTGGCCCGGAAGGGCCACCGCGCGGGATACCCCCCCACCACCGCGCGGGATATGCAGACAGGCTCGCAACATCTCCCCTACAACGCCAGGTCGGCCAGTTGCGCGGTGGGTCTCCGCACCCACCGCGCTCGAAAGGCCCTTTTTGAGCCTGCGCGGCGCCTGCGGAGACCCGCCGCGCACAAGTTAGCGTTGTGGTGATCTCCCTCGGCGTACCTTGCTCCCGCTCCCGCCCGTGGTATAATGCGTATTATTGCCCGTTTCATCGTCGGTTGACGGGAGGGAAGTGTCATGCTTGTCTTCATTATCCGATTGCTCTTTTTCCTGGCGATGGTGGCCGCGGGGTACGTCTTCGGCGAGGCCGTCGGCGACGGCAGCCAACTGATCGGGATGTTGACGTTCGCGGGGGGGGCGGTGGTGGTCATCGTGCTGGACCTCGCCTTCCGGAACAAGAACATCAGCATCATCTCAGCGGTTTTCTTCGGCCTGCTGGTGGGGCTGGTGGTGACGATGCTGCTCGGCCCCGTGGTGGACATGTACGAGTGGGTCGACCTCAAGGTCCGCGAGGCGGTCAAGGTGGGGATTGCAGCGGTGGCGTCGTACCTGGCGGTCTCGCTCATCCTCCAGACGAAGGACGATTTCCGCTTCATCATCCCGTATATCGAGTTCGCCAGGCAGCAGAAAGGCGGGCGGCCGATGCTGCTCGACACGAGCGTGATCATCGACGGCCGCATCGCCGACATCGCCGAGACCACCTTCCTCGACGCCCCCCTCATCGTGCCCCGCTTCATCCTGCGGGAACTCCAGGGCATCGCCGACTCCCACGACAAGATGAAACGCGACCGCGGCCGGCGCGGCCTGGACATCCTGAACCGGCTCCAGACCACGCCGGCGGTGGACGTCCGCATCGAGGACACCCGCCTGGAGGCCGGCCCCGGCGAAGGGCCCGACCAGATGCTCGTCAACCTCGCCTCGCAGATGGGCGGACGCATCGTCACCGTCGACTACAACCTGAACAAGGTGGCACGCCTCACGGATGTCGAGGTCATCAACGTTAACGACCTCGCCAACGCGATGAAGCCGTCCGCCATCCCCGGCGAGGAACTCGAGGTCGCCGTCCTCAAGCCCGGCCAGGAAGAAGGCCAGGGCGTCGGGTACCTGGAGGACGGCACGATGGTCGTCGTCGAGGACGGGAAAGACTGCATCGGCGAAACCGTGACCATCACCGTGACGAACGTGCTCCAGAAGAGCGCGGGGCGGATGATCTTCGGCCGGGTCGGCCCGCCGGCCCGCCGGAAGAAGTCGTGACGGGCCGAACCGTCTGAGGATGTCATTCTGAGGCCTCGCTTGCGAGGCCGAAGAATCTCGCCGTCCGAACGACCAAACGACGACGACCACGGCGAGATTCTTCGTCTGCCCTGGCGGGCCTCCTCAGAATGACAACGCCTTGCGTTTTCGGCTTTGCCGCACCGTCGCGTTGAACAGGACACCCCATGGCCACACCGCAAGCCAGCGTGATTCTCGCCGCCGCCGGCGCCGGCCGGCGGTTCGCCCAGGAGGCCGCCGGCGCCGCACCGCCGGACGGGAAGGTCTTCGCGCCCCTGGCGGACCGGCCGGTGCTCGGCCACGTGCTGCAGGCATTCGCCCGGGTCGACTCGGTGGCGGACGTCGTCGTCGCCGTCCCGGCGGACCGGGTGGACGCCGCCCGCCAGCGGTTCGGCGACGCGCTGGACGGCGGCCGGCCCCTGGTGTTCGTCGCCGGCGGCGCGAGCCGGCCCGAGAGCGTCGAGCGGGCGCTGGCGGCCACGGACGAAGGGACGGAACTGGTGGCGATCCACGACGGCGCCCGGCCGCTCATCCGGCCGGCCGTCATCGAGGAGGCCTTCCGCGTGGCGGTCGAGCACGGCGCCGCGGTCGTCGGCCGGCCCGTGGACCACACCATCAAGATGGTCGACGCAGACGGCCGCGTGACCGAAACCGTGCCGCGGCGCACCCTCTGGATGGCCCAGACGCCGCAGGTCTTCCGCCGCGAGATCATCACGCAGGCGTACGGCCGGCGGGGCGACGTGGTCGGCCGCGTGACCGACGACGCGCAACTCGTGGAGGCGCTGGGCCAGCCCGTCCGGATGGTGCGCGGGGACGGGGCGAACCTGAAGATCACCACGCCGGAGGACCTGCGGGCGTGCGAGGCGCTCCTGGCCGCCGGCTGGCCGTTCGAAGAGTAGCGCCTGTGTGTGGCCCGGCCGGTCTTGCCCGGCCGGGAGCCGTTCGATGTATCCACCGGGCCGGACAAGCCGGCCCGGCCACACGCGTCGACCTTCGGTCGACGGCTCAACGGGCAGGCGAGACGTTTGCCGACATCATAAATCGAAACCGCCTTGACCGAACCACCCGATCCCGACGCCGCATCGCCCCGGCACGCCGGCGCTGCGCCCGTTTCGCGCGGGCAGACGGCCGCCGCGGTCGCGTTTCTCGTCCTCGTGGCCGCGGTCCTGGCACTCCACCGGACGGCGGACCGGCCGCTCTTCACGGCCCACGAGGCGCGGGCGGGGCGGTGCGCCCGGCACATGCTCCGGTCGGCGGACTGGCCGGCCGCGAAACCCAGCCCGTGGCTGGTTCCCCAGTTCTCGCCGGACGCGCCGCCGGGCGTCAACTACCAGAAGCCGCCGCTCTACTACTGGGCGGTGGCGGGGGCGAGCGCCGCGGCCGGCGAAGTGACGCGCCTCACGGTCCGCCTGCCCAGTGCCGCCGGTTTCATCCTCCTGGTCGTCATCGTGTACTTCCTGGGACGGGCGGTCGTCTCGCACCGGACGGGCCTGGTGGCGGCCCTGGTCCTGGCGAGCACGCCGAAGGTGCTGTGGTGGGGCCGGGCGGCCGTGCTCGACCCGATGCTGACGGCGTGCATTGCAGGGTCGCTCCTGTTTTTCCTGCGCGCGCATCTGGCCGGCGCGGCCGGCCCGGGCCGCCGCTTCACACCCCTCTCCCCCGGCGGGAGAGGACAGGGTGAGGGGGAAGATCGCAATGAGTCGCAGCATTCACCCTCACCTGCTACTGTGCGAAGCAGCGCTTCGCTGCGAAGCACGAGCCATCCCTCTCCCGTCAAGGGAGAGGGGGGAACGGAACAGCCTCCCGTCAAGGGAGAGGGGGGAACGGAACAGCCTCCCGTCAAGGGAGAGGGGGG
>CAZNYC010000042.1:0-11373 GCA_964577175.1 uncultured Anaerolineales bacterium
ACCGGGCCTACGGCCTGGAAACGGTGAGTCTGCGATATTTCAATGTGTTCGGACAGAGACAAGATCCGACCAACCAGTACGCGGGGGTCATTGCGGCGTTCGCGTCGCGGATGCTGCGCGGGAAGCCGCCCGTCATCTTCGGCGACGGCACCCAGTCCCGCGACTTCACGTATGTGGAGAACGCCGTTCACGCCAACCTGCTCGCCGCCGAGGCCGAGACCGTCCACGGCGAGGTCGTCAACATCGGCTGCGGCCAACGGACCGACCTGAACACCATGGTCGGCATCTTCAACGATCTGCTCGGGACGGACTACGAGCCGGTCTACGAACCGCCGCGCCCCGGCGACGTGAAACATTCACTTGCAGACATCTCGGCCGCCCGCGACCTCCTCGGCTACGAGCCCCAGGTCGGCTTCCGCGACGGTCTCGCCGAGACGCTGGACTGGTACCGCTGGGCCCTCGAAACGGGTTACGGCGGCTGGGCGGGGCGGTAACGGCGTCCGGCGCCGGCGGAGAATGGAAGGCCTTTGGCGCGGTGGGTCTCCGTACCCACCGCGCCCGAACAGGGATTCTTCAGCGAGGTGTGCCACGGCGGGTCTTGGCCCGCCGTGATCTTCCCCTGCGACCCACCCGGCCGGACGAGACCGGCCGGGCCACACACCGGCGGCCAGGCCGCCAGTGCCCCCCGCTGTAGCACGAGACCGTCAGTCACGGTCCTTCAGCGCCTCAGCCATGTTCTTGCCCATTTCGGCGCACTGGTCAAGTTGGTCTGGCGTGGCGCGGCACTCGGCCTCGACGACGGGCTTGATGAGGTCGAACTCGCCGCCGTCGTCGGCGAACGATCGCAGCCGGTCCACCGCCCCGCCGCTCCAGGCGTACGTGCCGAAGATGCCGAGCAGCCGGCCGCGCAGACGGTCGTTCTCGAGGTGGCCGACAAGTTCCTCCACCAACGGAAACAACCGCGTGTTATACGTCGGCCCGCCCACGACGAGCCCCCTGAACCGCCACACGTCGCGGATGACGTACGAGACGTGCGTCCGCGAGAGGTCGTGCACGCGTACCTTCTCCACCCCCGCTTCCGCGAGGCTGCGGGCGACGGCCTCGGCCATCTGCCGCGTGCTCCCGTACATCGACGCGAACGCCACCACGACGCCGGGCTCGGTCTCCTGCCGCGACCACCGGCCGTAGGTCTCGATGATCCGCTGAGGGTCGTTCCGCCACACGGGGCCGTGCGTCGAGGCGACGACCTCGACCGGCAGGTCGCCGACCTTCTCGATCGCCTTCTGGACCGGCCGGCCGTACTTCCCGATGATGTTCGAGAAGTACCGCAGGATCTCGTCCTCGTAATACGGGATGTCGACCTCGTCGTCGAAGATGCCGCCCGGCAGGGCGCCGAACCCGCCGAACGCGTCGCCGGAGAAAAGAACTTTCTGCACCTCGTCGTACGTCATCATCGTCTCGGGCCAATGGACCATGGGCGTGACGTGGAACGTCAGCTCGCGCGAGCCGAGGCTCAGCGCCTGGCCGTCCTCAACGGTCGTCACGTTCTTCTCGACGCGGAAGAACTTCTGGAGAAACTCGGCCGTCTTCGCGTTGCCGACGATCTGCATATCCGGGTACAGGCCCCGCAGGGCGCGGACGGCACCGGAGTGGTCCGGCTCCATGTGGTTGATAACCAGGTAATCCAGCGACCGGGCCGGGCCGAGGACGTCGCGGACCTTCTCGAGCATCTCGTCGAGAAATGCCTCTTTGACGGCGTCGACAAGCGCGACCTTGTCACCGGCCACGAGGTAGGCGTTGTACGAGATGCCGCGCGGCAAGGGCCAGATGGCCTCGAACAGGTGCGTCTCGTAATCGTTGACGCCGACCCAGTGGACACCGTCCGCAACGGGAATCGCCCTGCTCATCGATTGCTCCCGGGCTGGAGGTTCGTCCTGCAGCGTGTCAGTTTACCCGGTTCGGGATCCGGCGGCAAACAAAGCACGCGGTGGGGCGGGCGCCCCACCGCGCGGAATCTGCCTGGCGCGTTGCGGTCCTACAGGCACCGCATGAACGCCGTCAGGGCCTCCTTCTCGTCCTGCGTCAACTTGAGTTCGAAGACGAGGTTGAAGAACTCGACGGTGTCCTCCAGCGTCATCAGGCGGCCGTCGTGCATGAACGGGGGCGAGTCCTTGATGCCCCGCAGGGTGAACGTCTTGATCGGCCCCTCGGCCGTGGCGACCGCGTCGTTGTACACCTTGCCGGTCTCGTAGAACCGCTCGACCTTCATGTCGTGCATCTTATCGTCCAGGTAGAAGGGCGCGGGGTGGCAATCGCCGCACTTCCCCTTGCCGAAGAAGACCTTCTGGCCGAGCATCTCCTTGGGCGTGGCCTTCTCGGGGTCGAGTTTGCCGAGACCGTTCAGTTTCGGCGCCGGCGGGAAGTCGAAGATGTTCTGCATCTGGGCCATCATCGCCACCTGGCTGGCCCGGTCCGGCAGGTTCACGCCCTTCTTGGCGGCCGTCACGTGGTCGCCGTCGAAGTACGCCGTCCGCTGCTCGAACTCCGTGAAGTCCTCCACCGACCGCAGCGACCGCTTCGACCCGTGAATCTGCTGGTTGAACAGGCCGCGCAGGCTCACCGTGTCCAGCCGGAACCGGTGCGACTGCGGGCGGGTGTCCGGGTTCAGGTGGAACGCCGCGTTCGTGTGGCCGTTGGCGTGGCAGTCGAGGCACGTGACGCCGAGGCTGGGCTCGGCCACCTTGCGGTCCTCCGTCTGGTTGAACTGCTGCTGCGGGAACGGCGTCAGGAGCAGCCGGAGGCCCTCCATCTGGACCGGCGTCAGCAGGCCGTGCATGATGTCGTAGTAGTTCTTGATGGAGAGCACCTTGCCCTGCGACACGTCGCCGAGTTCCGGGTGCGTGGTCAGGAAAATGGGCGGCGGGAACTCGGGAATCAGGTGGTCGGGCAGGTCGAACGTGATGTCGAACCGTTCGAGGTTCCGCTTCTCCAGACGGTTCATCGCGTCGATCTGCACGTCCGGGAACACCTGGCCGCCCGTCACGTGGTGGGCGTGCGGCAGGGGCAGGAAGCCGCGGGGGAACAGGCCCTTCTCTTTGATCTCGGCGGGCGACATCTCGGCCAGTTTCCGCCAGGTCATGCCCTCGGGCAGTTTGACGCGGACGCCCTGCTGCACCTTCTTACGGCGGCCGCTCATCCACACGTCGGACGGGTTGTCCGAGAGGTCGTAGCGGCGCTCCAGCAGGGTCTTCTGCCGCTGCTGCATCTTCGGCTGCATCTCTTCGTCGTGGGCCTTGACCTCCTCGAACGCTTTGTCCGGGACGACGGGGAAATACGTGTGCGCCGGCCCGCCGTCGAGGGCGGTGGGCTTCTTCATGGGCTTGCCGGCCTGGACCGCCATGCAGCCGACCACGACGGCGGCGAGGCCGAGGAGAATCCAGCCGGGCAGGTCGGATCGAAAGCGCATCGTCAGTCTCCCTCGCATACGGGGCTTGCGGGACCGCGGCGCGTGCCACCGCGGCGGCGCGTCTCTGGCGCGTCCATTCCAGCGTAACGGCTGCCGCGACGGCGAAACAACCCGCAACAGAGAAACTTTCCGCTGGGCCCTACCCGGACGTTTGGCTTGAATTGCCCCCGCCCGTAGTCGATAACACCAGGGACGCAGGCCCCGGCCGCACCGGGCCGGCCGCCACCGTCCGACGGGCCGCAGCGAGAACGCACATGGCCGCCGTCCGAGACATCTGCCGACTGGGCTGGCACGCCTACCGCGGTGCCCCGTGGCCGACGCGGCTGCTGATGACGGCCCGGCCGTTCATCTGTCCCCTCGACGTGGCCGCCGAGGCGGTGCCCGAGGGCGCCCGCGTCCTGGACGTCGGCTGCGGCGCCGGCCTCTGGCTCCGGTGGCTGGCGCGGGACCGCCGGATCGCCTCCGGCGTGGGCGTGGACGTCTCGGCCCGGACGGTCGCCGTGGCGGCCGCCTGCGCCGCCGACGAAGAGACGCTCCGGTTCGAGCACCGCGAGCCCGGCGCCCCCTGGCCGGACGGCACGTTCGACGTTGTGACCGCCGTCGACGTCCTCCATCACGTGCCGCCGGAGGATCAACCGCGGTTCGTCACCGCCCTGGCAGAGAAGGCCGAGCGCCGCGTGGTCCTGAAAGACGTGGCCCCGACGCCGCGATGGCGGGCCTGGGCCAACGCGCTCCACGATTTCCTGATGACCCGCAGCCGTGTGCATCCCCGTCCGATGGACGAGGTTGCCGCGTGGATCGAGGCGGGCGGCCTGACCGTCGTCCGGGCCGAGCGCGTGCACCGGGTCTGTTACAGCCATTACCTGGTGGTGGCGGACCGGGACACGGAGAAGGGGCAACCATGACGCGACAGGCGACCCCATCGTCCCCGAACCGTTCCGAGCCGGCCGACGGCGCCGCATCCCGCGGCACGGGCCCCGACACGGGCAAGCGCCGGCGGCGGACCGCCGTCGTCGGCTGGTGCCTCGCCTTCGCCGCCGCCATGACCGTCTATGCCGTCACGATGGCGCCGGGCATCGTCTGGCACGACGCCGGCGATTACCAGGTGCGAGTGGCCCGGCTGACGCTCCGGCAGCCGGGCGACGCCGTCCGCGTCCATCCGCTGTTCATCGTCCTCGGCCACGGGTTGGGACGGCTGGGCATCTGGGACTTCGCCGAGGCGGCGAGCGTCACGAGCGCCCTCGGCACGGCCATCGCGGTGGCGAACGTGTGGCTGCTCGTCTGGCTGCTCGTCCGACACCCAGGGGCCGCTACCGTCGGGGCGGCGGCGTGTATGCTCGCCCACACCATCTGGCAGCAGGGCGTCCAGCCGCAGACCTACGGATGGTCGCTGGCGGCCATGTCGGCCATCCTCGTGACGGCGGTGGCGTACGTGCAGACGCGACGGCCGGGGTATCTGGTGCTCGCCCTGCTGGCGGGCGGGGTGGGGTTGTCGGCCCACCTGATGTCGCAACTCGTCCTCGTGGTCCTGGGCGTGTGGATCGTGTGGGACGTGGGGCGCCGGCGAACGCCCGCCTGGGTCGTGCCGGCGGGGCTGGCGGCCTGGATCGTCGGCGGCGCGCTCTTCTGGTACGTCGCCTGCCTCGAGTACGCCGGCACACACGACGTGGCGGCGACGCTGAAGTCGGCCCTGGTCGGGCGATGGGCGGGGGCCGTGTTCAACCTCCAGGGGTTGGGGCAACTCGCCTGGCGCAGCGCCCTGATGTTCGTGCTGAACTTCCCGACGCCCGTCGTCCTGCTTGCCGCCTGGGGTCTGTGGCGGAGCCGGCGCCTCTGGCCGGAGACGCCGGCGGCGGCTCTCCTGCTTGCCACTTTCGCCCTGTACGTCCTGTTCGCCGTCCGGTACCGGGTGCCGAACCAGAACTTCTTCTTCACGCCCGTGTATCTGCTGACGGCGGTGTACGTGGGCGTGGGGGTCGGTGCGGCGCGATGGGCACGCCGGCGGGCCGGGATCCTCGTCCTGCTTGCGCTCCTGGCGGCGGTGGTGCCGACGTATTGGGCAATGATGCGGGTGGCGCGGGCGTGGGAGTTCCCCCTCCGCGCCGGACGCAAGATGCACGAGGTGCCGTACCGCGACGTCTACCGTTACTATCTCCTGCCGTGGCAGCACACGCAGACGGGCCCGCGGCAGTTCGTGGAGAAGGTCTTCGAGCGGCTGCCGGCGGGGGCGGCGCTCTTCGCGGATTCGACCACCGCCCCGCCGCTCGTGTACGCCCAGGAAGTCGAAGGCCGGCGGCCGGACCTCCTCCTGGTCGCCCAGGGCACGGTGCCCGCGTACCTGCCGACGAAGGAAGCCGTCCGGTACTGGTGGACGGAGCGAAACCTGCTCGGAGAACTCGCGGCCACCGGGCGCCGCGTTTTCGTGGTCTCCGACCAGGCGGGCTACATGCCGAAGTGGATGGAAGAACACACGCGGCGCGAGCCGTTCGGGCCCATCTACGAGGTCCTCGCCGAAATCGCAGACGCCGATAGCGCATCCGGCCAGCGCACGCATGTAGGGATCAATCTTCAGTCGATGGCGCACGCCTCCCGGACCGTGGGGGCGAGGTCCACCGCCACCACTCGCCGGTTCACCAGGTCCGCCACGTACGCTCGGCCCCGGGCGCACTCGACCGAGAGCGGCCACCCGAACGCCAGCGCCGGCGCCGGCACCGGCGAACCGGGGCCCCGGCTGTCCATGTTCCCGTACGTGCCGAACCGCGTGACCTCGTTGCCAGCCGCATCCAACACGATGACGCAGAACCGGAAGACGTCCGGCACGAGGAGCCGGCCGAAGCCATCGACGTCAAACCGCGTGGTCTCGCAGTAGCAGCCCACCTCGTGCTTGACCGGGTGCAGGCCGATGCGCCGGAGCCAGGCGGCGTCCTCGAGCCGCACGGGGCCCTCCTGCTTCCAGGCGAGGTGGGCCTCGTACTCGCCGTCCGGGTCGCGCAGCACGGCGCCGCCCGTCGGCGGGAACCGGATGAGGGCCCCGCACTGCTTGTAGTCGAGGCTCGGGTGCTGCCGGGGCCCGTCCGGCGGCAGGTGACCGCGGACCCACTCCGGCAGCCGCTCGCCCCGGCGCGCCACCTGGGCGCCGACATACAGACGGCCCGCCGCATCGACCGCGATGCCGCCCACGCGGGCGTCCTGCACGCGGAGGACGGCTTTTTCCTCAACCCGGCCCGCGGGACTCACCACACGGACGCGGACGTCGGCGATCTGGCGGTTGGCCTCGCCGGCCGGCACCCACATCCGGCCGCGACGGTTCACGAAGAGCCCCGCCCCGCGCGTGTGGCCGTACGGGAAGCCGGTCAGCACGTGCGTGCCGGTCGCCTCGAACGGCAGGGCCCGGCCGTCGGGGCCGTACCGCCTCAGCGACTTGGCCGTCAGCACGTACACGTTGCCGTCCTTGCCGGCGGTCATCTCGCCGTAGAGGAGGTTCCACATGTTCTCGGGGCGGGAACCGTCGGCCCGCATCGGCTCGTACGTGCCGGCCGGCTGGCCGGTCTCGGCGTCGTAGGCGAGCGAGGCGTTCGTGTGCATGCCGAACGCCGGGTGCCGCGTGAGGACCTTCCCGCCGGCCACGGTCACGTCGCCGATGAAGCCGAGCGGGGGCGGGCCGTCCTTGAGGCGGCCGGCGAAGACGTCGCCCAGGTCCTCCACCGTCTCGCCGCGGTCGAGGAGTTTCGCCCATCCGGCGTGATGGTAGCGGATGCCGGCCACCCACAGGACGGGCGGGTCGGCCGCCTCATCGAGCGCCAGGTACGCCCCGCCGCCGTAGGTGCCCGGCTTGCGGGGCACGTCGAACCGCCAGACGGGCTTGCGGGCCGTGCGTGAGGCAAACTTCAGCACCGCCGCCGGCCGCCGCGGACGTCGGCGTGCGTCACGTTCGTGCCCGCGGCCGTGCCGGAGAGGCAGAGGAGTCGGCCATCGCGGGTGGCGATCATCTCCGCCCGGTTGCTGAAGACCGCGCCCGGATACACGGCCCGCGTAAGCAGATGGCCGACAACGGGCACCTGCCGGCCGTCGTCGGTCCGGACGTGGGGCCAGCCGGCCCGCTTCGCCTCGGGCAGGTTTGCCGGGCCGGGGAAGATCTGCCGGCGATATTGCGCCGCGCGGTCGAACGCCGCGATGAGTGTCGTCGTCCGGTGGGCATACAGCCCGCCGCCGTAGAGCACGTAGAGCGTGCCGTCGGGCCCGCACGTGATGCCGCGCACGGTCTCGACGTGCTGCGGGTTCCAGCCGATGACCCCGTGCAGCCGCCCGTGGAGGCCGAGACCCACCCGCACGCGGCAGGCCGAGGCGTCGGCAACGGCCCGGCCGGCGTCGTCGGTGCCGTCCCAGACGAGAGACTGGCGCAGCGAATCGGCCTGGAGCGGCGGGGGCGCATCCGGCCCCAGCCGCCCCGCAGCCAGGTGGCGACGGACCGTGCCGTCGGGGCCGACGACGGCAACCTCCACGTCCGTCGGCGCCTCGACGGCAAACGTGATGCGGACACCGTCCGCCCCACACCTCGCCTCAGGCACCTCGCCGAAGGCGGGCTCGGCGCCGCTGGCCGGGGCGACGACCGACAGGACACACGGAACCAACGCAACGCATGTGAGTGCCGATAGGACCTGTCGCATGAAATCCTCTGCGGATTCAACTCTGAAACGCAACAGGGTATAGAAAACAGCGTGGGGAGTGCCCCAGACATCGCACCTTCTTGCACGGCCACCGGCGGCGGACGTGCCGTGGCGTCGGCTTCGTCAGGTGATGCGCGATCTCCGGCGTCCCGCCGCGAGACACAACCGGCACCCGATATGGAGCGAGCCCATGTCGGCCAAGCGTGGGGCCCTGTGACTCAGCCCTGGAGGCGGGCCAGGCGGAGGAAGTAGTCGGCCTTCTCGAACCCGGGTTCCATCCGCAGGACCTGGGCCAGGAGGTCGGTGGCGTCGGCGTAGCGGCCGCTGAAGTAGTACACGTACGCCAGGAGGAATTTCAATCGGGCCGAGTCCGGCCTGAGTTCCACCTGCCGCTCCAGATTCTTCAGGTGCCGCTCGTACTCCTCGTAATCCCCGTAGAACTCCTGGAGGCGGAATTCGAAGAGGGCCCAGTCGGGTTCGATGGCGAGGGCCTTGTCGAGGTACCGGCCGGCCTGGGTGAACTCGCCGTTCGCGAACGAGGCGTGGACAAGGGCGAACAGGGCGTAGGGGTCCTCCGGGCTCACCTTGTGGGCGTGTCGATAGGCCTCGCCGGCCTGGGTGAACTCGCCCATGAAGAACCGGAAGTCGCCCACGCGCATGTAATCCTCGTAGGAATCGGGCCCCTCGCGGAGGGCATTGGCCAGTTTGGCCCGTTCCTGGGGGGTGAGGACGGGTTCCTCGAGGCCCGTGATTTCGCCCGCCAGCCGCCGCACGTCCGAGGCGATCGGCTTGCGGACGCTCGCGTCGACGGCGCCGCGCTCGAGGATGCCGAGCAGCCCCTTGGCGACCGCGTCGTCGGGCGCGACACCCGCCAACCGCTCCTTCGCACGGTCCCATCGTCCCTGGAACACATCGAGGAACGCCAGGAGGAACGCGAGGTCGGCGTCGGCCTTCTTCTCGAGTTGGGCGTTGATCTCGTCCCGCACGTCCGACAGGACCTGGGGGTTCGGGACCACGTCCTGGAGGTTCGAGCCGACGATCTTCGCCTCGTCCGGCCACCCGTGGGTGACGCGGAACGAGCGTTTCAGTTCCTGTGCCGCCGCCCGAAGCCGCCGCTGGGCCAGCAGCGCCAGGCCGTAGCCGCGGGCGGCGGCGGCGTTGGTGCGATCGCGCTCGGTCAGGACCTTCCACACCTCGCCGGCCCACCGGTATCGCCCGCTGTTGAACAGGTAGTTCGCCAGGGCGGCGAGTTGTGTGTCATACAGGCCCTGGAAATCCGGCCCGTCCGGCGGGGGGCGATTGCCGAGCAGCGACTCCATCAGGTCGAGGAACGCGTCCTGGCCCAGGCTCTTCTGCACGTCTTCGGTGAAGGGGTCGAGAAAGGCAGCGGGGTCGACCGTTCCGCCGCCGACGAGGTCCGTGCGGGAGAAGAAACCGTACCCGATCTCGGGCCGGTCCACGAGCGGCAGGGGATACATGAACTGGCGGAAGCCGAAACTGACCTGCCCGAGGCTGAGTTCCTCCTTCTCGCGGGCGCGTTCGGCCAGGGCGAGGACCGTCTCCTTGAGGCGGGCGAACCGGCCGCGCTTCTTGAAATCGAGCGACGCGATGCTGCGGACGACGTCCAGGCCGGCGGGTTTCTGCCCCGGGGCCAGGTCGCGGATGGTGGCCGGCTGCCAGGTGCTGCGGCGCAACGACGTCACGATGCCGCGGGCGGCAAGAAAACTCGTGCGCTGGGGAGGAATGCTGCGGGCGAGGTCCCGTGCCGTTGAAAACCGGGACCGGGAGCCAAGCGTCCGCTCGATGTCGCGGCTCGGCAGATTATGGAGAAACTCAGTGCTTGGCCCCAACCCGACACCTCTGAGCGCCCCCTGCCCGGCGGCGGGTGCCGCGCCCAAGCCGAGACATACGCCCCCCAGGACGCCCAGCAAGGCGCCCCGGAAGGTCACACGTTGCTGCGGGGCGTTACGCATCGTTCCTCCGCGTGTACTATACGTGTCGCGGGCAGATTCGGCAAGAGGCTTACCTGCCGCGGCTGCGCTTCAGGTATCGGTCGGCGGCCGCCTTCTCGTCCTCGGTCATCCGGAACAGGCCCAACAGCCACACCACCAGCAGGAACCCCAGGCCCAGCACGACGTACACAATGGCTGCAAACCGGCCGCGCATATACAACACGAGCAGACCTGCGGCGGCCAGAAAAGCGCTGACGAGCAGTAGCACACCGAAGGTGGCCCGCACGGACAGGCCCAGGCGGTCGACCATCTGGTTGTACAGGTGGCTGCGGTCGGGCATCATGATCGGTCGGCGGTTCACCAGACGGCGTATCAGGGCGAGGCCCGTGTCGAAGATGGGCAGGCCGAAGATGAACAGGGCCCCCACGAACCACTTCACCATGCCGTGCCGGCTGGCGAACATGATCATCATCGCCGCCAGGATGTAGCCGATGAAGATGCTGCCGGCATCGCCCATGAAGATGCGGGCGGGAGGAAAGTTATACGGCAGGAAACCGATGGCGGCCCCCACCAGGGCGAACGCCACGATGATGATCAGAGCCGGGTACTCGTACTGGATCGGATTCACGGGGTTCCACGCCGGATTCGCCCAGGCCGCCAGCGACGTGGCCAGCAAAAGATACCCGACCGAGATCGTGACCGTGACGCCTGAACACAGGCCGTCCAGTCCGTCCAGGAGATTGGTGGCGTTGGTGGCCCCGATGACCACGAGAAAATGGGCCACCAGGCACACCACGAGCACCACCACGGAGCCCTCGGGGAAGTCGAGCAGAGGAAGCCACGAGAGATTCGGGTACGCCGACCAGCGAATGCCGCCGAGCAGCAGGATGGCGCCGGCGGCGGCCTGGCCGATGAGTTTCGTTCGTGGGTCGATCTCCTTCAGATCGTCCACGAGCCCCGTCACGAACGCCACCGTGCCGCCGGCGAGGAGCGCGCCGAGCGCCTGCCAATCCACCCCCTCCGCTACCAGGCCGTACACCGCCACCGGTACCGTCCACGCCAGCCAGATGGCGCAGCCGCCCAGGTACGGAATCGGTTTGTGGTGGATCTTGACGGCCTGATCCGGCCGGTCACAGATATCCCTTCTGAGGGCCACCCAGCGGAAGAACGGCGTGGCGATGAGGCTCAAGAAGAGGGAGGCGAGCAGCACCCAGACCCCAGGCACCCATAGCCCGTCGAGCATGTCCAGCCAAGATGGTCCGCCTGAAGGGAACATCCCCGTCCCCTG
>CAZNYC010000042.1:11473-29410 GCA_964577175.1 uncultured Anaerolineales bacterium
CGTCGAGCATGTCCAGCCAAGATGGTCCGCCTGAAGGGAACATCCCCGTCCCCTGACGTCCGGGCCGAGCCGTATCGCCGGCCAGGACCGGCGCCTCGGCCGCGCGGCAGGCCCCTTGGTATCATCGGCCGCCGGTCGCCCGGTCCTGGAGCCGATTCACCGGCCGGTGCGACCGGCCCGACCGCGAAAGGATACCGCCGGCGGCGGGAGCCGTCAAACGTTCCCTTCCCCGCTGCAGCAACTGCCGCGACAAGGGCTGCGGCACGTCGTGGCGAGCCGCCGCGATCGGGTTTGGCTCCAGTCCCGCGCTGGAAAACCCCGATGGGGTCAGTGTACGATAGGGGTTCTCTTTCGGAAAGCCCCGGCTATGGCCGACAGCGTTACGCACTTCGAAACCGCCTTCGCCGAGTGGCTCGGCGCCGGCCGCGCCTTCGCCTTCTGGAAAGGGCGCGTGGCCATGTACGCCATCCTCAAGGCGCTCGGCGTAGGCGAGGGCGACGAGGTCATCCTGCCCGGCTACACGTGCGTTATGGACGTGAACCCGGTCATGTACCTCGGGGCGAAGAGTGTCTTCGTCGACATTGAACCCGTGACCTACAACGTGAACGTGGACCTGCTGGAAGAGGCGATCACGCCGCGGACGAAGGTCATCGTCGCCCAGCACACGTACGGGTACCCGTGCGAGATGGACGTCATCCTATCCCTCGCCGAGAGGCACGGCCTGCCCGTCGTCGAGGACTGCTGCCTCGCCCTGGGCAGCACGTACAAGGGGCGGCGGTGCGGCACGTTCGGCCGGGCCGCGTACTGGTCATTCCAGTGGAACAAGCCGTTCACGACGGGCATCGGCGGGATGGTGACCACCAACGATAACGCCCTGGCCGAGGGCATCGCCGCCCTGTGCGAGGCCGAGTGCATCCCGCCGCCGGCGGGAGCCGCCCTCATGCTCGCACTCCAGCGGGTGGTGTACCGGACGACGATCTTCCCGAAGACGACGGCGTTCGCGACGGCCCTGTTCCGGTGGCTCACGCGGAAGGGGGCGGTCGTGGGGTCCAGTGCGACGTGCGAGTTCGTACCCCAGATGCCACCTGACTTCTTCATGCGCATGGGCCGCAGCCAGGCCCGGGCGGGCCTTCGCCAACTGCGGAAGGTCGACCGGAACCTGGCCCATCGCCGGGTCATGAAAGAGACGTACGACCATCTGCTCGCCGAGGCCGGCTTTCCCGTACCGGAGGTCCCGGAGCACATGGACCCCGTGCTGGTGCGTTACCCCGTCCGGGTGGCCGACAAGCCCCGCGCCGTGGCCGAGGCACCAAGGAACCTCGTGGAGATCGGCACCTGGTTCGAGTGCCCCCTCCACCCCATCGAGACGCCGATGGAGCAGTACGGCTATCGGGAGGGCATGTGCCCGGTGGCCGAGCAGGCCTGCCGCGAGGTCGTCAACCTGCCCACGCATCGCCGCGCAGACGAGAAGACGGCCCAGCGAACCGTGGAGTTTATCCAGCGAATCGGCCCGCCGACGTAGCGCCGCTCAGCGCGGTTTACTTTCGGGTGGTAGCGCGGCGGGTCTCCGCACCCGCCGCGCTACTATCCGAACTTGAAATGCCATAAACCGCTCTAACGCCGACCGGCCTGGCCCCGGACGAGCCGCCCGAACAGGTCGGCCGCATCCCGCGCGATTTGGCCGCGGTCGTACTGCTGCACCACCTCGAGCGCGCGGCGGCGGAGGCGGTCCCGGAGCCCCGCATCGTCGGCCAGGCGACGGACGGCGTCGGCCAGGGCCTCGCCGTCGAGCGGCGGCACGCGCAGGGCGAAGCCGTCGCGCTCCACGAAATCGGCCAGTTCCCCCTCGGCCGCCGCCACAATCGGGACGCCGGAGGCCATCGCCTCGTAGATCTTCACGGGCTTGGTGGGCAGGGCACACTTCAGCGGCACCAGGGCCGCGTCCATGCTCGCCACGATGTCCGGCATACGCGACTTCGGCTGCATCGGCACAAAGAGGACGTTCTCGAGGCCGCGGCGTTCGGCCTCGGCCAGGAGGTCGTCCTTCACGGGCCCCGTCCCAATCAGGACGAAGCGGACGTCGTCGCGGTCACGGAGCCGGTCGGCCGCATCAATCACGATCTCCAGTCCTTGAAGCAGCCCGTGCAGGCCGCAGTAGCCGACCGCGAACGCCCCGTCGGGGACGCCCAAGTCGCGCCGCACCGCCGGGTCCGCCCGGTCGGGGCGGAACCATGTCGTGTCCACGCCGTTGGTGATGACGGCACACGGCACGTGCGGGTAGCGGGACCGGACGTCCTCAATGAGGCCGGGACTCGTGCCGGTGACCAGGTCCGCGTGCTCGTAAAAGAACCGTTCCAGGCGAAACGCCGTGCGGGTCATCAGGGACCGCTCTTCCAGGAACCCGCCCATGACGAGGGTGCCCGGCCAGACGTCGGAGATGTTGAAGACGAGCCTGGCCCGGCAGACCTTCGCCAGGAAGACGGCCGAGAACCCCAGGAACAGCGGCGGGCTTTCCACCATCAGAATGTCCTGCTTCCCCAGGTGGGTGAGGCCCATCGCCGCGCTCGTGAACACGAACGAGAAGTACGACGAGAGGCGTTTCAGAAACCGGGCGGACTGCGTCGGGTACAGCGGCGCCCGCAGGATACGCAGGCCCTCATGGTACTCGACCATGGCCAACCGGCCGCGGTAGTCGTCGTAGATGCGGCCGCGCGGGTAACTCGGCAGGGCCGTCAGGACCGTGACCTCGTGGCCGAGGCGGCGGAGGCGGACGGCGAGTTCGAACAGGCGGCCGGGCGGCGCCCCGCCCTCCGGCCAGAAGTACTGCGTCAGGATGGCGATGCGAAGGCGCTGCGGCATGCGGCCTCCATCGGAGCGGTTGCGGCCGGGGCTGCCGCGTTAGCGCGGCCGGGCCAGGCCCTCGAGGATTCGCCGGTACCGCTCGGCCAGGTTGCGGCGGTCGTAGTGGGCCTCGACGAACCGCCGGCCGGCACGGCCCATGGCCTCGCAGCGGTCGGGGTCGGCCTTCAGGTCGCGGACGCAGGCGGCGAGGGCTTCCGCATTCTCGGGCTCGGCGAACACGCCCGCCCCGCTCTCTTCCACCAATCGGCGCGCCGCCCCGTCGATGCCCAGAAGAATCGGGCGGGCGCACGTCATGTAATCGAACAACTTGTTCGGGTAGACCGTCTTGAACGTGTCGTTGGCCTGGAGGACGGCCGTGCACACGTCCGAGGCGTTGATGTAGTCGCCGATCTCGCTCTTCGGCACCGGGTCGATAAAGCGAACATTGCCCAGGCCTCGGCGGCGGACCTCCTCCTCGAGCATCGGCTTCTCCATGCCGTCGCCGATGAGCAGAAACACGATGCTCGGGTCGTCGCGAAGGCGGTCGGCGGCCTCGATGAGTTGTATCAGGCGGTTCGCCCGGCCGTGCGCGCCAACGTAGGTGACGACGAGCTTGCCTTCCAGACCGAGACGGGAGCGGACGCGGTTCGCCTTCGGTCCCGGGGCCAGGAGATCGAGGTCCGCCCCATTGGGGATCATCGAGAGGCGGTTGCGCGGTACGCCTTTGCGGGTGGCCAGGACCTCCTCGAACGCCGGCGTCAGGGCGTTGACCCACGCCGCCCCGCGGTACGACAGCCACTCCAGGCCGTAGCCCACCGCCTTCATCAGAGGGTTGCGCAGGACGCCGGAGTCGATGGCCGACTCCGGCCACAGGTCGCGAACCTCGAAGACGTAACCCGCGCCGGTGAGCAGGCGCAGCAGCCACGCCGTGATGCCCACCGTCAGCGGCGGGCTGGTCGCCAGGATGACGTCCGGCCGCGGCGCCGCCGCGAGGCCCGCCCACAGACTGGAGAACGTGAAACTGGCGTACGCCCACGCCCGTCCCGCGAACGAAACGTTGTAGGCTTCCGAAACGTGGCACCGGAGGACACGAACGCCGCCCGGCGCCGTCTCGCGGACGATGAAGCGGCCCTTGTAGGGGGGGTCTTTCCGGCCGGTGGCGTAGTGGACCGTCCCCGCCAGGACGGTGACGTCGTGGCCGGCCTCGGCCCAGTAACGGGCGAACTGGTTGAACCGGCTGCCGCCGGCGTCGCGTGCTCCGAGGAAGTACTGGTGGACGATCAGGATGCGCACACCGGTCCTCCTCGGTTCCGCCCGGTCGTTCCGCCGGCCGGGTCAGTCGGCCTCGTCGCGGAGGTAGCCCAATTCGCGGAGCAGGTCCTTCTGGACGGGCAGGATGCGAGCCAACTGCTCGTCGTCCATTTTGCGCTGGTATTGACGGGGCCGGCTCCGGTCGATCCGCTCCTCGATGAAGCGGTCGACCTCCTCGGCCGGGGGCAGTTCCATGTACTTCAGCAGCGGCGGGACGCTCTCGTCGGGCTTCTCAATAAGGTTTTCGAATAGGACCTCATAGTACTGCCCGGGTTTCTGGAGGCCGGCCTCCCGCGCCGAGGCCACGCACGCCCGCCACGACTCCGCGCAGTACTCCAGCAGGTCCATGGACCTCAGTTTGTGTTTCCAGTCCTTGATCTTCGGACCCCATGCGTGACGGCGCGGCTTGCCCGTCCACTGGTGCCACTTCATGCCGAGGTATTCCGGCAGATAGGCGGGCAGGTCCAGTAGCGGGACCTCCTTGATGCGGCGCTGGACGATGGTGTCGGACCCCGAATGCCTGCGCCACCGCCATTCCTCCATCTGCGACAGCGCCACGTCGCGCCCGTCGCGGATGATGTGCACGACCTTAATGTCCGGAAAAACCTCGTACACGAACTCCAGGGCCAGCGCCATGGCCTGCGTGTTGACGAGGAGGCGGTCCTTTCCCTGGTCGGCCATATACTCGCGGAAGCGGCGGTGGATGTAGCGTTTGATGCGCGGGGAAACGTCCTTGGCCGCCAGGCAGTCGTCGGGTTTCCACGCGTTGCCGTGCCGCCAGATGTACTTCGGCCGCCGCCAGTACGCCAGGAGGGGGTGAGAGGCGAGCAGCAGCCCGAGGAAATTCGTGCCGCTACGTCCCGCCCCGACCTCCAGATACAGCCCTTCAAATCCCTCCGGCATGGCTCTTCCTCTCCGGTTGGACGAAACGTTTTCGAACGGTCCGCGGCGGCACGGCGTCTCGAGACCATGCAAACCTATCAGGCCCCGGAGCCGCCCTCCCGCCGGACGGCGCCGAACCCGTCGGTAAACCGTTCGCCGGCCACTTCGAGCGGTCGTCGCCGCTTGAAGGACGCCGCCAGCACGTCCTCGGCGTGGTCGCCGGCCAGTCGAAGGCCCCAGGCAGCCAACGGCTCGACCTCGCGTCCCGCCGCATCCCGGACCGGACACTCCACAAGGGTCAGGTCTCCGCCCGGCCCCCGGCCGCGGGGCACGATGGCGGTCGCCATCAGCGTCGGGGTCCGGCTGCGCCATGCAAACGTCAGGCACGGTGCGGGCATTCTAGTGCCGAAGCCGCGCGTTGTCCAGCCCTGGATCGGGTCCGTCTCGCCCTCGGCCGTCTGGACCTGGAGGCCGGGCACACCGAGTGGCACGACGGCCACCTCTGTGCCGCCTTCGGTGCGGACGGTCGCCCGGCCGCCGGGGCCGACCTCGACCGCTGCCGACGGGGCCACGTGCCAGTGCTGGGCGAAGCCGTGCTCGTCCCGGCCGCCCGTCAACCGGTCGACGACCACCCAGTAATCTCCGCGGACCACCAGGACGACGCGCAGGTGCCGGAGGCCGCCCCCCTTCACATATCGGAAACTGCGGTGCCATGCCTTCAACATCCGGACGCCGTCCATCTCGGACACCTCACTGCCCGTCCGGTCGGGATGGAACAGGAACCGGAACGAGCGGTGCGCGAGGGCCTGCCCGCGCCCGTCCACCGACACGGTATTGTGCGCCCGGGTGCTTCGGAAAAACGTCCGCCACACCCAGTCGCCGTTGTAGGTGAAGGTGCCGGTGTCGACGAACACCGGCTCACCGCCGACGGAGAGGTCGACGTGGCCGAGGTCGGCCTCGGTGTGGCCGGTGAACGGGCCGCCTTTCAGGAGCAGGTAGTCGGCATCCTCGTTCCATCCGGACCGCCACGTGGTGAGCCCGCCGTGCGGGAAGGCACACAGCGTGCGGCCGGGCGGTGCGGCGTCGAGGCCATCCCAGGCGTCGAGGCCGTCGCGCCCCAGGAGCCAGAGCACCTCCTGGCTGAGGCGGCCGGCCGTGTGCTTGAAGTCGGCCCGTCCGAACAGGGCCGCCCCCGTGGCCAGCGTCGGCCGGTAATCGAGCGGCCCCTCGTTCGAGAGGAACACCGTCTTGGCGTTATCGTTGTCACCGTAGAGCGAGACGCCGCCGTCGGGCCGCGTGACGGCCTGGAGGACCTCGACCATCCGCTCGGTCCGCTCGCGCACCATCGGCGGCGGGCTGCCGCCGCTTGCCCGGTGCAGGAGGTCGGCCAGCAGGTAGAAGTACAGGACGAAACGGTGATAACTGACCGCCGACTCGATGCTCGTGCCGTCCGGACGGACCTGGTCGGGCAGCCAGTCGTACAGGAGGTCGAGGCCGTACGCGCGCCACGCCGCGGCTTCCTCGAACTCCGGAAAGACGAACCCGAGGACCACGAGGCCCAGGGCGTCGCCGAGCACGTGGTTGTTCCGCATGACGTGGCGGGAATAGGCGATGTCCGTCCGGATGTGCCGGCCCTTGGCCAGGAGCACGCGGACCATCTCCCAGACGAGGTCCGCCGTCAAGGCCGGGCTGTCCAGGAAGAAGTGGAGCGACCACGCCCACGAGACGACCCGGACGGCGTGCTCCAGGTTCGAGAGCCAGTTGACGCCGATCTCGACGGGGTTCTGCTCGATCCAGGACCCGAGTTGCCGGGCCCACTCGGCCGGGTACTTCTCGTCGCCGGTGTACCAGTAAGCCCGGCCGAGGTGGAGCCAGAACTGGTGCCGGTTGAGTTCCCAGGTGGTCTTGATTTCGCCCGGGGCATTCGGGCAGCGGATGTCGATGTCGCTCCAGTGCCGCCGTGGCCAGGAGGCCTCCTGCTCCAGCATGCGGTGCCAGTCGATTGCGTCGCCGAACGCGACGTGGCAGCCCATCATCTCGAAGCGGTGGGCGCAGTCCTCGTCGGCCAGGCGGAGGCACTCGGCGCGGTCGTCGGCGAAGCGGTCGTTCAGGATGCGGGCGTAGGCCTCGCGCCGGCGCCAGTCGAAGAAGAACGGGACCTCGCGGCGGCGCAGATGGGCGAGGAGGTCGTCGGGCCCGTCGAAACGGCCGCCGAGGGCCTGGCGGAGGGCGTCGTCGGAAATCGGCTCGGCCTGGTACCGCCGCCGATGCAGGCCGGCGCGGCGGGCGAACTCGTACCACAGCCGATACAGGTTGGCCCGCAGGGGCAGGGTCCGCGCCTCGTGCAGGAGGGCAAGACCCGCCCAGCCCTGGTACTCGCTGAGTGCCATGTGATTTCGCTATCTGTCGGCCCGCTGGAACGCCGCCGTCTCTTCAGTGGCTCGCGGTTCCTGGCCCCAAGGGCGCCGACTTAATCGTTTAAGTCACGGCATATCGCACTTCCCTTGGAAAGTGCCCGGCAATAGTCCATATACCGCCTCGCCCAAAACGTCGCGTCGAACATCTCCCGCTTGCACACCACACCTTTGACCAGCTTCGCGTAAAGACCAGCGTCGCCCGCTAGCGCCTGCAGTGCCGAGCGCAGCGCATTCACATCCCCAGGCGGAACCAACATACCGCATGTATTATCAACGATCTCGGGGATCCATCGCCAATCCGTGCTAATGACGGGCAACCCCGCAGCGTAGGCCTCTAATATAACACCAGGATATCCTTCGCTGCGCCAGTACGTCGGCAATACGAGCGAATCGTACGAGCGCAGCGCATCGCCAATTTCATCAGGCTCCAGAACTCCTCGATATCGGACGCGATGGAGTAGCTCAAATTCCTGCTCGGTAAAACCGTAAAGGATCGGCCCCCAAATGTCGACAACAACGTCCTCGTCTAAGCCCTCAGCCGCTTCGACTAACTCTCGAATCCCTTTCTCCGGTCGCACTTGGCCAAGGTATACAAATCGTCGACACGGCCCTTCTCGCGGCGCATAGCCAGCGAACAAGTCCCCTTGACGCGAATTGGGAAACCACGCCACATTATCCAGCCCGTCATCCTTAGCCGCCCGCGCCAACCCCTTTGTTTCCACTAAGCATAGACGCGCGTGGCGAATAGACCAGCGCATGAGTCTCCGGCGGATATAACCGAGTTCATGGTAACCTAAACCTCCGATGATCCGCAATATAAGCGGACGACATGTAACCTTCGCCAGCACCACGGAGACTAGCCCGAGGATTGGCATGCCACTGATCGACGCGTGCACTCCGATGACCTCCGCCTTCCTCGCCTGGTGTAGGGTTCTAAGGACAACCCGAATGGCGCGCCAAAGACCTGTCAGGGTACCGGCCCGCAAGCCAGCTGTATTAATTACCCGGGTATCGCAGTCTCGCCGATTGGCCAGTTCCCGCGCGAGATGTTGAAACAGAACAGTCGCACCCCCTAGAGGTGGGGGCAATGGGCCAAGCAACAGCATCCGGCATGTATTTGCGTGCGACCGCGTCTGGCTCATGGGGCAACTCCTTCGCCTAACGTTTAAAGATCACTTCTTTTGCCCGCGGAGTCCCTTCGACGCTTATCCGCGGGCGGCCCGACGAAGGATCCGCCGAACCGCGGCCAGCCGCGGCCGGCCGCACGGTTGGCGGCCGGGTCCCGACGTATTTAAACCGTCAGCGCCACCTCCGGCCGGGCCGCCAATCCGCGAACCATGCATTGAAGCATGATCGTGCATCCCCCCTCCGGGGGCGGCAAGGGGCCTATCAACAGAATCCTGCACGCGCGCCGGTCTGCTTCTCTTCCGTCCAAGGCCGACTCCCTTTCCTGACTAGGAAAACCCCTGCCCTTTTGACAGAACTGCCCCGTACTCAACCGCGGTCAGTCGGCGGGGCACACACCTCGCACTCTTGCACACCGGCCACCTGCTCGTAGACCCACAACGTCTTGCGTGCCACGACGTCGGGCCGGTGGACCTTGGCCCGCTCCCGGCCGCGGGCGCCCATCGTCTTCGCCAAAGACGCGTCTTCCAGCAAGGGGCGCAGTCCGTCGGCGATGGAGGCGGGGCTCCACGGGTCCACCAGGTAACCGGAATGCCCGTCGCTAACCATCTCGGCCGTGCCGCCCGCCGGGGCGGCGACCACGGGCAGCCCGGCCGCCTGGGCCTCCGCCACCGCCATCGGCGCCGTCTCCTGGAACGACGGCAGCAGGAGGCACCGCGATCGGGCCAGTTCCTCGACTACTCCGGTCCGGTCCAGGTTGCCGAGCAGCGCTACCCGGTCCGAGAGGTTCCACGTCGCCACCAGCGCTTCGATACGGGCGGCGTACGCGCCGGAGGCCGGCGGCCCGGCCACCCGCAACGTGCAGTCGATGCCTTCTCTTACCAACAGACCGACGGCCTCAATGGCCCCGTGGAGGTTCTTCCGCGGAACGCTCGCCCCGGCAAACAGGATGCGCGGGCCATCGTCCACGGCTGCGACATCGAAGAAGCCCGCGTCTATCGGGTTCGGGATGAAATGGAGGCGCCCCCGAACGTGGCCTTCCAGTTGCTGGGCCACGTAACCGGCTATCGCGATGACGTGCGGGTACAGCCCGCGGGCAGGCGCCTCCCGCCACCTCACATAAGCCGAACGCAGGCGGCGGAAGCGGCGTGCCCGGAAGAACGTATCCCGATCCTGGATGCCGTGAACCGTCAGGACCGACCGCCACGGCCGCGGTTCGATGGAGCAGGCCCGGTTCTGCACGTGCACGACGTCCGGCCGCAGGGCCTCCAGCACGCGGCGCAGGCGTCCACTCGGGCCAAGCCCCGGCACCATCCCCGCAGCCGACCGGCGGCCCCACACCGACCGCACTTCGTACGGCGGGTCCCCCAGGAGGCGAGGGGGCGTGTCCGCGTCGGCCGGGCAGCGGAGGACGTGCAGGTCCAGGTCCGGCCGCTCGCGGACCAGTGCGGGGACAAGCGACGCCGCCACGGCCTCCACCCCCCCGCGCGGCTGCTCGAGGTCCCGGGGGAAGGGGGTGATCATCGCCACACGCATGGGACGGCACTCCTCAATGAGGCGAGTCGGAAAGCGCCATCCCCGGGCCCCGATCCCCCTTCAGCCGGCCCGCACCCACCGCGACGGTCCCCGCCAGAACAATCGCTGACATCTGTAGCCAGAAACTCTTTGTCATGAATGCCGGATTGGCCAGGCTGCCGACGTACGCCGCCACAAGCAGTCCTATCACAGCCGAACGCACCACCGGATGAGCGGCCCGCCAGCCGCGCGTCCCCGTGGCGACAAGGAACCCCAGATAGGTAACCAAACCGATGATGCCCATTTCGGCGAACTGGAGTAGCGTGTCGTTGTGGGCGGTTCCTACCGCCCCCCACATCTCCGCCTCGTAGTTGCCAATGCCGACGCCGGCAAACGGGGCATCCGCCCCCATCGCGATGGCCCGACTCCACATCCAGAGCCGCCCGCCGGCCTCCAACCCCCGGTCCCACAGGGCCACGATGCGCTCCCACAACCTGGGCGTCCACAGCCCGGTAACGTTACCGAACAGCAGAAGGGCGATCAGCCCCCCCGTCAGCAGGACCACGGTGCCGAGGCGGCGGGAGAGGGTCATACGGCGGTAGCACAGGATGGCAACCACTGCTCCGGCATACGCGGCAATGTACGTCGACCGGCTGCCCGTTCGGACAAGGTCGACCAGGATCACCAGGAACGCCAGCGCCACCACCACGCGCAGCCAGCGGCGCGCGATAAGCATCACGATCGGGAACATGAACACCCCGGATAGCAGGTCCTTTGCGTGGGTGTTCTCGTTGATTTCACCAATGGTGGACCGGGCGATTTGGCCTTCCCACTGCACAGCCGGCGTCAGGACAAACGCCCCCGTTGCTCCCATCGCGGCCCCCAGGAAGAGCGCCCAGTAGTAGGTCTTGACCTGCTCCTCGGTGAGGCACGCATTGAGCACCAGGAACAGCAGACCCACCAACTGGATCCGCGTGAGCAGACGGAACCAGGCCAGTTCCGGGTTTAATGCGCCCAGGACCGACACCAGGGACCACGCGACACAAGCCATCGCCCACCAGAACGCGCCGACGTCCAAACGTAGACGGCCTCGCATCGGCAAATGGACCATTAGCGACGTAAACGCGAGAATGCCCACCACCTTGGTCAGCGTGAAGACGGGAACCAGCCGGCCGTAGTACTCAAACGGCACCCACATGGCGATGAGGAAAACGCCGACTTCCGGCTTCCACAGAATCAGGAGGGCGAAGGGCAACCCGGCACCCAAGGCCGCCACCTCCAACTCGCCGAGCGCGTAGCCGACCAAGGCAATCGGCAGGCCGATCGCGCCCGCAATGAGCACGGCCAATGCGTACTTCCGCGGAGGCCACGCGATCGCCGAAGCCACGGACGTCTCGGCCGGCGACAGCATCGCACCCTGAGCCTGCGCCACCAAGGGGTTTCTCGTCATCGCACCCACCCTTTTCGGCAGCCCGGAGGGGCTCACCGCCTCTTGCGAACCATATCACCGCGGCCCGTGAAAACCACAAGATGGCGCGGGCACCACCGTCATCCTACCTGTGACAACCGCCCCCGTCAAACCCGATCAGCCGCGTATTCGTGAGCCAGCGGCGCGTGCGGCAGGGCAACGGTCCCCGCACAGCAGGTCGCAAGGAATCATCGTTTGCCGGCGGGGTCCGTAGGACCGGCAGTGACGACGTCCTCCAGGACGCCGGCCAACCGGCCCGTCAACACCTCACGGGAGTAGTTTTGGATGACCTCCTCGCGCCCGTGACATGCCACGGTCCCCGTCTGCTTCCACTCATCATACCACGTCTTGAGAATCTCGGCAATCTCCTCCGGGGTAGAGGCGCTGCGGCCCCCTCGGCTCTCGGCCAGCAGGTCGTCCACGACGCCGTTGTCAGCCGGCACGTTGAGGACGGGACGCCCCGAGGCGAGATATCCGAAGATCTTCCCCGTCGTAATGCCGGGGGCGCCGGAGGCGCTCAACAGAAGGAGCACGGTCGCTTTCTGCTGCCGGCGGATCATCTCGTGGTACGGCACCCAGTCGCTCCACGAAACCGCCGGCGCGCACCCGAAGTCGCGGACGTACGGCGGCGGCCCGGCGAGGGGAGACCCTTTGGATGGCGTGTACAACGCCACCTCGACGTCGCTCACGTCCATATCGCCGCGTTGCACCAGGCGGTCAATCGCCACCAGCAGCGGACGCAAATCGTACCGCTCTCGGTACAAGGTTCCGAAATAGGCGATCGTGAATTTGTTCGAACGATGCGGGCCCGCCGACGGAAAGTCCGCCGGATCGTAGCCGTTCGGAATCACATACACGGGCACCTCGTGCCGGGATGCCAGCCGGTCCGCATGCCACTGATTCACGCAGACCATCGCGGAGGTGGACGCACAGACCCGCCGCTCCGTTCGCACGGTTCGCCGCGCGGTCGGCGTGTCCTCAATCTGATCCGGCAGGTCCCGGAAATCCGCCACCCACGGGATGCCGTGCCGCCGCGAAAGCCGGTCGGCCACTCGATGGTCCACGCCGGGACCGCACGTCGACCAGATGACGTCGAACGCCTCCCGGCGGACCAGGTCCTCAGCCTTCCTCAGCATGCGCCGGCCGAACCCCATGGGCCAACGGTACGGAAACAACCGCGCCGAAAGCACCCGGAATACGCTTCGCACTGTCCGCGACGGGGCCGGCGCCAGCGGCACCCGGACCACGTCGCACACCTCCCCGGCCTCTTTCAGTTTGGGGTCGTACATCCCGCGGGCATTCGCCTCCGTCCAGTCGACGGTCAGTACGGTCGGGGTCCATGCGTAACGGGGCAAGTACTTCGCAAAAGCCGCGGGCCGATGTGGACCGGACGAACTGTGCGGGTAGTAATAGAAGGCGATCATCAGCACCCGCTTGTTCATGGGCTGTGTCGCCCCTCGCCAAAGGAATCAAGTCCGGCGTGTGCGAGAGCCGCGGACGCCGGGCACGTTGGTCCAGTCGGCGCCGCCGGCGCCCGCACGTTACTTCGGTTATCCGCACGATTGAAATTCACGTTCTTTTTGGCCAGGATAGTGTGTGGATTATAGGGTTTCGGCCCGTGCGTTCAACCGAAGCCGTAGCCCGAGAGGCGGCGAAACGCCGCCGCCAGGGATAGCCCCGACACCGAAATGTCGCCGGTCGGGTGCGGTCTTGCGAAGGCCGACGGCGCCAAACGCCGATACGAAAGCAAGCATGCAAAACGGCGAGGAGGCCGGCCGGCGCCCCCGCGCCGGGCCGCATCCCGCCGCGCGTCAAAGGACCCGACACCCGTGGACACCGACCGCCGCGTTCAAACGTCCGGCGATGCCGGCGCAGAAGAAGAGACCCCGGGAAGAATCCGGAAATCCCGCACGGGCTTTCTCGGAAGTGCCTTCGCCATGAGCGTCGGCACGACACTGGCCCAGGCGGTTGCCATTCTCATCTCGCCGATCCTCTCCCGGCTGTTCGAGCCCGACGCGTTCGGCCTAGCGGCCCTGTTCGGCTCCATCACGATGACGATCGGCCTGGTGGGCTGCCTGTCCTATCAACTGGCCATTCTCCTGCCCAAGGACGACGAGACGGCCGCCGACCTCCTGGCCCTGTGCTTCACCGTGATGGCGGCCATGACGCTGGTCGTGGCGGCCGTCACGGCCGTGGCGGGCGAAACCCTGCTGACCCTCACGGGGGCGGCGGACCTGGCCCCCTACAAGTGGCTCATTCCGGCAGGTACGCTGACTGTGACGGCCGCCCTTCCCTTCCGGTACTGGGCCAGCCGGCATAACCGCTTCACGTCGATCGGTGCGGCCACGGCGGGGGCGTCGTTCATGAACGCCGCCGCCACGCTCGGGGCGGGGCTGCTGGGATGGACCTCCGGCGTCAGCCTGACGGTGGCCCGTCTCCCGGGCAAGGCCGCCGCACCCGCCGTCCTGGCCTGGCGGTTCCTGCGCGACGACCTGACCTTCTGCCTGAGGCGGTGGTCAGCGTCGGGGATGTGGCAGGCGGCCAAGCGGTACAAGAAGTTCCCATTGATGACCAGTTGGACGCAGTTGCTGAACATGGCCTCCCGCCAAGCCCCCGTGATCCTGATCGCTGGCTTTTTCGGTCCCGCGGCGGCCGGCCTCTACGCCCTGGGGCGGCGAGTGATCACCCTGCCGAGCACGCTGATCGCCACGTCCATCCTGGAGGTCTTCTTCCAGCGCGGCGCCGCCAAGCAGGCGTCCGGCGAGGATCTCTCAAGCCTCGTCCGGAACGTCGCCACACGCCTCATCACGGTCGGCCTGCTGCCGATGCTGATCATCGGCATGGCGGGGCCGGACCTGTTCGGCTTCGTCTTTGGCGAGAACTGGCGCGAGGCCGGCTTGTACGCGCAGTATCTCGTCCCGTTTGTGTTCATGATGTTCGTCACCTCGCCGCTGAATTCGATCCTCATGATCTTGGAGCGGCAAGGGCTGCACTTGCTGTTAAACATCGGGTTCGCCGTGGTGATGATAGGCTCTCTCGTGGTTGGCGGCCTCTTGATTAAGGAACCTCTGTGGACGTTGTCCCTGTTCGGCGCCGGCGGGGCCATCTACAAGGTGTTGGTCCTCACCGTCTGTCTTCGAATGGCGCAAGCACGTATGGCCCCCCTCGCAACCCACCTTCTCCAGCAGTTGCTTTGGGCTAGCCCGACGATAGCCATCATCGCTACCGTCCAGTGGGGGCTAGACGCGGCTCCGGTTTATGTCTTTGTAGCTGCAGTGATCGCCTCGGTGCCATACATTTCTGTCGTCCTGCGGCGGGATGCCCAGTTACGCTCCGTGCTATTGAGGGCAGTGCGCAAAGCGGGAATTGGCAGACGCTGGAATGCGTGAGACCGCCTTGGCGGCGCGCAGCCCCCCGGCCGTCCGTCCCGGCCCACCGGCCCATTTCACTATGCGGCTCCCCCCCTGGCCAGCGCCAGAAGGTCCCGGTAGAGCCTCGGGTGGTAGTTGCCCGGTGCTGGCGCAAAGCTGTTGTTATGCCAAAGCATAACAAATTCGCCTTTGTGGCGTCGGATGCGGTGCATGAGAGCCCTACAGCGATCGAATGCCTGCCTCTCATCAAGCCCAAGGTATTTGGCGAAACTCAGTGTGCCGTCCATCAAGATTAAAGGATGCTCGACAATACCAAAGGGCTTCAGGCTCACAGGGTCAAAAAGGCGAATCGGACGGCAGGTCCCCAAACGAAAACCGGGTACGTCCGCGTAGCCGAGCGTGGCATCCCACGTGATCCCGGCTCTGGCCAGATGCCATCCTTCTTCAGGTTCTCTCCAAGCCAGGAAGTGGTGTCTGTTCCTCGTAATCGGTGTGCCACAGGCCTTTTCCAAAGCCTTTTTCTCCTCAAGGATACGCTGCGGCTCGCGAGATACGTCATAACTGGCGTGGAGGCCCACTGCCGCTCCCATACGTTGGACGAGGGCAATGGCACGCCGTGTCAACCCGTCATCAAGGCTATAGGCCGCCTGTCCCTCCCGGCCACCTGCCATGAAGAAGTAGGTCGGCGTCTCGAAGATTGAGCCGCCCCCGGGTCCGACGCCGGCGTCCAGAGCTGCCATTTCCTCAAAAGTATCATACGGATCCGGCCGGGTCCGAAGCACCACGCCCACATGCTCGCACACGTTGCGTACGGACTGTCTGCCGAGCATCGCCGACGCCGTCGTCCGAAAAAGCCCCCGCAGGCCGGGGCGGTACTTTTTAGCAAGGTCAATGTCATGTGTGGGTAGAACCGAAAATTCCATCCCGGATGGCTTCACATACACCCCTGCCGCCCGCAGCCACCGGCGCAGTAACTCGGCGTACTCGTCCACGACCGGGCGGTCCAGGAAGCCAGCGCGGTACGGCAAAGACTCCTTACCGGGAAAGCGACCGTGCTCGTCCCGAACATCGCGGCGCACGATTTCCTCGTAACGCGTGAGCATAAAGAACGCGGATGCGATAATGTCTGCGTGGACGACGAGAACGTCGCGCCGCCTCTCTACCTGAGGCGTGCCGAAAAGAAGGGGCACCCCGTCGACCTCTTCCAGTGGCAACGTCGGCAAGGAGGCCGCCGCACCGTAATGCTCCCAGAAATCGCGACACGCCACGAGACGAAGGCGGCTTTGGGGCGGCCATTCGCCTTGGATGTCCCCGTAGGCAACAATGGCCCCATCCCGCAGCTCGTCCTGGGCATCAGCAAGTAACACGCTTAAAACGTAGCGAAAGCCCGCGGCGCGGAGACGCTCCGGTCCACCGTATCCCCTTTCCGGGCGGTGCCCCAACTGCCTTTCGGCTTCGTGCCGCAATCGCTGCCCCTTCGCCGCCGCCCTCTATTCAGCACACGTAAAAGTAGCCATCGTCCCCGGCTTTTCCGCAAGGGCCTCACGTGCCTCAATCAGGCGGCCAGCCCCGGCGCTGTCCCCGGCGATGGGGCTCGTCATGCCGCCGGGCCTGCCCCGGGGTTCTCGTAGCCCAGTTTCAGCATCTCGTCACCGGCAATCTTCCACAGCGTCTGGGTCAAATCCGGCCCCCACTCGGCAGGCTTGGGAAACTGTCCTTCTTCCTGCTTGTTAATGCGTTTGGCCAGAATCCGCTTTGTGACCCGTGCCGAAGGAAGCGTGAGGCCAAGGAATGTGGCAAGTCGGCGTAGAGAGGCTTCGTTACCGCTGAATAGGTCCTGGGCTTTAAGTTCTGTGAAACGGTGCTTCTGCACCGTGGTTCCGAAAGCCCTGATAAACCGGTTGGTCTCAGCCCAGAGCCATGCGTTTTTTTCGAAGGCACCCCACTGCTCCCACACCGACTTCGCTTTGTCGTTCGGCGGTGGAATCAGGCGCACGGGATCTAGCGAATGACCTGAGTACCACCGCCTGCGCATGGCTGATCGCAGAACCTGCCGAGCGTCCCGATGCAAATGCACGAACTTGGCCGATGGAAACTGCTGAGCAATGGCGGGTGCCAGAAACGTCGCCTCCGGACCGGTTTCACCATATCCACAACCGCACGCCAAGGCATGATGCGTCAAAGGGCGCCGTATTTCCTCGAACATAAACCCCAATTCAAAGGCATGCTGGCCCTCCAGAAGGTAAGCGAGACGCGAGAGTGCTTCGACGTGAGGATGCGGGCAATGGTATATCAATACCCCATCGCATTGGCTCAAGAGTCTTTGGAGCGTCTGCGTCCCCGTGCGTCCCGTGGAGAGGACGAAAAAGAGCGGTACCGTGTTATCGAACGCTTTCAGGCGAGACCGTCCTCTGATGCGCGCCGCGAGCCGCTCGGCCATCATGGCCGGCGGCGTCGCTCGCGTGTAACTGACGAGTTTCGAGAACATCCTCCGCTCCTTTGCACGCAAGTACGAGCGCCCCCTTGCATAAACGGGCTCGCGCTTCAAGCGGCCTGCAATATCAGGAATTCGGGGGCTTCCCGTCCGCTAGACATGTCCTCCTTCGGATGATGGGGGACGGGCCCAGGGCCGAACCCCGGCCGCAGCACCCTTGCCGGTGTTCCTCGTCTACTCCCGAGCCCAACGCATTCGCGTCAGGCGGTTGCATCTCGCCTCCACCAGTTCCACCTACTCCGTCTCGTCCCGTAGCGTGACGCACGGCACACCGAACCAGTAGACTTTCTTCTGCCCGTCGCCCGCGGCATGGTGGGCGTGGATGGCGCGGCTGACGGCCGCCGCCTTGATGAACTGAGGCCGGGCGCCGACGACGGTCGTGATCTTCAGGGGATCCATATCACCTGGCAGTCTGGAGGGGCATGGCCTCACCCATCCCCGCCGGCCTCGCGGCAGAGGCCGTCCTCGAGGACGTACCCCTCGCCGGTGGCGGGGCAGGTGGCGCGGCCGGCG
>CAZNYC010000043.1:0-29228 GCA_964577175.1 uncultured Anaerolineales bacterium
GCGACCCGCTCTGCATCCGGTGCATGGAGTGCACCCGGTGCGAGGCCATCGGCGTAGCGAGCGCCTTCGTCCGCGGGAAGAAGGACGAGGCCGACGAGGCGGCCGATTCCGCCACCGAAACGGCGTAGTGCGGTGGCCCGTCTTTCGAGCCGGCCGCGGAAGCGGCCGGTCAGTCTCGCAGGCCATGGCCGATGGAGATGCCCGGCCGCTTCCGCGGCCGGCTCGAACGGCTCACCCCAGCCGCTTCTTCGCCTCGGCGCCCGGCGTCCGCCGGCTGCCCTGGCGCACCGTCAGGCGGAGCGTGTCGAAGTAATCCAGCAGCGGGACGGCGAACTTGCGGCTGGTGCCGAGGGCGTCGCGGAACTCGACCGTCGAGAACCCGCCCGCCTCCGCGAAGAGGGTCACCGCCACGTCCTTCGCCCGCTCGACCGCCGACGCGTGCATGACGAGGTCCTCGCCGACGGCGACGAGCGTCCCCTCGTCCACGAGCAGCCGCACGAGCGTCGCGACGCCGTCCGCGTCCTCGCCGAGGTGGGCCGCCAGGTCCTCGACGGCGGGCGGCTCCAGGTTCGCCGCCTCGAACACCTCAGCGATGCGGCCCTTGAGCGCTTCATCCGCCTCCGACAGCCGGGCCCCCTGCCCCGCCATCCCCAGGACCGCGCCGCGGCGCTCCAGGGTGCCGGCGGCGAGGAGGTCGTCGCGCGCCGCGCGGAAGACGGCCCCGGGCACGTCGGCCGCGCGGGCCAGGTCGGCCTCCTCCATCCCCTGCCGCAGCGGATGGTCGGCGTGAAACGCCGCAAGCGCCTCGGCGATGCGCTCGGCCGCCGCCTCGACCACGGCCCGATGCACGAGGCGGCCGCCGTCGGTCGGCCGCACGGTGCCGGCCTCGCCCAGGCGCGCCAGCGCCTCGTCGACGGCGTCGGCCTGAAGGCCCGTCCGCTTGGCGAGTTCCTCGCGTGAGAGCGGCTCGCCGGCCTCCTGAAGGATGACGGCGGCCCAGGCGTCGGGCGAGTCGACGGCCTCGCGCCGGGCGGCGAGACGCTCCAGGGTCCACGGCCGCTGCCGACGCAGCCGCACGTCGCTCGTGCCGAGGATGCGGCCGCCGCCGAGGGTGGTCACCTGGCCGCCCGCCAGCCCCGCCACGGACCCGCGGACGATGAACCGGTCGCCCGGCGACACGGCCAGCGGGGCATCCAGCCGCAGTTGGACCGGCCGCGACTCGCCCGGCGCGACCGCCTTGCCCTCCAGGATGGCGACGTGGGCCATCGCCTCCGCCGTGCCGACGTGCACGTGCACCTCGGCGTAATCCTCCAGGGGCTGCGGCACGCGGGGGAGGACGTGCAGGTCGGCCTCGGCCATGGCGACGGCATCGAAGGCGTCGCCCTTGGTGAGCACCCGGCCGCGGTCGAGCGCGTCGGCCGGCAGGTCCGACAGGTTCACCGCGACGCACTCGCCCGCCCGGCCGACGTCGGCGTCCTCCCCGTACACCTGGAGGCCGCGCACCCGCCCCGCCTCGCCACCCGGCACGACGCGGAGACGATCGCCCAGGCGCACCTCGCCGCTCGAAGGGATGCCCGAGACGACCGTGCCGATGCCCTTCAGCGAAAACGTCCGCTCCACCCACACGCGGAACGCGCCCTGCGTTTCGTGCGGCTCGCACGCGCCGACGACGGCGTTCAGGGCCTTGAGAAGTGAGTCGAACCCCTCGCCCGTGACGCTGGAGACCGGGCAGACGGGGGCCGCCGCCAGGAACGTGCCTTGAAGAAACTCGCGGACCTCCACCTCCACCAGGTCGCGGAGTTCGTCGTCCACCAGGTCGATTTTCGTCAGGGCCACCAGCCCCTTGTCGCACCCCATCAACGTGAGGATATCGAGATGTTCGCGCGTCTGCGGCATGACGCCGTCGTCGGCCGCGATGATGAAGATGACCACGTCCACGCCGTGCGCGCCGGCGACCATGTTGCGGATGAAGTCGACGTGGCCGGGCACGTCCACGATGCCGACGATGCGCTCGTCGGCCATGCGGCACGGGGCGAAGCCGAGTTCGATCGTCAACTGGCGATCCTTCTCGGCCTTGAGGCGGTCGGTCTCGCAGCCGGTCAGCATCTTGACGAGGGCGGTCTTGCCGTGGTCCACGTGCCCCGCCGTGCCGAGCGTGATGTTGACGTGTTCGTTTGGCATGGACTTATGATTCCCAAGCGGCGGGTCTCCCGGGTTCGCCGCGCCACGTGTGGCCCGGTTGGCTTGTCCAACCGGGTCGGTATGCCTTCCCGGCCGGCCAAGCCGGGTGGGCCACACACGGCAACAACCTTCGCGTTTCGGCCCGGTGGCCCGGGAGGGCCACCGCGCGGGATTCATGCTTTCGCAGCATCGCGACAGCATGCCACCCGCCAAGTACACATTTTGCGCGGTGGGTCTCCGCACCCACCGCGCTCGAAATGCCTTTTCAAGGTCTGCGCGGCGGGTACGGAGACCCGCCGCGCACAAGTTAGCGTTGTAGTGCTATTCGCCTTCGCTGCCGAGGGCCGCGACGAGGGCCTCGACGACCACGTCGTCCTCGCCGTCCTGGAGCGTCCGCGGGTCCACAAGAACCCGCCCGTCCTTGATCCGCGTGAAGACGGGTGGCGAGCCCAGCCGCAGACGCCGGGCCAGGTCGTCGGCCGAACCCTCCGTCGGGGCGACCGCCACCACGCGCGTCGGAATGTCGTGCGTCGGCAGCGAGCCGCTGCCCATCTGCGAGAAGCCGTCCGCCACCCCCACGTGGGCCGCGTCCGTCCGGCCGGCGACGGCCTCGGCGATGCGGCGAGCCGCGGCGCCGAGCGACTCGATGTCACGCAGCAGCATGCGGTTGGTCGGCACCTCGCGAAGGGCCGTCTCCTCATCCAGGAACAGCGTGAGGGTGGCCTCCAGGGCCGCCAAGGTGAGTTTGCCGACGCGGACGGCCCGGGCCAGCGGGCTGGCGCGGATGGCGTCAACCCACTTGCGCCGGCCGAGGATAATGCCCCCCTGGCTCGCCCCGATGAGTTTGTCGGCCGAAGAGGTCACGAGGTCCGCCCCGTCGCGGACGGACTCCGGCAGCGTCGGCTCCTTCGGATACCCGTATTTCGCGAGGTCGATGAGCGGCCCCGCGCCCAGATCGTCGATGAGCACGAGGCCGTGGCGGTCGGCGATCTCGCGGAGCGTCGCCAGCGGCACCTCCTCCGTGAACCCGTAGATCTTGTAGTTGCTCGGATGGACGCGGAGGATGGCGGCCGTCTCCTCGGTCACAGCCGTTTCGTAATCGCGCGGGTGCGTCTTGTTGGTGGTGCCGACCTCGACCATGCGGGCCCCGCTGGCGGCCATGACGTCCGGCAGGCGGTACGAGCCGCCGATCTCCACCAGTTGACCGCGCGAGACGATCACCTCTTTGCCCCCGCCGGCCACGGCGCTGAGGACGATGAGCGTGGCGGCGGCGTTGTTGTTGACGACGGTGGCGGCCTCGGCGCCCGTGAGGCGGCAGAGGAGGTCCTCGATCCGCCGGTCGCGGCGCGAGCGCCGGCCGGTCTCCGGGTCCGCCTGGAGGAGGGAGTAGCCGGCGAGTTCGTCGGCCATCTGGCCGCGGGCCTTCTCCGGCAGCACCGCCCGCCCGAGGGCCGTGTGCAGGATGATGCCGGTGGCGTTCACGACCTTCCGGTAATGGGGCCGCGCCAGGTCGCGAAGGCGCCGGCGGGCGTCGGCGAGGATGGCCGACCGCAGGCCCTCCTCGGACACCGCAGCCTCGGCCCCCGCCAGGAGCCGCCCGCGCGCCGCATCGACGGCCTGGCGGACGGCGTCGACGACGACCTGCCGGGGGGCGGCGAGCGGTTCGGACGCCAGCGCCTCCAGGAGGCTGTCCACGCCGGGGATCTTGCGAAGCAGGTCCTTGGCCGAGGGCATGGCGTTTCCTTTCGTAGCGGGCGGCGAGGGGCCGCGGCCGGGCACCGCCTCGCGCGGCACCATTGTAATGGCCGGCGGGGACGATGCCAAGCCACAGCGCCACATGACACGCAGGCGAGCGCCGCCTTCAGCCGCCGGAGGCGGCGGGGTGCTGCCGTCCCCACGGGCACACCCTGGGAGAGATGCCATCTCCCCCAGACCCCCTCGGCCCCTGCCCAACGCAGGAGGGGAGATCCCCCATCGAAGGGGCTTTCAAGCCCCTGGAGCCCCCTGTTGCGTTTCAAGGTGGAATCCGCGTGGTCCAAGGTCAAACTGATCCTTCGTGCTCTGGCCGCTCGCACGTTCGAGGGGCTTATCTCGGCCATCGGGACGGCCCTGGATCAGGTCCCGATGCCCGACCTGCTCGGCAGGTTCCCCTGCTGCGGATATACGACATGATTTACGAAAACCGCTCTCAACGGCACTTTGTCATTTGTCATTGGTCATTTGTCACCGGTCATCTGCTCGCCGTTTCGGTTGCCGTTGTCGTTCTTCGAGTGCGGTGGCCTGCCGCCGCTTTGCCGTTTGCAGTTGTCGTTTCCCTGGTTCACCGCCGTTGCTGTTTGCCGTCTTTGCGGCTTGGCGTCTTTGCGTGAGGCCGCCGTTGCCGTTGTCGTTGCTGTTCATCGTTGTCTGTTGCCTGCCGTTTCCGCATTCGGCGTTCCACGTTCTGCGTGCGCACGCTATACTGCACACACCGCACCTGTGGAGAGCAACGCATGCCCTCGTGGACGCTCGTGCTGACGGTGCTGGAGTGGCTCATCCGTATCGGAATGGTGCCGCTCGTGGTCTGGCGGAAGCAGAAACCGTCGGTGTGCACGGCGTGGCTTCTGCTCGTCTTCTTCCAGCCCTGGATCGGGCTGGCGCTGTACCTGCTCATCGGCGAGAACCGGCTGGGGCGGCGGCGGGCGGTCAAGCGCCTGCGGCGGCTTGGCGCCTTCGATGAGGCCCGCGAGCCCCATCCGTCCGTCTCGGCGGAACGCGACGCGGGCTCGCCCGGTGAAGACGAGAGCGGCCCGTCGCCCCCCTCGGCAATCCGCATGCTCGCCCCCTTTGCCGAGGAGATCGGCGGCTTCAAGCCGAGCCGCGGCAACGAACTCGCGCTGCTGGCCGATACCGAGGACACCGTGGACCGTCTCGTCGCGGACATCGCCGACGCCCGGCACCACGTTCACCTTCTGTTCTACATCTTCCGAAACGATGACGTGGGCCGGCGGGTGGGCGAGGCCCTGAAGGAGGCCGCCGGCCGCGGCGTCGAGTGCCGGGTGCTCGCCGACTCGGTCGGCTCGTGGTGGTTCTTCGGAAACCTCGGCCGGGACCTCCAAGCGGGAGGCGTCAAAGTGGCCGAGGCGCTGCCCGCGAACCCCATCCGCCGGCGGTTCGAGCGGCTCGACCTGCGGAACCACCGCAAACTCGCCGTCGTCGACGGCCGCGTCGCCTACACGGGCTCGCAGAACCTCGTGGAACCCTCGTTCGGCCCCCGCCGGGCCGGCGCCTGGGACGACGTCATGGCCCGCGTCACCGGGCCGCTGGTGCGGCAGTTGCAGGTGGTGTTCCTGGAGGACTGGTGCCACGAGACGGGCGACCTCGTAGCGGGCGAGGCGTACTTCCCGCACCCCGAACCGGCCGGGCAGGCCACCGTCCAGCCGGTGCCGACGGGCCCCGGCGGGTCGGCCGAGCGGTTCAAGGACCTGTTGATCGAGGCGGTGCACCTGGCGCGGCGGGAGGTCGTCCTCACCTCCCCGTACTTCGTGCCCGACGAAACGATGAGCCTGGCCCTGCGGCTGGCGGCGAACCGCGGCGTGGGCCTCACGCTGATCGTGCCCGAGCGGAGCGACTCGCGCCTCGTCGACGCCGCCGGCAAGGCCTACTGCGAGCACCTCGCCCGCGAAGGGGCCGACGTGTACCTCTACCGCGACGGCATGCTCCACACGAAGGCCCTAACGGTGGACGATACGGTCGCCCTGTTCGGCAGTGCGAATTTCGACGTCCGCTCGTTCCAACTCAACTTCGAACTCACCCTGCTCCTGTACGGGTCGGAGGCCGTGTCGGCCCTGCGGCAGATCCAGCGACGGTACCAGGAGCAGGCCGACCGGACGGATTTAGCGTACTGGGACGGCCGCGGCCGCCTGCGCCGGACGGCCAGTTACGCCGCGAAACTGGCCAGCCCGCTGCTGTAAGACGAGTAGGCCGCGTCCCTCGCGGCGAGCCGGAGCCTGCCCCCAAATGTCCTGCGGCCCGGCCGGGAGATGTGTGGCCCGGCCGGCTTTGCCCGGACGGGAATGGCGCGGCGGGTGCGGCGACCCGCCGCGCTTGCGTTTGCCCGGACCTCGAACCCTCTGTCCCTTCGTCCCCCCGTCCCTGTCAGTCGAGCGGTTCCAGGTACACGTTGCGGAACTCGATGGGGCTGCCCTCGCTCTGGAGGCAGATCGGGCCGCTGGAGGGCGTCGCCTCCGTCCCCTCGTTCTGGAGGAGGCCGTTGACGGTCAGCCGGACCGTGCCGCCGTCGCAGACGATGTCGTAGGTGTTCCACTCGCCGACGGGTTTCTCGTTCGACTCGTGCTGCTTCTTGGCGTTGGCGTACTGCTTCGGGCCGATCTGCTTGCCGTCCACCTTGATCGTCGAATGGCTGAGGAGCCAGAAGTCGCCGGCGTTCTCGTGCATGAGTTGGGCCTCGACGCACGTGGGCCAGGTCTTGTCGATGCCCTGCTTGTGCAGCAGGACGCCGCTGTTGGTCGGCTTATCGACCCATCGCCATTCCAGGTGCAGTTTGTAGTTCGCGTAATGCTCCTGCGTGCGGATGTAGCCGTTCGGCTTGCCCGTGCAGTGGATCACACCGTCCTTCACGCTCCAGACCTTGTCCACCGTCCACTGGCCGTCCTCACCCTTCTTATCGTTCGGGCTGAAGCGGATCCATCCGTCCAGGTCCTTGCCGTTGAAGAGGACGATTCTCTTCTTCGGCGTAACGGGCCACGGCTTGTTCTCTTCGGAGGCCGGGGCGAGGGTGATGTTGCGGAACTCGATGGGCCGGCCCTCGCTCTGGAGGCAGATGTGCCCGGCCGTGATGGCGCAGCCGGAGGCCTCGTTCATCAGGTGACCGTTGACGTACGGCCGGACGGTATCGCCGACGGCCCAGACCTCGTACACGTTCCACTCGCCGGGTTCCTTCTCGTGGTGCTCGCCGTACTTGATGACCCGCCGGCCGCGCACGCGGTGCCCGCCCGCCTTGTGCTCGTTGAACGCGAAGCCGCCGATCTCGAAGAAGTCGCCCTGATTCTTATACATGCCCTGGCATTCGAGGCTCTTGGGCCAGACCTTGTCCTCGCCGGTCATGTGGACGAGCACGCCGTTGTTGCCCGGCTGCCCGGCCCAGCGGTACTCCATGCGGAAGTGGTAGTTCTTGTACGCCTTCTCGGTGCGGATGTAGCCGGCGGGCTTGCCCGTGCAGTGCAGGACGCCGCCGGGCTTGACCGTCCACGTGTCATCCGGGTCACCCTGGCCGCCGCGGAGGATGCGGACCCAGCCGTCGAACGTCTTGCCGTCGAAGAGGGTGATCGTCTCGCCGGGTTCGACGGCCTTCTCTTCGGCGGCCGGGGCAGCGCTGGTCGCCAGCGCCGCTGCCACGGCCGCGAGAACAAGCAGGGATGCGTGCTTCATCGTCGGTCTCCTTTTGGAATGGGATTCTCGTGCTTGGGCGGGGCCATTATACCGTCGGCCTGCCGATCTTTGCCAGCGTTCTCGGTCCCGTCTTGCCAGGATCGTGCCACGGCCGGCGTTGCCCCCCTGCTCGCGCGGACCGCCGGCGGCGCCGGTTTCGGGGACCAGGCGGCGGCCCTGCTCCGGGCCGCGCCGATGTAGGCGGCCGGCACGACGGCGGTTCTACCCGTCCGGGCATTGCGGGGGTGCCTCCGATACCTGCCGCCGGTGCGTCGGGGCACTCCACCGCTTTGCGTCGACCGCCGTACATCGCAGGCTTGCGGGCCTCCCCCGCAGCCGTATAATCGTCTCGCGGGAAATGCAGCGGAGGCCGCCATGGCCACGCCCGTCACTCGCCGGGCGTTTTGGCAGGGGACGGCCGTCCTCGACGACGCCGCCGACCACGGCATCATGAAAGAACACATTTCCGCCTGCGCGAAAAACGGCGGCCGGGGCACACACAAGAAGGAGGTGCGGTATGACGAAGGTCGCCATCATCGGCTTGGGGTTCGGCGCCGAGTTCATCCCGATCTATCAGCGGCACCCGCTCGCGGAGATGTACGCCATCTGCCAGCGGACGAAGGCGAGGCTGGATGAGATCGGCGACGGCTTCGGCGTCGACGTCCGCTACACCGACTACGACGAGGTCCTGGCGGACCCGGAGGTGGACTTCGTCCACATCAACACGCCGATACCCGACCATGCGCCGATGAGTATCGCCGCCCTCGAGGCCGGCAAGCACGTCATGTGCACCGTCCCGATGGCGACGACCGTGGACGAGTGCCGGCGCATCGTGGACCTGGTGCGCCAGACGGGCCTTACGTACATGATGGCCGAGACGGTCGTCTACTCGCGCGAGTTCCTGTTCGTCAAGGAGATGGTGGATCGCGGCGACCTGGGCCGCGTCCAGTTCCTCAAGGCCAGCCACCAGCAGGACATGGACGGGTGGCCGGACTACTGGCCCGGCCTGCCGCCCATGCATTACGCCACGCACTGCGTCGGGCCGGTGGCGGGGCTGCTGCGGCTGGAGGCCGAGACGGTCTCGTGCTTCGGCTCCGGGCGCATCCGCGAGGAACTCATCGACAACTACGGGTCGCCGTTCGCCGTGGAGTCGTGCCACATCCGGTTCCGCGACTCGGACCTGGCGGCGCAGGTGTACCGGTCGCTCTTCGACACGGCCCGCCAGTACCGCGAGAGTTTCGAGGTGTACGGGTCGAAGCAGGCATTCGAGTGGCCGCTCATCGAGGGCGAGCCGCCCGTCCTGCACACGGCGAAGCGGCCGGAGCCGGAGATCCCCGAGCGCGTCACCGTGCCGGACTACGCCCACCTGCTGCCGGAGCCGATCCGGATGTTCACCACCAAGGGCGTGTACGACATGGCAGAACATCAACACCTCTCGTTCACGCAGGGCGGCGGGCACGGCGGGTCGCATCCGCACCTGGCCCACGAGTTCGTCACGGCCCTGGACGAGGGGCGCGAGCCGTTCCCGAACGCCGGCCAGTCGGCCGGCTGGACGTGCACGGGCATCCTGGCGCACGAGTCGGCGATGGCCGGCGGGGAACTGACGCCCCTGCCGGACTTCACGATGAGTTGAGGCCGTCGCGCGCTACCGCCCCGGCTCGTAGCGGAACAGGAACGTCTGCATCGGCCCGCTGAACCGCGCGGGGATGAGCGCCACGCACACGTCGTGCCGCCCGTCGTACACCATCGCGCACTCGTGGGTGTACAGGCCGTCCGGCATCGCCGTATCCACCTGGCCCATCCGCATCGTGGCAAGGTCCAGTGCGAAGAGTTCCTTGTCCGCCAGCCAGAGGACGGCGTCGTGGCGGGGGATGTACACGGCCTCGCGTCCGATGGCGGCGGTGCCGGTCGTCTCCAGTTGCCGCCATGCGCCGTCGCCTGCGAGCGGCCGGGCGTAGACGTCCACGCGGCGATTGTCGCCCTTGAGTTGCACCAGCCGGTCCCGCTTCGTGTCGTGGAGCAGCGGCTGGAACTCGTAGTGATACTTGATCTTCTCGCGCGGCTCCGGGAAGTCCGGGTCCACCAGCCGCCACGCCACCTCGCCGGTCTCGCGCGCGACGCGCCCGTGGTAGAGCCGGTTGTTGCACGCCGCATACACGCCCCGCGGCGTCCCGCGAAGCGACAGGTGCCACGGGTTCGCGAACGGCCGGCCGAAGTCCGGCCGCCGCATCGCCTTCGCCGCGGAGTCGTACACCCAACTCGCCTGCCCGTGTTCCTTCTCGTTGTACGTAAACACATCCGTCGGATCGTCCGTCAGTTGCACCTGGACGCCGTCGAAGAGCGACGGCCGCGCCAGGTACACCATCGTCTTCGACGCCGGGTCGTACCCGTACCACAGGTACGTGTGCTGGCTGAACGGGACCATCCCGTAACTCCAGCCGAAGATGCCGGCGTTCGTGCTCTCCAGGAACGGCGGGAAGCGCGGGGGATAGTCCAGCGTCCACCGGTTCGCAGCGATGCCGTACCGGGCCACGTCGTTGCCGGAGTACCCCGAGTGCCCGCCGCCGTGGTACAGGACCTCGCTGCGGTCGGTGTCGATGACGGCCGTCGACCACGTCTTGCTGATGAGGAGGCCGGGCGGCCTGGCGTCGACGAACGTGTTCGGCGGCAGGGACTCGAGGACCTTCGCGTGCGCCTCCGGGTCCGGCGGCGGGGCCTGCTCCAGCGATGCCTTCTGCTCGGGATATTTCCATGCCACGGTTCCGGGCGGGGCGCCGGGCAGGTCGGCGGCCTCCGCCGAGGGGTCGTACCGCAGCGCGTACGTCCGCCGCTCCGGCCCGAACGCCACCATCAGCACGACGCCGTGGCGGTCGGAGGCGTCGGCCGTCAGCCAGCGGTACCGCTCCAGGTGCAGGCCGTCGCCGAGAGGCGTCCAGGCGTCGGCCGCCACGTCGTAGACCCACGTTTCCTTGACGGCGGCGGTCCGAGCCTGGTGGTGCCGCCGGACCTTCCTCGCATCGTTGCCGCAGACGAGCACCTTCCCCCCGCCCGGCAGCGGCGCCGCGGCGGGGGCATACATCGGCGGCGGCGAGGGCGACGGCGCCCGCTCCGTCCACTGCTCGCGGCGGCAGTCCCACACCCACGTGTCGTTCAGCGCCGCCGCCTGGGTGTACCCGCCGAAGAGGACCATCGACCGCGTGGCCGGGTCGTACACCAGCGGCGCGTTGCACCGCGGAGGCGGCTCGACGTCCAAATCCGGCCGTCGCCAGCGGTTCGCCGCGCAGTCGTACAGCCACGTGGGGGCGGCGCCCGTCGGGTTGGTCGCCAGCCCGCCGCCGAAAAGGAGAACGCGGTCGCCTTCGGGGTCGTACGCCATGCTGCCCCACGCCAGGGCCCGGCAGGTGGTGGGATGGTTCGGCGTCTGGAGGTCCGTCCACGTGTTCGTCGCCGGGTCGAGGGCGAACGTGTCCCCGTCGCTGTAATAGACGATGCGGTTCCGCTTCGCGTCGCGGCACGCCTGGTTGAACGTGTGGACTGGGCTGGGCCGGCGGACGCCGTCGAAGTCCCACCACCGGACGCGGTTCGTGTGGTGGAATCCGCCGACGACCTGGAGCCGCGGCCCCTCGTCGTATTTTAATCCGTCGGGACCGCCCTGGCCCCAGATGCGAAACGGCGGGTAGTCGTCGGCCGTCCACTCGCCGCGGCGCGACGCCGGAAACGCCGGCTCCCATCCGGGGCTGGCCGGGTCGAACCGCTCCAGTTCGTACCGCCGGTAGCGGTTGCGGACGGGCTTTTCGCCGCCCGTACCCCACAGGTACAGGCGGTCGACGCTTTCGGCCACGAGGGCCCGGGCGAACGCCTTGCCGCCGGCGTCGCCCTCGCGATGGACGAGGATCCACGTGTTCGCCGGCAGGTCGGCGTAGTCGGTGACCTTGGTGACCTGCGGCGCGTCGGCCGCGCGGCCGGCGGACGCCATGGCGGCGAGACAAACAGCCGCCGTGATAGTAAGCGCGATTCGCCTCATGGTCTGACTCCTCCCGACGGGCCCGCCGCGAGTTCAGGGCCGGTTTCATATCAGGTTGCTGCGCGGCGCCCTTCCCCGGCCGCCGCGACTGCCGGCGTTCTGTCGAGCCCGGCGGGTACGGAGACCCGCCGCGCCACGCCGCTGAGAGCCCTCACTTCCCCTCCGGATACACCAGCCGCCCGTCCGCCACCCGGGCCGGGGCCGGTTTGCCGTTCAGGACGAGCCGCGGCGCGCCGCGGACCCCGAGCGTCATGGCGCGCACGTCGCCCCAGGCGGTGACCTCGTCCTTGCCGACGCGCAGCCACACCCAGCCGGCGAAGGTGAAGCGTTCGCCGTCGCCCTCGAGCGTCGCCGGCTCCGCGTGGTCCTCGCCGAGGCGCAGGAGAACGCGGTCGTCGATGCCGCTGCCGTCCCTGCCGACGATGGCCGCCCCGACGGCCTCCCCGCTCGAACCGATAGACCGAAATGCGTCGATGCGCGGCTTGCCGTTCTCGAACGGTTCGTGCAGCGCAACGAACGCCGTCTTCGCGGCCCGCCGGCTGACCAGGATCGTCTCGCCGCCCACCTCCGACGGCACCGCGCGCGTCTGCCGCTTGCCGTCCGCGTCGCGGTACCGCGTCATCGGGTCCGGCGTGCGGGCCACGTACACCGTGGTGCCGGCCTCGCCGAGCATCCGCACGACGACGCCGACCTTCCGCTCGTACCACGCGCGCGGCAGCGCGGCCTTCGACGGGTCGTCGAGCGCGCACACCTGGTCCACGCGGACGGCCCAGCCGTCGGCGCCGGCGTCCATCGCGCGGGAGCCCTCCAGCGGCTCCAGATCCTTCGGGAACCCGCGCCGCTTCCAACCGCCGCCCTTCGTGTCGCGTGCAAGACCGAGCGCGTGGCAGAACCAGTAGTGATCGCGCGGTTCGTCGCCGGCCAGGCGCGTCACGTCCACAAGGTATTCGCGCGCCAGGACGAGGCTCCGCACGAGGTCCACGCCCGGATAGACCTCCCGGCTGCGGGCCGCGACGAACTTCGCCGCCGGCGTGAAGGCGTGCCGCGTCGTCACCTCGCCCGTAAACCGCGGCTCCTCCTTGTCGACCTTCACGCCTGAGTGGCTCTCGATGCTGCGCGACCACCCCTGCGCGTAGCCGGGCCACGCTTGCCGATTCAGGTAGATAGGCCGATTGAACGCGAAGAGGCCGAGCAGGGCAAAACTATCGTTCACGTTGTGCGCGTAATTGGCCGCCAGGCGCATCCCCACCGCCGGGGCGGACGAGTGCCAGTAGTCCGGCCCCTCCTCCGCCCGCAGCATCACGATGCCGCGGTCGGGCCACACGCCCGACGGCGCCGGCGGCGGCTTCGTCGGCCCGCCGCCGATCGGCCCGAGGCCGAACAGGGGCGACGGGAGGTACGTCTTCCGGTCCGGGGCCCGCATGGCGGCGAGGAAGAAGTCGAACCCCGCGTCGGGCCAACGGGCGTGGCCCGCCTCGAACCAGAAAGGAATCTGCATCTTTGGCGTGAAGCCGGAGTACCCGTCCCACTGGGGCGAGTTGCCGCGACGCTCCCCGCCCCACGCCCCGTGGGCCCGCCACCGCGTGTTGCCGCCCGTGCCGTCCGGCAGATAGCCCTCGACAAGGGCGTGCTGGAACGCGGGTGTGGGCATGTCGGCGGCGGCGCTGGAGCCGCTCTGCCGCAGGTCGCCCATCGTCATCATGGGGTACCGCGGCCGGTCGGAGTGGAGGTGCACCTGCGGGTAGGCGAGGTGGAGGAGGCTCTCGATGTGGCCCCGCATCGTCGCCCCGCCCTCGCCCGTGTATCCGTAACCGAGGTCGGTCAGGCCGAGCCGCTCCAGCCCCCGGCAGTAGAGGATCATGGCGCCGGGCGTGGCGCCCATCTTGGAGAACTCCTCCTCGTAAAAACCGATGTCGCCAAGGTACTCGTCGAAATACCATTTCCAGGAACCGTAGGCGCCCCACGCCTTGCGGATGAGATCCTCGTCGCGCAGGGCGACGGCCATGAGGTTCGCGCTGACCTTGAACGGCCAGATGATGTTCGGCAGCCAGTTCGAGCGGGTGTAGCGATTGGCGTCGTAGCGGGAGAAGTTCCGATCGTCGTTGAAGACCTTGGGGTCGAGGATGGCCCGCTTGAAGAGTTGGAGATCAATGTACGTGCGGAAGAAGGTCTCGACCTCGCGCCGCTCGCCGTCCGAGAGACGGTCGTACAGGAAATCGTACCGCAGGACGTTCATCCACTGGGCGGCCCCGCGCGGGACGCGCGACCGGGCGGTGCCCAGGAGCCGCTTCCTCTCGGCCGCCAGGGCCTCCGCGTCCGCCTCCAGCACCGCCCGAAGCAGGCGGGCCACCGGCTCGCCCCGGCCGTCGCGGAGCCGCGCCAGCGACGCCTTCCCCCACTCCGTCTCGCGGAGCCGGGCGCGGCGCTCGCGCATCTCGTCGGCCGTCCACAGGATGAACGGATGTTCGGGCGGCGCGGCGGCGCGAACCGGGACCGCGGCGGCCGCCAGGACGAGGGCGAGTGCGGCACAGATGCTTCGGACAAGACGTCGCATAAGTACCTCCTTATCTTCCTGGCGAGTTGAACGGCGCGCGGCACCTGCGCCCACCCGGCGCACTCTTATCGTCGGCCATCCTACCCCAAATCGGACCGAATCGCCAGCCGGTCCGCGGGGTTCTGCATAACGACGGGCATCACGTCCTGGGAGGAGCGGCGATGAGGCACCTCGCAGCAGGCGTCTGTGCGATTCTCCTGGCCGGCGCACCGGCCGCGGCGCACGCGGACGACGTGGACGATCTCGTCCGGCGTCTCGACCCGCCCGCGCGCTTCGCCGGCCACACGCCGGCGTTCACGGTGGAGCGGGCGAGCGCCACGTACCGGTTCCACAGCGGGCCGCGGACCATCGACTACGTCGTCGTCAAGGACGGGCCGCGCATCGTCGCGCTCATCGACCGTCCGGGCGGCACGATCCGGGTGCCGGACTTCCGCCCCGACCACGCGCCGCGGAAACTCGTCTTCCCGAAGGACCGGCCGCTCATCGAGACGGCGCGCGGCTCGGCCCTTGCGACCGGGACGTACATCCCCTCGACGGCGGGCGAGGACCCGGACCATTTCGAGTTCACCCCCGGCGACGGCACCCTCACGCTCGTCCGCCGCTTCAAGGGCACGCACACGTTCAACCGCTGGGCCCATCACTCGAAGGCGCCCGAGACGATCGACGCCACGAACACGTTCGTCTTCCGCTGCGACCCGGTCCACGGCTACGTGGTCGAGGGCACGTACGAGACGCACGTCAGGCCGCCGCCGAAGGAATTGCAATACTTCAGCGCCGCGACGAGCGACATCTGCAACGTCTGGTACGGCGAGCGAGCCGTCGAGCGCACCGTCATCACGCCCACGTACACGGACGGTTTCGAGGGGTACGGCCTGAACTTTGCGGCCATCGACCGGTCGGACAACGACAAGTCGAAACTGACCGTGCGCGACGGCGGCTTCGGGGGGTACCTGAACCGCGCCACCGGCTGGAGCCCGGTCAACACGATCGAGGGCTCGACGGCGAAACTCGTCGTCTGCAACGCCCACGCGGACCTCGACTTCGTCGTGCCGTTTCCGCCGGACGCGGCGGACGCGGACGACTTCACACACATGACGATACGCACGCGCCTGCTCGCCCTGCCGCCGGAGGTCACCCGGCACGTGTGGGACACGATGGCCATGCGCTTCCAGGGGCGCCAGCGCACGATGATCCGCATCGGACGGCTCGAGACGTTCGAGGACCAGCCCCTGCCGGTCACGTGCGGCGTGCGGGGGCTCGTGTCGACGGGCGGCGGGCCGAAGATCACGACGGACCACGCCCGCAGCGGGAAGCGGTCGGCCGTCCTCCCTCACGGCCGCTTCTGGCCCAACCTGCCCCAGGTGCCGCTCGAGGGCGGCGCGCGGTACCGCCTCTCGGCCTGGGTGAAACTCGTGCCGTGGACCGAGGCGGAGCGCGAGACCGCCGAGGCGAAGGCCCGCGAGAAGATCGCCAAACGCAAGGCCGCCGGCAAGAAGACCGAACCCTTCGAGCCGTTCGGCCAGCCGGAGGCGTACATCACCGCCGACACGTACGTCTCCTCGCCACACCACAACCAGTGGATCGACCGGAGGCGCACCGAGGCCGTGAAGCCGGGCGGGTGGCGGCAGGTGACCCTGGAATTCACCGCGGCCGACTGGGCGCCGTTCGTCAACGTCGCCTTCGTCGCCCACGCGGGGACGGCCTATCTGGATGACTTTGAGTTTGTGAAGGTGGGCGAGTAGCACGCGCCCGTCTCAAGGCTGTCAACGCCCGGTCATGAGCGAAGCGAATGGCCGGGAATCGAGCGCCGGCGCGGTGGGTGCGGAGCCCCACCGCGCACGAGTTAGCGTTGTGGTGCTATTGAGGCCGGCAGAACCAATGTAACAAGGCGGGTGCCACGGTTTGCTTGTCAAACCGTGTGTCGGACCGGAAAACACGGATTGCGAGCAATCCGTGGCACCTTCGAATTCGGAAACTGTGACATTGGTTTTGCCGGCCTCAATAGCGGGGCAACTCATACCGCCTTGCCCGGCGGGCCCAGTCAGGGGCCCAGTCCGGCACGCGGCTCCGCTGGCGGATGAGCCAGTCCGGCACGACGCCGAACGGGTACCCGGCATCGGGCACGAAGAGGCCGATCTCGCCCTGCCAGCGGTCCAGGTCCACGTCCTCGCCCGTCAGCCGCGCCAGCACCGTGCCGCCGCGCGTCACCGTGACGTACGCGGTCCCGGGTTCGTCGTCGATGCCTCCGGCGAACGCCACCTCGTAGTCGCCCACGCGGACGCCGGCCTCGGTCGGCTCGATGGGGGGCGGGTCCCGCCCCGGCCAGAGCACGGTGATGAATTCGCCCGCCTCGCCCTCGGCCGTCAGGCGGATGCCGCGCGTCGCCTCGCGGTAATGGACGCGGCCGGACTTGCGGTCCTTCTTCTCGAACGTCCAGTCGTGCCGGCCGAACGTGAACGCCCGCGGCCGGACGCAGACGACCGTCAGCCGGTCCAGCGTAATGCGCGGCCCGTCGCGCTCGCACGTCTCCGAGAGCACGTGCAGGCACCACGTGGCCTTGACGGGCGGCCCGTCGTACTGGTCGTGCAGGACGAAGGCGTCGCGCTCGCCGCCCTTCAGCATGACGACGGTGCGGCGATAGCGGAGCGGCACGTCGAAGCGATGCTCCGGCAGGGCCACGTCCCACCCCTCGGGCGGGTACTCGGTGGTGACGCGGAGGCGCTCCGACTCGACCTGGCCCACGGCCACGTCGACCTCCTCGGACGGCTTGAAGGCGATGACCCGCTCGTAGCCGTCCATGTTCGCCCACGGCAGAACGTCGGTGTGGAATGCCACACGGTTGTGCATGTGTTCCTGCCCCGCCCGCGGGCTGTAACTGCACATGTGGTCGATGGCGAGCGGGCGGGCGCCCGCGCACCAGTGGAACGAGAGCGGGTCGCCGTGGAAGTGCCCGCGGTTCGGGCCGCTCTTGAAGGCCAGGTACGTCTCGCGGTCCGTGCCGGGCCGGTTCCGGAAGACGACGCCGAAGCCGGGCAGTTCCTCCGTTTTGAAGTCCTTGATGGTCTCGCGGACGCCCATCTCCTCCGCCACGCGCATCACGTCCGGCCCCGGCGGATGCGTGTCGCCGCCGGGGTGGCACCGCCGCTCGCCGTTGCCGACGGGCTGCGAGGCGTGGAGCAGAAACGACGCCCCCGCGCGGAACCGCGGCCAGCGGGCCGGGTCGAAGCCGAGGTGCTCGCGGCAAATCGCGGCGAGCGGCTTCCACGTGCCCCTCATCGCGTAGGCGACGTAGCCCGGGCACTCCTGCCCCGCCCCGCCGGGCAGCGTGATGGAGTGGTACAGGTCCTCGCGGAACGTCTGCTCCGCCTGCCGCGCCAGCGCCTTGAACCGCGGGTGCTTCTTGAGTTGCGCCACGAGCGCGATGCCCACGCGGTTGAAGTCCGTGAAGAAGTTCGCGTTCTCCGGCGACCAGAAGTGCCAGTACGAGCCGTACGTATCGGGATCCAGGAAGATCTGCGCCCGCGAGAGCGTCGTCAGGCTGCCCTGCCTGCCCGCCTCGCGCATGGCCCGCTTGCCCATGCCGCGCGCCGCGCTCGACGGGTTCATCATGCTGCTGTAGAGGTCGAGGCCGTGGAAGCGGCCCGGCTTCTTCGCCAGGTCCTCGATGCCCGGCCACTGAAGATGATAGTCATGGACAAGTTTATCGAGCGGCTGGAAGCCGTGCCGCGCGACGTACGCCTTGCGGGCGCCGGCGTCCCACGCGGACCTCGGCCCGGCCAGCAGGAACCAGTACCGCCGGCCCTTCCACGTCGGGCACCGCAGGCCCGCGTAGTCGCCGCTCGGCCGGACCGTGACGGCGATGAGGTTGTTGTGCGGCCAGTGCCAGCGCGCCGGCCGGCAGACCGTCGCGCCGACGGCATGGGTGCCGTCGTGGCACGCGAAGAACCAGCCCTCGTCGAACGCCTGCGACCATCGCGGCTGGAGGCGGACGAGCACGTCGCCCATCCGCGTCTGGCCGGGCGCGAGGGTCGACGGCGGCTCCACTTCCTGCCCGCCGTGCGCGTGGCGCAGGCGGCCGTGCGTTTCGACGTCGGCCCGGCGGGCGTTCCACCCGGCGGCGCCGTCGAACGTCCAGGCGTCGCCGCGGGCCATCTCGTGGCGTTCCTCGATGACGGCGTGCCGCTCGCCCGGCCGGAGCGAGACGTCGACCTCCGCGAACGCCGGCACGTCGCCGTGGAGGCCGGCCGTGCCCTCGAACGCGTACCGCAGACGGACCTTGCCGAAAACGGTCCCGTCGCCGAGGACGGTGGCGGAGAACTTCTTCAGCGGGCGCCGGGTGTGCCACGCGCTTTCGCCGACCCATCGGCCGTCCGGCAGCCGGACACCGGCGACCGGGCCGGGCGGGGCGTCGCCCTCTGCGGTCGCCGGCACGCGGACCGCCACGAGGCCGTTGTCGAGGACGATGCGGCCGCCCGCCCGCGTCACCTTGACCATCGGTGGGGAACGCTGCGGCCGGCCTTTCGCGACGGCGTAGGTGACGGACGCGCCCGGCCCGACCGTCGCCCCGACCCAGACGGCGGGCTTACCGTCGGCCTCGCCCACCTGGCACGGCACGGGCTGGCCGTCGGCGGTGACGACGACCTCGCCCGGCCCCGCGCCGGCAGGCAGGGCGACGTTCAAGCGGACGACTTCCTGCTCGTAGGCGCGGTCGGTGGGGTTGGTGAGCGTCCACTGCTCGGCGGCGAAGGCGAGGGGTGCGCAGGCTGCAAGCAAGGCGAGCGGCGCGATGAGGCGACTGTTCATCGGTTGCAGATCCTCGCCGGGTTCGGTAGGCGGCGGGCGCTCGTTCCCGCCCTTTCGCTTCGCTCAAGCGCGGGCGTCAGCGTACGTGCACCTGTGGAGCGCGGCGGGCCTGGGCACCCGCCGCGCAGCCCTGCATAAGGTGTATCGAGCGCGGTGGGTGCGGAGACCCACCGCGCCACCCGCGCGCTATTTCACGTCAAGGCGAATCGGCGCCGTGGCGTCGCTCGCGCCGGAATCGTCATTCTTCGTGCTGATCGCCACCACGCGGTACCGCAGGTGCGCGCCGGTCGGGGCGAGGAAGTCCACCCACGCCTGCGGGTTGAGCGGGCTGCCCTCGCGCCGCGGCGGACGGTACGCGATGGCCGTCCACGCCCCGTCGCCGATCTTCCGGTCCACGCGGAAGCCGATCTCGTTCTCCGACGCGTCGCGCCACGTGACGCGGACGGCGTCGCCCCGGCAGACCTCGGCCGCGACGTCCGTCGGCGCCTCCAGCGCCCCGCCGGGGTCGGCGGTCAGGGCGTTCTCGGTGCCCTTGGTGCGGGTCCCCTCCTGCGCCTCGTTGGCGACGAACGCCAGGTCGGCCGGCGGTTCGGGGAACATGACGCCGCCCACCCATCCGGGGGTGGTGTTCCAGGCGATGAGGCACCCGTGCATCTTGACGTTCCAGGCGCCGATGTAGCCGCGCTCGCCCTCGCCGCGGCGGTGGACGTTCCGCGTGACGCCCCACGAATAGAGATGCGTCCCGCCGTGGGCCTGGCACAGGATGCCCTCGCCGTCGATGCCCGGGTCCGAGCCCGTGTTGTTGAACGTGTTGCCGTGCACCCACAGGTTGGCGCCGCCGAGGTCGAAGGCGCGGGAGAGGTTGTCGGAGATGGCCCCGTTGCCGCCGGGCGAACTCTGCAGGTACCCGTCCAGGGTCAGTTCCCACGCGCCGATGTAGTACGGGTCCTGGGCCTCGCGCAGGTAGGCCCGCTCGTTGTGGTTGTCGCGGACGGTGAGCCACGTGCCGGCGGCGTTGACGCCGCGGTGCCCGTGGTTGTAGATGAAGTTGTCGCGGACGACGATGCCCTCGGCGAAGAAGCCCTTGCCGGGCGCCTCGTCCGGCTCGCGGTTGCCGCGCGTGAGGCCGAGCAAGGTCTTGTTGATATCCACGCCGGCGGCCTTGTTGTAATCGAAGAGGACGGGCCGGACGCTCTCCTCCCCCAGGGCCATCGAGTTCCCCCGCCCGCCGGGGTAGGAGTAGCGCGTCAACTGGCGGTACTTGAAGTTGCGCCCCGTACTCATCGGGATACGATTGTTCGCGACGAACACCCGGCTGCCGTAGGCGCCGATGCGCGGCGTGAACTTGGCCATGTAGTAGCCGTCCGGGCCGAAGCCGTCGGGCGTGTCCGCCCGGCCCATCGCGACGCCGTTGTTGACGCCGACGGCGTGCTCCAGGACGCAGCCGAAGACGAGGCGGCCGTCGCCGGAGCCGACGTGCGTCTTCCCGCCGCCGGTCAGCGGGTCCCACGGGTGCGTGCCGTCGGGCGCGCGGTCGGCCCAGGCGTCCTTGATGAAGCGGCTCTTCCACGCGCCGGCCGTCCGCCAGGTGTCGCCCCACTCGTTGTCGGGGCCGAAGTAGACGGTGGCGCCGACGAGGTGGACCCAGGCGAGGCCGACGGTATCGACATCTTTGACGCGCTTGCCCTCCGGCGGGCAGAGGCCCACGAGGTTCCAGTCGCGCGGCGTGAGGGGCTCCACGTTGAAGAACGCGCCGTGGGCGGGGCCTTCGACGTCGCCGCCGTCGAACGTGCCCTCGAACGTGCCCGCGAAGCGGTCGCCTTGGCGGTCGACCGTCACCTTCAGCCGGCCCGTGCGTTCGACCGTCTCCCGGACCTTCTCCTTGCCGCGCTTCCGCTTCTCGCTCGAGGTCACCGTCAGGGCCACGTCCATCGTGATGGTGTCGCCCTGCTGCCCGGCCGTGACCTTGACGGCGTGGCCACGGACGCCGTAGAGCGGCGCGTACGCCTTGGCCTCGTCCGTCACGAGTTTGCCGTCCTTTACGGGGAAGCGGAGTTGCAGGCGCACGGGCCGGCGCTCGCCCCGGCGGGTGGTGAAGACGGCCCCGTCGAGCCAGACGGAGGCGCGTCGGCCGGTCTCGATGGCGCCGGCGCGCCGGGTGAAGCCGAAGACGAACGTCGTGGGCAGGTCGAGCGGGCCGGCGGTGGCCTTCGGCCGGCCTTTCGGCGCCTCGCCGCGGATGACGACGCCCGGCTTCAGCATGAGGCCGCGGCCGTCCGGACCGTCGAACGGACCGTCGCTGAAGTCGTACGTGCCGGCCGGATAGTAGAGGACGCCCCCGCCGCGGGCGGCCAAGTCGTCGCGGGCGCGTTCGAACGTCTCGAACGCCGTCCGCCCGTTGTCGTAGGCGCTCATGTCGATGACCCGGTCCCAGCGGATGCGGTCCGTCCAGGCCGGCCAGCCCGCGCCGGCATAGTACGTGGCCACGGGGTTGTCCGTCGGAGGCGGGCCGGCCGTCGCGGTGGCGGCGACGGCTATGCCGATTCCCGCCAGCGTGCAGAGGACGTGTGATGCGTTCATAAGCGGCCCTCGCGAGATGGTGCGTCGTACGGGTGTTGTCGAGAAGCCTCCATGACCTCCTTCTCCCTTGGTGGGAGAGAGAAGCGAAACGGCGTCTTTGCAGGTGAAACCCGCCGGGACGGCAGTGCGACCGATGAAAACAACCGTTCACGCCGCGGTCGACGTCAATCGCGAACACCCGGCCTGCCCGGCCTCGTCCGCAAACTGTACGACGGCGGGGCAGCCTCCGGCTCCGGGTGGGACAGTTGGGCCGACTACGCCGCCATGACCCCCACCGAGACCGTCATCGACACCAACGGCATCAACGACGGGTCCGACGGCGGCGGCGGCACCGTGGACCTTCTGGCGGCCAACTCCCTCGCCTCGCTGACGGACATCGACATCGGCGTCGGCGGCCGCATGAACGCCAAACTCGACAACGTCCTCACGAGCGGCAGCACGGTGGACGTGAACCCCTACGGCGTGCTGACCCTCGAGGCCGCCCAGGTCAGCCCGCCCACCGTCGTCGTCCAGGGGGCCGGCATCCTGATGGGCGACGGCTCCAGCCGCACCTACGGAGCGGGCGGCAACACCGTCCTCGAAGACGACGCCGTCATCGCCTTCGATCCCACCGTCCCGGACCCGTATCCCGGCGCGGACCCGAACCCGGCCCACCATCCGACGGCCGGCGACCACGGCCGGTGCAACATCTTCCTGGGCGTCACCGCCATGGGCGTGGCGTACCCCGGGCTCGGCCGGAACGACGACGCGGGCGGCACCCTGGGCGGCGACATCAGCACGAACGGCCCCGCCTGGGAAGGCGTGTACAAGGGCGTCGTCTTCGACGACATCATCTCCGCCGCCGGGCCGTTCACCGGCACGCTCGCCGAGTCCGAGTCCGACGCCACCACCGTTCTCGACCACATGACCCTGGCCGGCGGTATCGCCCGCAACGGCTACGCCGCGCACGGCGTGGCCGTCGACACCACCGACCTCGACATCCTCAAGTTTGACGTGGACCAGAACGACTGGCCGACCGACACCGTCCGACTCGGCGGCGGCGGGGGCCTGTCGGCCGAGACCGCCCTCGCCCCCGGCACGGAATTCGCCTTCGACGAAATCCTCAACAAGGTCGGCAACAACACCCTTCGGCTGCTGGCCGGCACTGACAACTACATCGATCACACCGTCGTGGACGGCGGACGGGTCATCGCCGAAGACCAGGGCGCCCTCGGCGCCGACACCGGTACCGCCTTCACCGTGACCGTCAACCACGACGGCGAGATTGAACTGCACGAGGGCGAACCCGATCCGCTGACGGCCTTCAGCCTGAACGACCGGGGCGTCATGGACCTCCAGGGCAACGCCTACGCCGTGCTCAGCCTCTCGCTCGGCACAGGGGCCGACGCCGTCCTCACCGGCGGCGCCGGCAGCGTCCTCGACCTGACCCTCACCAGCAGCGACAGGCAGTCCGTGGAGGGCGCGGGCGCCCTCACCCTCGATGGCGGCACGACGGTTCGCGCAATGTTCGGCGGTCCGGCGAACTTCCACGTGGGCAACGCCGCCACGCTCGCCGTCGGCGGGAACAACTACAACGCCACCGACCCCGGGGCGGCCCGCACGTTCTACTGGAACGTGGCCGCCGGCACCCTCGACGCCACCGGCGACGCGGGCGCCCTCGGAGCCGACGCCTACGGATGGGCCTTCGCCGACAAACGCGACGCCGTCGTCGGCCAGCACCTGGAGGGCATCGAGGTCCAGTCCGGCGCCGCTTTGGCCTGGACCGGGACCCACGGCTCGCTCGACCCGTCGGTCTACGGCGGCTTGCCCGCCGGCCAGGGCGACGGGCTGCAGCCCGGTGAACTCCTCCTGCACGATAACGCCACCCTCCAGGGCGCGGGCCTCGCCCTCGGCTTCTACCAGCAGTACACCGACCCCGGCACCGGCGCGGAGGTGACCGACACTTATCCGCTCTACCCCACGGTCATCACGAACAGCGCCGCCGCCGTCAACCTGACCGGCCAGATCGAACTCCGCAGCGGCCTCCAACTGGGCGGTACCGAGGAAGGCCCGCTCACCGTCCACGTCAGCGGCGACGTGGCCTTCGGCAACACCGGGCTCATCGACCGCGTCAACGCCGCAGGCGGCAGCGCCGGCGTCGACGTCGTCGACCACCTGAACGTCGAGAGCGGCACGGCCGGCATCCACCGCAGCCATACCCGGATGCAGACCACCCAGGTGGCGACCGCCGACACCCTCGCCATCGATCCCGACGGCGCCGCCGGCGCCCCGGTCACGTACGCCGGCCCGATCGCCAACGAGGGGACCCTTACGACCCAGAGCGGCGACGTGACCCTGACGGGCGACATCGAAAACAACGGCGCCGCCGCGTTCAACGGCACGAGCGTCCTCCTCCAGGGCAACGTCACGAACAACGGAAGCCTCACCTTCGGGGCCGACACCGGCCACGCCGCCGGCGCCGCGTTCGACTCCACCGGCGCCGTGCGGGCGGCGGGCGGCACGACGACGGTGGACGCGAAAATCGTCAGTCCCGAACCGGATCCGGGCGTCGTTTCCGCCCCCGCCGCCGGCATCCGCACCTACTACTCGTTCAACAACACCCCGGCCGACACCATCGGTGGCCACAATCTCACCCTCCAGGGCACCGCGGGGTACGACACCGGCTACGTCGGCAACGCCCTCTCCCTGGACGGCGGCGCCGGCAACTTCGCCGAGGACGACGACGGCGAAGCCTACATCAACGGGCTGCCGGGCTTCACGGTCGCCATGTGGATCAAGTCGAACCAGACAGGCACCGACCGCGGCATGTTCATCGCGCACGAGCCCACCGGCCAGGACCGCTTCCTCACCTTCCGCTACGACGTCGCCGGCGCCAGCAGCGGCAACACGCCCAATGTCATCAAGGGCGGGGTCTCCAGCACCACCGACGAGGAGTACCAGTTCGAAAGCGCTGAGGGCGTCCAGGCCACCGAGTGGCAGCACCTCGCCATGACGTGGGGCAGCCTCGACCCCGACCTCGACGGCAACACCGCCGACGCCGTCGGCGACGGCTTCCTTCGCCTCTATATTGATGGGATCGAGGCCGACTACGCCTTTGAGGAGGCTCAAGGCATCGGCGGCGTGGTCACCAACTGCACCACCGTCCTCCAGTACGACGCCGGCACCGGCACCCTGAACGGCGGAGGCTGGCTCGTCCGCGGCACCCTCGTCGCGCCCGCCGGCAGTGATATCACGGCCATCGGCGCCGACGCCGATGTCGCCCTCGACGGCGCCGCTTCCGCCATCATGTCCGGCGGCGCCGACGCCCGAACCGGCGACGCTGGCCCTGCTGGCCCTCGGCGCCGGTGCCATGCTGGCCCGCCGCCGGCGAAACCGGTAAAACGACTCCCGGGCCGGTCTCCGGCCCGGTGCCAACCCACAACGAAGAGGCCGCTCCGTGCGGAGCGGCCTCTTCTCTTTCCAGCCCCGTGCCACGGCCGGCCTTGTCCGGCCGTGCATCCCGCAGGCCCTCATCGCGGCGGGGCCCCGACGTCGGTCCGTGCAGGGCCCTTTGGAGCAACCCCAAGGCCCGTTTCTCGGAATATACCTGTTTTGCGAGCGCCCCGCATTTGACCAACCCGCGATTAGCGGTATATTATTAACAGGAAGTAAATGCCGGCTCACCGTCCGTCTGGGATGTGTTTCTGTGCGCCCCGCGAAAGGATGGAATCCGTGACACCGCCCGGCCACCCCTCAGCGGCCCGCCAAGGGCCCTTTTTTGAAAGCATGGAGCCCAGGCTCCTCCTGGAGTCCCACCCAGTCATCAGCGAGTTCCTGGCCGTCAACGGCCAGGACGTCTACCCCGACCACCCCACCCTCACCGAGACCGACTGGGACTGGATCGAAATCCACAACCCCACCGGCAGTGCCATCGACCTCGCCGGCTACCACCTGACCGACGACGACGGCGACCTGGCCCAGTGGACCTTCCCGGACGACGAAGCCGCGCTGACCACCCTCCCCGCCGGCGGGTACCTCCTCGTCTACGCCTCGAAGTTGACCGGCGACCCGCATCACCCGGACCCCGAGCACCCGGACGACTTCCACTGCAACTTCAAACTCGACGGCGACGGCGAGTACCTGGCCCTGCTCGGGCCGGACCCGAATCCCGACGCGGGCGACATCCTGCACGAGTTCGCCCCCGAATTCCCCGAGCAGGTGGAGGACGTGTCGTACGGCCTGGGCGGCGAGATCGTCGTCGGCGACACCCTCGTCGGCGAAGGCCGCGGGCTGACGGTCCACATCCCCGACGCCGGCGACGCCCCCCTCGGCACGGACTGGACCCTCCCCGGATTCGACGACTCCGGATGGACTGCCGGCGACACCAGCGTCGGCTACGAGACCGAAGCCGGCGGCGGGGGCGGCACCGACATCAAGATCAACTTCCAGCCCGCCGGCAGCGACATCCCCGGCGGCTACCTCCCCGACTACGGCGACGCCTATGCCGACCGCGGAAACGGGTACACCTACGGCTGGGACGCCGACACCTACGAAATGCGCGACCGCAACGCCACGGCCGACCAGCGCTACGATACCCTCAACCACATCCTGAAGGACACCACCTCCGCCGTCTGGGAAATCGAACTGCCCAACGGCACGTACGACCTCTTCGTGGTGTGCGGCGATCCGTCCTACACCAACCAGGTCAACGATATGCTCTTCGAGGGCGTCCTCAAGGAAGACCCCGACGGCGGCGATCATTTCGATGAGTACACCCTTCAGGTCACGGTGGAGGACGGCCGCCTCACCGTCCAGGCCGCGCCCGGCGCCTCGAACGCCAAGATCTGTTTCATCGACATCACCAGCGCCGAGCCCCCCACCTACGAGTCGATCATCGCCACCGACGTCCAGGCCGACATGTACGGCGAGAACACCTCGGCCTACGTCCGCATCCCGTTCACCTACAGCGGCCAGGACCCCCTCACGTCGCTGGCCTTGAAGATGCGGTACGACGACGGGTTCGTGGCGTATCTGAACGGCGAGAAGATCGCCGAGGCCAACGCCCCGGCCTCCCCCGGCTGGGACGCCGCCGCCACCGGCGAGCGGTCCGACTTTCTGGCCGTCCAGTACGAGACGTTCGACGTCTCCGCCCACGTCCCCTCCGTCACGACGGGCGAGAACGTTCTGGCCATCCACGGCCTGAATCTGGCCCACGCCGACCCCGACTTCCTCCTCATGGCCGAACTGGTGGGCGACGTCTCTCTCGACCCCCCCGAGATGTACTTCGAGACGCCCACCCCCGGGGCCGCTAACGCCGAGGGCGCCCTCGGCCTCGTCGCCGACACCGCCTTCAGCGTCGACCGCGGCTTCTACGACACCGCCTTCGACGTCGCCGTCACCTCAGACACCCCGGGCGTCGAAATCCGGTACACCCTGGACGGCACCGCGCCCACCGCGACGCACGGCACGCCCATCGCGAGCGGCGACACCGTCACCGTTACCGGCACCACGATTCTGCGCGCCGCCGCCTTCAAGCCCGGCTACATCGCCAGCAACGTCGATACCCAGACCTACCTCTTCACGAGCGACATCGTCCACCAGGACGGCGCAGGCCGGCCCGACACCTGGGGACACGCCGGCGCCGACTACGAGATGGACACCGAGATCGTCTACGACGGCGTCGACCTCGCGAGTTTCACCGACTTCGACGGCCTGCCCTTCACCGTCGAGGACGCCCTCCAGGCCATCCCAAGCGTGTCCATCGCCATGGACCCCGACGACCTGTTTGATTCCAGCCAGGGCATCTATCCGTCGGGCGAGCACCGGCCCAAGTACGCCTCCGCCGAACTCATCCGCCCCGAGGGCACCGAACCGGGCGACGAGTTCCAGATCAACGCCAGCATCGAGGTCGTGGGCGGCACCAGCGTCAACCGCTGGAAGACCGACAAACTCTCCATGCGCCTGAAGTTCCGCCAGCCCTACGGGCCTACCAAACTGCGCGCCGAGGTCTTCGGCGACACCGGCGTCTCCACCTTCGACACACTCGTCCTCGACGCACGCCTCAACAACGTCTGGACCTACGGCGGCGGGGTGGGCGCCGTCGACCAGCGCCTGCGCGGCCAGTACACCCGCGACCAGTTCGTCGCCGACCTCCAGAACGCCATGACCGGCTACGGCGGACCGCACGGCATGTCGGTCCACCTTTATCTCGACGGCCTTTACTGGGGCATCTACCGCCTCCACGAGCGGCCCGACGCCGCCTATGCCAGCCAGACCTACGGGGGCGAACGGGACGATTACTACGCCGTCAAGCACAGCGGCTCCTGGGTCATCGACCCCGACCTCGACGACGACCCCGACGGGTACCATGCCGCCGACGACGACTTTTACGCCATGGTCAGCCTCGCCGGCGGCGCCGAGGACCCCGCCCAGTACGCCCTCCTCCAGCAGAACCTCGACGTGCCGGCCTTCATCGATTACATGATCGTCAATTACTACGTCGGCAACTGGGACTGGTCCAACAAGAACTGGTACGCCACCCGCAACTACGCCGACCCGGACGGCAAATGGCGGTTCCATTCCTGGGATGCCGAGCACGTCCTCGAGAACATCTACCGCAACGAAAGCGGCGACCCGGGACCGCACAGCCTCCACAGCCGCCTCCGCGACAATCCCGAGTACCGCATGCAGTTCGCCGACCGCGTGGTCCGCCACTTCTACAACGACGGCGTCCTGACCCCCGCCGGCGTCGACACCGCCTACGGCGTCATGCTCGCCGAACTCGACCGCGCCATCGCCGCCGAGTCCGCCCGATGGGGCGACAACCAGCGGTCCACCCCCTACACCCGCGACGGCGAATGGCTCGCCGAGGCCAACCGTCTCCTCAACGATTACTTCCCCGGATGCGCCGAGGAAATCCTCAACCAGTTCGAAGGCCGCGGCTACTATCCCGACCGTGGCACCGTCGACCCGCCCGTCTTCACCGTGGACGGCGCCCCGCAGCACGGCGGCCAGATCGACCCCGGCGACGCCCTCACCCTGACCGGCGGCCTCGGCACCGCCTGGTACACCACCGACGGCTCCGACCCCATCGCCTACAACTGGAACACCGGCCAGTGGGAGACCACCCCCTCCGCCGTCCAGTACGCCGGCGGCACGATCACCCTGGCCGGCAACACCCACGTCAAGGTCCGCACGCAGAGCGGCACAACGTGGTCGGCCCTGGCGGAGGCCGCCTTCGTCGTCCCCGGCTCCCACGACGACCTCCGCATCAGCGAACTGATGTACAACCCCGGCCAGCCCATCCATGTGGCGAGCCACGCCGAGGACCCCTATCCGTACAACGAATCGTTCGAGTTCATCGAACTCACCAACACCGGCGCCGGCGCCGTCAACCTGGCCGGCCTCCAGTTCACCGGCGGCGTGCAGTTCACCTTCCCCGGCGTGGACCTCGCCCCCGGCGAGTACGTCCTCATCGTGGGCAGCGAGGGCGCCTTCGAGGCCCGCTACGGCACGGGCTATAACGTGGCGGGCGCCTACCGCCACGACACACGCCTCGCCAACGGCGGCGAGACGATCGCGCTGACGAACGTGCTCGGCGAGACGGTCCAGGAGGTCGATTACAAGGACGGCTGGTTCGGCCTGACCGACGGCGACGGCTTCTCCCTGGTGCCGCGC
>CAZNYC010000044.1:0-8528 GCA_964577175.1 uncultured Anaerolineales bacterium
GCACCGTCGTCTGCCTCTCCAACTTCCCGGAGGCCGTCATCGACGTGCCGTTCGAATCCACCGCCGACAACGCCGCACTCGTCTACGAGGCCAACCCCGACGCCGTGCCCAAGGTCGGCACGCCGGTCGAGATCGTCCTCCGCCCCACCGAACGCCGCATCGAGCCGAAGCAGGTCCAGGCCGAGGTCGTGCTGGAGAAGGGCAAGCCGCCCCGGCTCGACGGCAAGGCGATGGACCTGGAGACGCTCTCGGCCACCGTCAGCCGGCTGCCCGCCCGCATCCGGACGACCGTCCTGCGGGTGGACCCGGACGAACGCTTCGGCCGCGTCATGAAGGTGCACGAGGCCCTCCGCAACGCGCTCATGCGCGTCCATATGACGCTGTACGAGCCGGCGGCCGACGGGCCCGAGAAGGCCCCGCCGCTCATCGTTCGCCTCGACGCCCAGGGCCGCGTGACCGTGGCCGGCAAGACGATGCCCGCCGAGGCGTTCCGCCAACAGGTGGTCGACCTCGTCGGCAAGGCCGCCCGCGTCGACGTCCGGGCCGACGCCGGCGCCTCCTACAGCACCGTCGCGGAGATCATGGCCGCCGCCCGCGACGCCGGCGCCAGCGTCACCCTCAGCCGCGAGGGCGACGACGGGAAGTAGATGCGCGCCGGGTGCCGCGGATTGCTTGTCAATCCGTGTTCTCCGATGCGCGCGGCGCGCCGGGTGCCGCGGATTGCTTGTCAATCCGTGTTCTCCGATGCGCGCGGCGCGCCGGGTGCCGCGCTCGAACCGTCGCCAAAGGCTTCGCGCGCTCGAGAAGGCCCGTGTTCGCCGCCCCGCTTGCGGGGCGCGTGCCTTTACCGAGCAAAGGGGGGCGCTCGCGAGTACCCGCGAACTTACGTTCGCGGCTCGGGCGGGTCCACCCACGCCCGCCAATCGTCGCCGATGACGCCCTCGTCGCGATACCGCTGCATCGCGCGCCGGCAGTAACACGGCCGGTTGTCGTCGAGCCCGCCGATCGCCCCCTCCAGCACCCCCGGCATGCGCCGGGCGGCGGCGTCGGCGGCCTGCTGCTCCGCCTCGGTCGCCATCCCCTCGAAGAGGACGTCCGGCACCTGCGGCCGCTCGGCCACGCCCTCCGCCGGGTTCACCACCCACAGGAGCGGCGCATAACACATCTCCAATTCCCGCGCCAGCGCGAACTCCGGCGCCAGCGTCATCCCCACCACCGTCGCCCCCAGCGAGGCATACGCCCGGATCTCCGCCGGCGTCTCCAGCCGCGGACCGTCCGTCACGGCGCACACGCCCTCGGCCGCGTGCGCCAGCCCCGCCTCGGCCAGGGACGCGAGGAGCGCCGCCCGGCACGACGGGCAGAACGGCTCCGCGTGCCGCAGCACCCCCAGGCCCGACCGCGCAAAGAACGTCTTCGCCCGACGGGTGGTCAGGTCGAGAAGATCGTGCGGGACGACGAACGTGCCGACCGCCAGCCGCGGGTCGATGCCCCCGCACGCGCACGTCGCCAGGACCGTGTCCACGCCGCGGTCCTTCAGCGCCCATAGGTTCGCGCGGTACGGGACGGCCCAGGCGCCGAGACGATAGCCGGTCTCGCCGTGCCGGGTCAGCAGGAGGACGTCGCGCCCGCCGGGCAGACGGGCCTCGAAGATGGGGCGCGAGAGGCCGAAGGGGGTTTCGTGCGGGGCACCCTCCCCGAGATCGAACCCGCCGGTCTCTTGCAGGACGTGCCAGGCCCCGCTGCCGACGATGAGGCCCGTCCGCGGGGGGGGCTCGGGGGTCACGGGGCGTCCTCCTCGCCGTCCTCCAGGTCGAGGGCCTCGCGTTCGACGGCGAGTTGCTGCTTGAACTGCCGGGCGGCCGCCAGGCGCTGTTCGGCCAGGCGACGGGAGGTCTCGAGGTTGAACGCCTCCCGCAGGCGGGCCTCCCAGTACCCGTATTCCTCCCGCCGCTGCCACGCCCGGACGGAGTCGTCGACGCCGCGGCCCTCCAGGATGTGCCGGCGCATATCGCGCCACACGCCGAGGGCCCCGATGTCGTCGAGGCTGTCGGCGTCGGAGAGGAGTTTCGCCTCGGCCAGTTCGATGCTGGCGTCGTGCGCCCGCCGGATGACCTCCTGGATGCGCGACAGTTGCCGCTCCGGCACCCGGCCGCGAAGCCGGTCGCCCGCGAGTTCGGCACTGTATTCCTTGATGTCTTCGGCGCTCATCGTGGCCGCCGCGTACACCGTGCTGGTCCGGCGTTCCTCGTCCAGCCGCACCGTCGCCGCCTGGTGGAACAGGGCCGCCACCTGCAGGGCGAACCGGTCGACCCGCCACTGGCGGACCTCCCGGCAATGGGAGAGCCGTTCCGCCACCTGCATGACCCGCAGGGAATGGTCGAAGAGGAACCGGTCCTCCCGGCCCAGGGGCGTCTCGGTGACGAGTACGTCTCGCGCCTCGTCGATCAGCGGTTCGAGTTCCGGCACCCCGGTTCCTTTCCCACGACCGTCGTGCGTTCGCGCGGTGCCACGGACGGCTTGTCCATCCGTGTTCTCCGCTCGCGGCGCACGGTTTGACGAGCAAACCGTGGCACCTGCGAGATCGCCGGGTGCCACTGGCGGCTTGTCCGCCAGTGCGTTACGCGCGCCGAACGGCGCGCGGCCCCCAAGCGGGCCGGCGAAGACGGGCGCCCTCGTGCAGGCGACACCTCTGGCTATATCGGTCACCCATCGACCGTCTGATAACGAGAATCCCGCTGCCGCGCCTCGAACCCCGCCGCTTCGATCAGCCGCCGCAGCAGCCCCGGCGACGCCCGGTGCCGACACCCCGTGGCGGCCACCACGTTCTCCTCGATCATCGTGGACCCGAGGTCGTTCGCCCCGAACCCGAGGGCCGTCTGCCCGATGCGCGGCCCCATCGTCACCCACGAGGCCTGCACGTTCGGCACGTTGTCGAGCACGAGGCGCGCCACGGCCACCGTCCGCAGGTACTCGGCCCCGCTCGCCGGCCGCCACCCCTCCGGCAGGCCGCCCGATTCGGCGAGTTGCGTGTGCGGGGCCTGAAACGGCCACGCGATAAAGGAGAGGAACCCGCCGGTCTCGTCCTGCACCTCGCGGACCCGCAGCAGGTGCGCGATCCGCTCGGCGGGCGTCTCGACGTGGCCGAAGACCATCGTCGCGCTGGCGGGCATGCCCAGGGCGTGGGCGGCCCGCATGACGCCGAGCCATTCGTCCGCCGTGCACTTGCGGGGACTGATGCGGCGGCGGACGCGGTCGACGAGGATCTCCGCCCCGCCGCCCGGCAGGCTGTCGAGCCCCGCCGCCCGCAACCGCGCCAGGACCTCCGCGTACGTGAGCCCCGCCCGCCGGGCCATGGCGTGCACCTCCGGCGGGCTGAAGCAGTGCAGCCGCACGCCGGGGAACCGCTCGCGAATCCGCCGAAGTAGCCCCTCGTAGTAATCGAGGTCCGTCCGCGGCGAGAGGCCGCCCTGTCCCAGGATGTGCGTGGCCCCGAGGGCCTCCGCTTCCTCGATCTTGGCGGCAATGGCCGACTCCGACAGGACGTACGCCTCCGGGTCGCCCTCGGCCCGCCAGAAGGCGCAGAAGCGGCACCGGCACTCGCACAGGTTCGAGAAGTTGACGTTCCGGTCGATGGCGAACGTGCGGTACGGCTCGGGGTGGAGGCGCCGGCAGACGGCGCCGGCCCGCCGGCCGAGGTCCAGGAGGTCGGCCTCGGTGAGGAGGTGCAGGGCCTCGTCGGCCTCGATGCGGGGGATGGGAGGGGAATCGGGCATCGCGCCCTCAGTATACCGCCCGGCCCCGCCGCCCGGCAACGCGCGGCGAACCTTACCGCCGGACAACATCTCCCCCTTCACGGTTTCGCCCAAACAGAGCGAACGACAGCAGCTGATTTTCACATCGTGGCGCCCACCAAGGCAACGCTACTTATAGTCTGTAGACCGGCCGCCTCCAATGAGTTCGATTAGGGCTTCACGCCCGGAAAGGGGCCCGCATGGGAAGCCAACTCCTTGCCAGATTCGGACGCAACGTTCGCCGTCGCCGGGTTCGAGCCGGCCTCTCCCAGGAAGCCCTTGCGACCAAAGCGGGGTTGCACCGCACGTACATAGGAAGCGTGGAACGTGGCGAGCGGAACGTCAGCCTTCTGAACATCGCCAAGATATCCCAAGCGCTGGGGACAAAGCCCGAACGTCTTGTTGCTGGACTTGTGCGCAAACCGTAGATAGACGAGGGGCCACATGGCTCTAGTGCGGGAAATCCTCATTCTTGCTGGCGGAGTTGGCCGAGATTATCCGACCACCACTGAACTCCTGCAGGTACGGCCCCTGACTCCCTTCTTCCAACTTGGCGGGAGCCTCGACGTATGCCGCCTCGGAGACCTTGACGGGGAATGCACCCGTCGTGAGCTGCTCGCCAGATTCCTGATACTCAGCGCGGTGCTGGACCAAGGGCCGGACATCATCGGTGTGCGACTTCTTGCCAAGAAGGTCACAGACCGCTTGTACGAAGCGGACATCCGGTTCCTGCACGAGCCGGAGAGCTTCTTTGAGAACATTGCCACCGTCTTGTCAATTGTCGACGAGGCCAACGAGGAAGTCTCAGGCGAGCGTGCCGAGGACTGGGCGGCGGATAATCAGTCCACCGCCGGCAAGTACAACCTGTTCCTGGACAACAGCCGCCAAACCCTGAACTATGTGGTCTTTCGCTGGGGCACGCCTCTTTCGCTACCCATGCTTCAACGCCAGGCGGCTGCCGAAGAGCCATATGCAGCCGAGGCCTTCTGCCGCTTCCTTTGGTCATTTCCCTCCGCCGAGGAGATGAGCCGGCAAGTAAAGGACCATCGTCGATTTGGCCTAGGAAAATGCATAGGTGACAAAGCCGCCCACCTTTTCGCGAAGTGGGCCGTGTCCACCTTCGCCGTGTTGAAAAAGGACGACCCTGCTTGGGGCGGGCTCTCTTACGAGATTCCCTTGGACAGCAACGTGGGCCGTGTTCTCTGGCGCACGGGATGTCTCCTGGAGTGGGCCGACGAGGAAGACTACGAGAAGAAGACGGTCATCCGGCCCGGCCAAGGTAAAGGGGGCACGGATTACATCCGGGCGACGCAAATCCGCGGCATGAAAGCGACCGCCGCCCTGCCGGAAGAGGTTGAAGACACATACCGGTCCGCATGCTGCGACTATCTCTGCTGCAATAAGAGGCCGCCGCGAACCATTCAGATCCAGAGATTGATTAACGCTTATCTACTGGTGTACGGGGCGGGTGCGTCTGTTGCGAATGTGGACGACGGTTTGATCCACATCGGCACGCACTACTGCTGGAACCACTCTGAGCCTGCATGCGATTCATGCCCGCTCCGCGACGTATGCCGTGCGGCCCAGGGGGAGGCACCTCTCATCGAAAACTACCGGACCTGACGTGGCGCACGAAAGCCGCCTACTTCTCTTGGAATAGAGGAAGGTTCTCCGTACGCAGGACGCGCTTCGGCCGGTACTGCAGCTTCTCGAAAACCGCCAGGAGCTGTTCTTTGCGAATAGACAAGGTCTCGTTGAGCCTGTCGCGCGCGTATTCCACGTATCGCGGTTCGATATCAAGTCCCAGAAAACGCCGTCCCATGTGGTGAGCCACCTTGGTGGTCTGCCCACTGCCCACAAAGGGGTCAAAGACAAGCGCGCCCTCGTACGTATACAGCTGGATTAGACGAAAGGGGATCTCCTCGGGAAACGGGCACGGGTGGTCCACGTGGCCCGGTGGGACCGGGGCAATATGCCAGACGGTGTTGGCCAACTCCTTCTTGAAGAGATCGTCAATCGGCACCTTAGCGGCCTCTCTCTCCGACTCATCCCGGCCCGAGTAGACGGGAAGGCCCTCCTTGCGAAAAACCAGAATGTACTCGGTCATGATATTCGGGTAGAAATACCCAGGGTACGGTTTCTGGATAAAAACGCCCGCACGCTTGACGCCCCCCGTGACCTTGTGCCATACGAAGTCCTGGTGAAACCGCCAACCCCACTTGACCATCAGGCTCGTGAAGTCGAAGGGCAGAGGATAGTGGTCGCCGTTGAGCAGGACCGTGCCAATCACCACGCCACAGTATCCCCCTGGTTTGGTCTTTGTGACTAAGGGTTGAAAAACTCCTTCAAGCCACGCCAGGTAGTCGGCGTAATCGCCGTAACCCTTGTCGTACTGGCGATTGCGGTACCACTCGTTCTTGCCGCGTGTGTGGACGTCGTAGTCAATGGCGTTCCAGTAGGGAGGCGAGGTCACCGTCAGGTCGACGCTTTCGTCCGGCAGAATGCTCAGGTCTTCTGCCGATTGCAGGACAATCCGGTCGATGTGCGGGGCATCTGAAGTCAAGTCTGACGCCACTGGCGAACTCCCTTCGCGGACAGTCCGTGCAAGGTCCTCATGGGCCTGGAAACCCACCAGGCAGGCATCACGCGCGCTCAGTCAGGTGCCTGACGACGGACGCAGTATATCGTGTAACCTGGGGCTCGGCAAGCCTGCAGAGCGACGCCTATTGCTTAGGCTCGCGCGGGCCCCATCGTCCAACCAGGGGCACGGGCTGATCTGGGCGGGCCGGGGCCGGTGCCATCCGCCGAACCTCATCCCACCTCGACCACCCCCAGCCGCGCGCCTCCCGGCGCGAGGCCCTCCTCGACGGCCATCCGGTAGAACGCCACCAGGCCCTTCTGCTCCCGCCGGCCGAACGCGTACCGGACCATCTCCGCAAGATACGTCCGCAGCGCCTCGGCCGAGAGGCCCAAGTCCGGTGCCGCCGCGTCGCCGATGGCGTCGCGGGCGGCGAGCCCGGCGTCCCGCGCCTCCGTCAGGACGGCGACCAGCCGCGCCAGGTCCGCATCCGTCCGGGCCGTCCAGAACGCGTACACGAACGGCAGGCGGACGAGGTGCTCCCACGCCTCGCCCAGGTCCATGACCCATTCGGCGGCCTGGGGGGCGGCCGCCAGGGCCCGGTCGCCGATCATCACCTCGGCGTCCGGCGGCCGGGCGTCCGGGCCGCCCTCCTCCGGCATGGCGAAGTGCGGCGACAGGTTCATCGCCCGTGACACGACGAGGCGCGCGAGGACGTTGGACGTGCGGCTCTCGGCGTCCAGCCGCACCCGCCGGACCCGCTGCGGCGCGGCGTACCCGAACAGGCGGACCGACCCGACGGGCCCGCGCGACCCGATGGCCGCCACCGGCAGCGCCACGACCCCGGCCGCCGCCCCGCCGCGGGCCCGTTCGCCGCCCTCGGCCGCCAGCCGGAAGTACTCGATGGAGGGGAGGAGGGCGGCGTCGGTCTCCCCCCGCCGCAGCCGGCTGGCCAGGGCACTCGGCGGCCCCTCCGACAGCCGCACGTCCCCCCGCCCCGCCAGGCCGTGGACGAGCGGCCGGGCGTTCAGGTACGGCACCGTGGTGATGCGGAGGGGGTCGGGCATGGCGGCTCCTCGTCAGGGAATCGCCCAGTATAGACCAATCCCGCACCGCGCGACAAGGTTTGCGGCGGCCGCGCCGGGCGCCGGCGCGCCGCGTGCCACGGATGGCTTGCCAATCCGTGTTCTCCCGGCCGGGCAAGACCGGCCGGGCCACACAAAAAGCACGGTTTGACGAGCAAACCGTGGCACCCCCGTTCGCACGGGCCGTTGACACCCGCCCCCGCCGACTCTACAGTGACGGGCGCCGGCGGCGACGGGGCCGCCGGCCAGCGAGAGGGCCGTCCATGACACCGCTTCGCCACGCCGCCGTCCTGCTCGCCGGGGCCGCTCTGGCCGTCGCGGGCGGCTGCGGCGACGCCACCCTCAGCCGCGACGAATCCGTCCGGGCCCTGATGGCCCAGAACCGGGAGTTGCAGGACCACCTCCTGGCGGCCGAGGACCGCATCGCCGACCTGACGGCCGCCGGCGCCGAAGCCGCCGAACGGCCGCCCGCGCCCGCCGACCCGTTCCGCGCCCTGGCCGTCCGCTTCGTCGACCCCACCGGCCCCGTGGACGAGGACGGCACGCCGGGGCCGGAGCGGCTGCACGTCGTCCTCCAGCCGCTCGACGCCGAGGGCGACGTCGTCAAACGGGCCGGCCGGCTGCGGCTGGAGGTCCTGCGGCCGGGGGCCGACGGCGGCGAACCCACGTCGTATCCTATCTGGACGTTCCCCCAGAACGACCTGGCCGAGACGTGGGTCGATATGCTCGGCGTCCGCGGGTACGTGCTGACGCTGCGGTGGCCCGGCGACCGTCCGGCCGCGGGCGAGGCCCTCCTGCTCCGCGCCGCCTTCACGACCCTGGCCGGCGAGACGCTGCGGGCCGAGCGCCGCCTGCCGCCGGCGCCGGAGGCATCGCGTTAGCGCGTAGGGTGGGTGCTTGCACCCACGCGTTCCCCGTGTTCCCGGCCATTGGCTCCGCTCATGGCCGGGCGTTTGCCGGGTGCCATGCTTTCGCGCGTTCGCGAACGCATGCGTCTCCGACGCCGCAAGCCCACGCTTTCGCAGCGCGTAGGGTGGGTGCTTGCACCCACGCGTTCCCTTTCGCAGAAGCGCG
>CAZNYC010000044.1:8628-29186 GCA_964577175.1 uncultured Anaerolineales bacterium
AGGGTGGGTGCTTGCACCCACGCGTTCCCTACGGCATGACCTTGCCTTCGGGCGTGTCCCACTTGCCGACCTCGGCCCGGGTCTCGCGGTCGCGGGCCGCCAGATGCTCCACCACGTGGCGCACGGCCACGGCGGGGTCGTCGGTCAGCCGCACCAGGTCGAGGTCCTCGGGCAGGATGTGGTGGAATCCCTCCAGGACGGTCTCGCGGAGCCAGTCGAGTTGCCCCTGCCAGAAGTCCGACCCCACGAGCGCCACGGGCAGCCGGTGGATCTTGCCGGTCTGGATGAGGGTGATCGTGTCGAAGAACTCGTCCAGGGTGCCGTACCCGCCGGGGAGAAAGATAAACCCGCAGGCATATTTCGAGAACATGACCTTGCGCACGAAGAAGTACCGGAAATCGATCGCCTTGGTGAGGAACGGGTTGGCCACCTGCTCGAACGGCAAAACGATGTTCAGGCCCACGCTTTCGCCGCCCGCCTCCTTGGCCCCCTTGTTGGCCGCCTCCATCAGGCCCGGCCCGGCGCCCGTGACGACGCTGAACCCGGCCTCGGCGACGAGGCGGCCGGTCTCCTCGGCCTTCCGGTAGTACGGGTGGTCCGGCCCCGCCCGCGACGAGCCGAACACGCTGATGCCGGGCGGCACGCGGGCCATCATCTCGAACCCGTCCACGAACTCCGCCATGATGCGGAACACGCGCCACGGGTCCTCGGCCAGGAAGTCGGACGGGGCAGGCATGGAGAGTCCTTTCATCGTCGACCGCTTGCGCCGGGTGCCGCGGCTTGCTCGTCACACCGGGCTTCTTGTGTGGCCCGGCCGGTCTTGCCCGGCCGGTCTTGCCCGGCCGGGGAACACGGATTGGCGAGCAATCCGTGGCACCGCGCGCCTACGGCTCTTCCTCGTCCGCCTCCGGCTCGGGCAGGCTGCGGAGCGACGCATCGATGCGCTTGGGCTCGGGCAGGTCGAGGTCGGCGGCGGCCTGCTCGGCCAGCCGCTGGGCCGACGGCCGGACCCGCGACTCGTACGACCCCACCGCGCTGTTGTATGACTCGGTCGCCTGGCGGAGCGCCTTGCCGGCCTTCGCGAAGTGCTCCAGGAACACGCGCACGCGGTCGTACAGTTCGCGGCCGGTCTGGCCGATGCGTTGGGCGTTCTCGGCCAGCGCCTCCTCCTGCCAGCCGCTGGCCACCGCCCGCAACAGGGCGATGAGCGTGGCCGGACTGGCCAGGATCACCTTGCTACGCAGCGCGTCCTCGAGCAACGCGCGGTCGGCCTCCAGGGCCGCGCTGAAGAACGACTCGCCCGGGATGAAAAGGACCACGAAATCGGGCGTATTCTCGAACTGCTGCCAGTACGCCTTCAGGCACAACTGCTGGACGTGGGAGCGCAGCGCCCGGGCGTGGCGATCGAGGGCCGCCTTGCGACTGCTTTCGTCGCCGGCCTCCATCGCCTCCATGTACGCATCCAGCGGCGCCTTGGCGTCGACGACGACGATCCGGTCGTTCGGCAGGTGGACGGTAACGTCCGGCCGGATGCGTCCCGCCTCGCCGGTCGCCGACACCTGTTCCTCGAAGTCACAGTGCGGGTTCATGCCGGCCGCCTCTATGACGTTCCGCAGAGCCATCTCCCCCCACCGCCCGCGCACCGTCGGCGACCGCAGCGCCGTGGAGAGTTGGTGGGCCTCTTTCTGGAGCGCCTGATGGGCCTGGGCGAGCGTGGCCAGGCGGGACGTGAGCCCGCCGTAGGCGTCGTTGCGGGCCTTCTCGATCTCCTCCAGCCGCTTCTGGTACGCGTCGAGCACCTGCCGGATCGGCTTCAGGTGCTCGCCGGCCTCGCCGAGGAACTGCTCGCGCCCCTCCTTCAGCGCCTTGGCCGACAGGGCGGCGAAGGCGTCCTTCAGTTGCGTCTCGGCGTCGGCGAGGAGCCGCCGCTTCTCCTCGAAACTCTTGCGTTCGGCCTCCAGGCGGGTCTCGGCCTGGACGCGGGCCTGGCGCGCCGCGCCGAGGTCGCCGCGGAGGTCCTCGGCTTCCTGCTCAAGGGTGTCGATGCGTCGGCGAAGTTCGCCCTCGACCGCCCCGCCGCCCTTCCGCTGCTTCAGGAGGAGCGCGAGCACCAGCCCCAGAAGCACCACCGCGATGCCCGGAAGAATGTATTCCATGCCGGCCATCGTACCGGCGGCGGGGAGGAAGGTCAATAACGCCACGCGCCCCGAGCCACGGCGCGCGGCCCGCGATCGGGTCGGCGAACACAAGCGGCTTCGCGCGGGCGGCGGCCCCGGAACCTCCTGTGAGGCAGTCCAAGGTCCAGAGGCCAAGGCCCGGAGTCCGAAGCCACGAACGGCGGTCCTTTTGTCCGTCATCCTTTGTGGTTGCCGTTGACCCGCCTTCCCGCCGTTCTCTGCATTGAAAGCCGTTGCCGTTCACTCCGCATTCACTACACGTCGAGGTTGCGGACTTCGAGGGCGTGTTTCTGGATGAACTCGCGGCGGGGTTCGACGCTGGAGCCCATGAGGACGCTGAACATGTGGTCGGCCTCGGACGCCTGCTCGATGAGGACCTGCTTGAGGACGCGGCGGGAGGGGTCCATGGTGGTTTCCCAGAGTTGCTCGGCGTTCATCTCGCCGAGGCCCTTGAATCGTTGGATGTCCATGCCGTGCTGGCCCAGGCGGCGGATGCCCGGCAGGATGCCGGCGACGCCGGCCACGTCGAGCACGTCGCCGTTGGAGGCGATGGCGAACTTGTGCCAGGCCTGGTCCTCGCCGACCTCCTGGCGGGGTTCGAGGTGCCAGTCGGCGATGTCGAGGCCGCGGCGGTCGAGTTGGCGGGCCAGGCTGGTGAGGTCGCCGGCGCCGAAGAGTTCTTCGGGTTCGGGGAGGTCGGCCTCGTCGATCTCGTCCTCGCCCTTCTTGGATTTCTTGCGGCCCTTGGCGGCGAGGCCGTACGCCTCGCGGATGGCCTTGTTGGCGGCCGTCTCGGTGTGGAAGAGGCGGACCTGGCCGCTGAGACGGACCATCCAGCCGGGGAAGGCGCCCTTGGCGTCGCGGGCGTCGAGGAACGCCTCCCACGGAACGCCGCGGCGTTCGATACCGCGGACGAGTTCCTCGGCCCGCGTGAGGAGACGGGCGAGTTCCTCGAGTTTGGAGCCGCCGATTTCCTTGGGGGTTTTCTTGCGGCGGCCGCGGGTCTTGGGGTCCGGATTGACGCGGAGGGCGGCGCCGTCGACCCCGAGCCGGAGGAGCATGTCGCGCATCTCGCGGTCGCTCTGGACGTAGTATTCCTTGCTTCGCCGCCGGACGCGGTAGAGTGGCGGCTGGGCCACGTAGACCCACCCTTTCTCGATAAGTTGTGACATGTGGCGGTAAAAGAAGGTGAGCAGAAGGGTCCGGATGTGGCTGCCGTCGACGTCGGCGTCGGTCATGATGATGATCTTGTGGTACCGCGCCCGCTCGGAGTCGAATTCCTCCTCTCCGATGCCTGCCCCGATGGCCGAGATGATCGTGGCGATTTCCTCGTGGGCCAGCATCTTGTCGATCCGCGCCTTTTCCACGTTCAGAATCTTCCCACGGAGCGGCAGAATGGCCTGCGTGCGACGGTCCCGCCCCTGCTTCGCCGACCCGCCCGCGCTATCGCCTTCGACAAGAAAGAGTTCGGAGAGGGCGGGGTCGCGTTCCGCGCAGTCGGCGAGTTTGCCGGGGAGGTTGCCGGAGGCCAGGGCGCCTTTGCGTCGTACGAGGTCGCGCGCTTTGCGGGCGGCCTGGCGGGCGGTCATGGCCTGGACGGCTTTCTGGACGATCTTCTTGGCGTCGGACGGGGTTTCCTCGAGGTACTGGCCGAGCATCTCGTTGGTGACGGTCTCGACGAACGTCCCCACCTCGCTGTTGGAGAGTTTGGTCTTGGTTTGTCCCTCGAACTGGGGATCGGGCACGCGTACCGAGAGGACCGCGGTCATCCCTTCACGGAGGTCGTCGCCGGCGGGCGAGGCGTCGCCCTTCAGCAGGTTCTGCTTCTTCGCGTAGAAGTTCAGCGTCCGCGTCACGGCGGACTTGAACCCCGACAGGTGCGTCCCTCCCTCGATCGTGTTGATGTTGTTCGCGAAGCACAGAATATTCTCGTTATACCCATCATTATATTGGATCGCCACTTCCAGGTCGATTCCGGTCTCCGCGTCCTCGCGACGGTAGTAGATCACCTTCCGGTGCAGCGTATCCTTCCCCTCGTTCAGGTGCTTGACGAAGGCCCGAATTCCGTCCTTGAACCGGAACTCCGCCTCGCGATCGTCGCGTTCGTCCTTCAGGCGGATGCGCAGCCCCTCGTTCAGATACGCCAGTTCCCGCATGCGGCTTTCGAGCACGTCGAACTTGAACGTCGGGTCGTCGAAGATCTCGGCATCCGGCTTGAACGTGATCCGCGTCCCCGTCTTCCTGGTCTTCCGCCCGCGCTTGAGCGACTGGGTCTTCTTGCCCCGGGCGAAGGCCAGGCGCCAGATGTACCCATCGCGATGAATCTCCGCCTCCAGCCATTCCGACAGGGCGTTCACGCAGCTCACGCCCACGCCGTGCAGCCCGCCGCTCACCTTGTAGGTCGTGTGGTCGAACTTCCCGCCCGCGTGCAGCATCGTCAGGGCCACCTCCACCCCGGGCTTCTTCTCGGTGGGATGCCTGTCCACGGGGAACCCACGCCCGTCGTCGGCGATGCTCACGCTGCCGCCCGCGTGGATGGTCACGTTGATTGTCTTGCAGTGTCCGGCCATCGCCTCGTCGATGGCGTTATCGACGACCTCGTTCACGAGGTGATGCAGCCCCCGCTGCTGGCGGTCGCCGATGTACATATCGGGCCGTTTCCGGACGGCCTCCAGGCCCTTCATGACGCGGATGGCGTCGGCCCGGTACTCGCCGCCCTGGCTGCCGGCCTCCTTGCCGCCCTTGCCCTTGCGTTTGGCGGACCGTTTGCGGGCGGTCTTCTTGCCGGACGCGTTGGCGGCCGCCTTGCCGCCCGTCGTCGCCGATTGCTTCGCCGCCTTCCTGGTTTTCGTCTTCCGTTTGGCCATCGGACTCCTTCTCCGTGTGGATCCCGTGGGACGGCGGTTCGGAACCGGATCGCCCGCGGCCGTGCCGCGCGCGGCCCGCGTCGTCCGCCGGTCCGGCCGGGTCGCCGATCAGGTCGCTCATCGCCGTTTTCGCCCGCCTGGAGCGGGTTTGCGGCCCCGTATGATACCGCGCCGCCCGGCGTTCCGAAAGAAGCATTTCACCGCCGAGCACGCCGCGAACGCCGAGAACGGCCACGGCATGCCTCACGCAGAGGTGACAAGCCGCAAAGCGGCGCGAAGGTAGGTCAACGGCAACGCCCAAGGACCGGGAACAGAGGGAATGGAGCGTCGGTTCTTCGCAGGAGGGGTCCATGGATTGTCACCTTCGGCCCGTCCCGGCGCGCCGGGACGAGCCCAGGGTGACAACCCGTGCCCTTGCCGGTATAATGCGGCCGGGACCTGGAACCGTGGACTCAGGACGTTGGACCTTGGACTTTCGACGTTGGACCTTGAACCTTGGACTTTCAGCCAAAGGAGCCTGCCATGCAACTCGGCGTCGCCAGTGCCATCCTGCCGGACCTGGAATTGGAGGACCTGCTCGCCTTTGCGGCCGAGTGCGACCTGGAATGCGTCGAGGTCATGTGCTGGCCGAAGGGCAAGGCCGAGCGCCGGTACGCCGGCGTCACGCACATCGACGTGGACGGGTTCGGCGAGTCGGAGGCCGAGGCCGTGCGCGGGCAGTGCGAGGCGGCGGGGGTGGCGATCAGCGCGCTGGGCTACTACCCGAACCCGCTCTCGCCGGACGAGGACGAGGCGCGGGTGGCGGTGGAGCACCTGATGAAGGTGATCGACGCGGCCGCGGTGCTGGGCCTTTCGGGGGTGAACACGTTCATCGGCCGCGACCCGTCGAAATCCGTGGATGACAATTGGCCGCGCCTGATGGAGGTGTGGCCGCCGCTCGTGGCGCGGGCGGGGGAGAAGGGCATCCGCATCGGCATCGAGAACTGCCCCATGCTGTTCACGGCCGACGAGTGGCCGGGCGGGAAGAACCTCGCGCATTCGCCCGCGGTGTGGCGTCGGCTGTTCGAGGCGATTCCGGCCCCGCACTTCGGCCTGAACTACGACCCGTCGCACCTGGTGTGGCAGATGATGGACCATGCCGCCCCGCTGCGCGAGTTCGCCGACCGGTTGGCTCATCTGCATGCGAAGGACGTGCGGGTGGACGTCCATCGCCTCGACGACGCGGGCATCCTGGCCACGCCGCTCGAGTTCCATACGCCGAAGGTGCCGGGCCTCGGCGACATCGACTGGGGGCACTTCGTCTCGGTCCTGACGGACGTGGGGTACACGGGGCCGGTGTGCATCGAGATCGAGGACCGGGCGTACGAGGGATCGCTCGCGGACCGGCAGGCGGCGGTGCGGCAGGCGGCGAGGTTCCTGCGCCAGTTCATCCCGCGGCGGTAACGGCAACGGCTTTCACCGCAGAGCGCGCGGCGCACGCAGAGAACGGCGTGAAGGTTGGTATACGCCAATGACAAATGGCCAAGGACCAGTGACCAAGGACCAAGGACGCGGCTTGCCGCGTCAGATCCCCGCCGCGATCTCCAGGATTTCCCACCGCCGCTGCGTGTCGCCCTGGCCGAAGGTCACGGTGTCGCCGACGGCCTTGCCCATGAACGCCAGGGCCAGGGGGGCGCGATAGTAGTAGATACCGTTCTCCACGTCCGTATCCCACGGGCCGAGGAAGGTGAAGGACTCCTCCTCGCCGGTGGCGAGGTGGCGGGCCCGGACCCGCGAGCCGACGGTCACGGTGTCGGCGGCCCCCATGCTGGGCGGGATGACGCGGGCCTTGCGGATGTCCGCCTGCATCTGCTCGGCTTTCTCCGAGAGGCGCTGCTGTTCCTCGAGGGCGGCGGTGAACTCGGCGTTCTCGCTGATGTCACCGAGGGCCGCCGCGTCGCCGATGGCCTGGGCGTTCTCGGCCATCTGGCGGGTCACCAGGTCGCCGTACACCTCCTCCTGGTGCCGCAGGGCTCGCTCGCTCGTCCAGATGACGTCCTCTTCCTCCCACGGCTCGACGCGCTGGACGGCGAAGTGGTCGGGATGCGTGCGGCGCACCAGGTCCAGCAGTCGGGACCGCAGCGCCTCGGTCAGGACGGTGTTGCGGTCGGCGGCGGCGCGGATGTCCTTGGCCTGGGCGTCGTCGGCCCGTTCGAGGACCCGCTCGATGGCGGGATTGGCGCGCACGTCCAGCGCCCCGCGGATCTGCGTGACGACGGGCTTCAGGGACCGGTCCTCCTGTGCGTCGCGGCCGAGATGGTCCACCGCCAGCAGCATGCGGATGGTGAGCGAGACGGGGTCCACGCCGGCCAGGGCGTCGGCGCAGTCGCCGCCCGTGACGGCGGTCCAGAGCCAGAAGGTGGCGGCGGGGGCGTCGTCGGGGCGGCGCATGAGCGCCTCGGCGGCGGCCGCCAGGCGGTCGCCGTGGCCGGCCTCGACGAGGGCGTCGGCCATCTGCGCGCACGCCTCGGGCAGACGGGCGGCGGCGAGGGCGTCGGCGAAGACGTCGGGCCAGGCATCCGGCATCGTCTCCTGCACCAGCGCGAGGACGGCCCGGACGACGGAGGCGTCGGCCAGGGCCGCGACGGCGGCCGGCACGCCGGCCGGGCCCGCCACGTCGGCCGGTCCGTCGGACGGGGCGGCCAGGGTGTCCGGATGGCGGCGGTGCATCTGGGCGAGCACGGCCAGGGCGCCGAGGCGCTCGGCGGCGGTGTCGGCCCGGCGGGCGGTGCGGGCGAGGGTCTCGGCGAACTCGGCGAGCAGGGCGGCCTCGGACGCCGGGTCGTGGCCGGTCTCGTCCAGGTACGAGAGGGCCATGGCGAGTCGGTCCTCGCCCTCGGCCTGGAGGAAGGCGTGCCGCCGCTCCCGCTGGAACGAGACGGGCTGGTCCCGCAGGGTGAGGGTGGGCTGGCTGGAGCCCATCATATCGATATAGGGTGACCGCTTGACGGTCTCCCTGGCCCCGCGCCACCAGGCGGCCCAGGCCTTGGCGGGGACGGCGGGCTCCAGGGCCGCCTTGAACTCGCGGAACTTCATCTTCGGCCCGTGGGCCGCCAGGACGATGCGCGCGAGCCGATCGGGATCGGCGCCGGCCATCTCGGCCAGCCGCTCCGGCGCGAAGGCCACCAGGGCCAGAAAGTTGTCCGGGTCGCCGGGCTCCAGGTGGACGACGCTTTCGGCATCGTAGCCGCGCTCGCTCTCGCCGAAGGAGACCTTCAGGACGCCGCGCTCGGCGTCGACGCCCAGGACGCACCCCGGGTGCTTGCGGCGCGGGTCCACGACGAACGTGCCGGGCGGCAGGGCGAGGAACGTCTCCAGGCGCGCCACGGCCGTGCCGGGCGCCACGTCGTCCCGGCCGAGGGTCATCGCGAGGAGGGCCTCCAGGTCCGGCGTATCGGCGGCGTGGGCCCGGTAGACCTCGGCGGCGGCCTCGCGCACGAGGTCCGACTCCGGCAGCCCCTCGCCGAGGCGGATGAGCAGGGCCCGGGCCCGGCCGGCCCGGCCGGCTTCGGTCCAGGTCTCGAGGGCCATCCAGAGGAGGGCGGCGGCCCCCTTCGCGACGCGCGGCGAGGCGTGGGCCCGAAGGGCCGCGAGGATCTCGCCGGCGGCGTCGGCGTCGAACGCCGGGTCCTCCAGGGCCTCCATCCAGGCGGGCTCCAGGCGCTTGAGGTCGGCGGCGTCGGCGAGGGCGACCAGCCGGCCGGCCGGCGCCGGCGGGGGGCCGTTCGCGCCGCTCTCTTCCTGTGAAACGTCCTGCGATACGTCCTCGGGCATCCAACCGCTCCTGTCTCGGGCACGTGCGGGCTCCCAGTGTACCGGCAGGCCGGGCAATCGGCAACCGGCAACCGGCAATAGGCAACGGCAACGACAACGGCAAAGGGCGCGTTCGCGCCGGGTGGCACGGATTGCTTGCCAATCCGTGCCCGGCGAGCGAAAAACACGGTTTGACAAGCAAACCGTGGCACCTGCGGCGGCCGAGGCTTGACCCGCCGGCCGCGGCGGCCGACAATGCGGATGCCGCACGAACCCGCCAGGAGACGAGCATGCCGCTCCATCTGCCGCCGCTCTCGCGCCGCCGCTTCCTGAGGACCACCCTCGCCGCCGGCGCCGCCGCCGTCCTGCCGCGCGCGGCCGCCGGGGCGCCGAAGGCCGTCGATCCGAACCGCCTCGCCCTGCTGGCCGACACGCACGTCTGGGCCGACCCGGAGCGGGTGCATCGCGGCATCCGGTCGGTCGAGACGGCCGCCGCCGCGTGCCGCCAGGTCCGGGCGCTGGGCCCCCTGCCGGCCCACATGATTATCGCGGGCGACTGTGCCGCCGACGCCGGCGAGCCGGGCGACTACGCCACCCTCGGCCGTCTGCTGAAGCCGCTGCGCGAGGCGGGCGTGACGGTGCACCTCGTCCTGGGCAACCACGACCATCGCGAGAACTTTTATGCCGCGTTCCCCGGGTCGCGGCCGGAGGGCGAGCCGGCCGTCGCCGGCAAGCACGCCGGTGTCGTCGAGACGCCGCGGGCGGACCTCGTGCTGCTCGATTCGCTCAACAAGACGAACGTGACCCCCGGCCTGCTGGGCGAGGCCCAGCGGGCGTGGCTGGCCCGCACGCTGGACGCCCCCGGCAAACCGGCCGTCGTCGTCGTCCATCACAACCCGGACCGGCGCGAGAAACCGTCCGGCCTCCTCGACACGGCGGCCCTGTTCGAGACGCTCCTGCCCCGCCGGCGGGCGAAGGCGTATGCGTTCGGCCACTCGCACGCCTGGTGGTACCGCAAGCGCGACGACGTGCACCTCGTGAACGTGCCGGCCGTGGCGTGGCTGTTCGACAAGAAGGCGCCGCGCGGATGGCTGGACGTGCACCTGGAGACCGGCGGCGCCCGGCTGGTCCTGCAGACGGTGGACGAATCGGACGCGCGGCACGGGCAGGTGGACCGGCTGACGTGGCGGTCGTAACGGCGGGGCCGGTTTGCCCTTTCGGTTTTTACCGCAGAGCCCGCAGAGAGCGCAGAGAAAGGCGGAGAAAGGCGAAAGGAGGGAAACGGCAAAGGCAAGAAAGGTGGATGCGAACATTCATTCGGTTGTCATGCTGAGGGAGCGCAGCGACCGAAGCATCTCGCCGTGGCCGTTGCCGTTACGCTGCGTCTGCCGTGCCCTGATTTTCTCTGCGTCCTCGGCGGTCTCTGCGTTAAAACCCGATTGCCGGAGGAGCCCCGCCGCGCCCGCGCTGAAGGAGACCGCCCCATGCGCATCCTGCCGAGCCTGTTGATCCTGGCCCTCCTTGCCGCATGCCCGTGCGTCGCGGCCGCCGCCGCGCCGGCGACGGAAGACCTCGCGCCGATGGATGAGTACGAGCCGCGGGGGCCGGGCGGCTTCCGAAGCGGGTGGCACCAGACGGGGCCCACGTCGGCCTGGGTCGTCTGGCGGACGCCGAACCGCGCCACGAGCCGCGTCGAATACGGTCCCACGGAGGCGTGCGAGCAGGCGACGCCCGCCACGAAACCCGGCCGCGTCCTCGGCCTGCCGCTGTTCACCCAGTTCCACCGCCTGACCGGTCTCGAACCCGGCAAGACGTGCCACTACCGGCCCGTCAGCATCGGCACGGACGGCAGCGAGGAGAAGGGCGAGGTCCGGACGTTCACCACGCCGCCGCGGGACGAAAAGGCCATCCCCGTGCCGGGCGACCTGGCGGGGCCGCCGTACGTCCTCGACAAGGACGGGGCGACGTACGTCCTCACGCGCGACCTGACGGTCCCCCTCGCCGGCTTCGAAATCACCGCCGCCGCCGTCACCCTCGACTTCGACGGCCACACGCTCACCTATAACGACGAACCGTACGAAGGCCCTGAGGCCTGGAACGAGCGCGCCTACCAGGGCAACGACTTCGGCGTCAAGTGCAGCGGCAAGGGGCGCGTGACGCTCCGCGGCGGCCGCATCCCGGCGACGGGCGTCTTCCTGGACAACGGGTACGACAAGGGGGCAAGCCGCGAGAACGTTGAACTCGGCGAGACGGGCGTGGTCGGCTTCCAGTCCTTCCTGACCGTCCGCGCCGTGGACGGCGAGGGCAGGCCCGTCGCGGGTGCCCGAGTCGTCGTCACCGGCCCTGACGGCAAGGCGGTTCAGCAGGCGACGATGGCCCCCGAGGGGTCGAAGGACATGCTCATCGCCGATGGTGACCGCTTGACCGTGGTACGGCCCCTCGAAAGGAAGCACCGCGGTTACGTGAAGGACGTGTCGCTCGAATCGGGCGAGGCGGCCTTCGTCGTCACCTGCGAAGTCGTGACCCACGACGGCCGCAAGCCCGCCGGGCCGTACACCGTTACCGCCACGAAGGAGGGGTACAAAGCCGCCACGAAGACGGTGGACGTGGCCGAGACGGACCGCGTCGAACTCGTCCTCGAGAAGTGAGGTTTCCGGCCTGCCGGTTTCACCGCGGAGAGCGCAGAGAGCGCAGAGAACGGCGGAAAGAGAGTCACAGCAACAACGGCCACGGCCAAGGCCACGGCGAGATGCTTCGGCCCTTCGGGCCTCAGCATGACAGCGCTTTTTCTCTGCCTTCCTGCCGTTCTCTGTTTTCCTCTGCGTCCTCTGCGGTAAAAACCGGATCGCCGGCGCCCTATCGCCCCGCCGCCACGTCCACGAGGAACAGGCCGTCCTTCGGGCCGAGGGTGACCGTCCGGCCGACGGGCTCGCCGGTGTTCGTCCCGGGATCCTGGTGGGGTGAGGCGCGCAGGCGGCGGAACCGGCGGCCGGGGGCGAGCCTCTCCAAATCGAAGACCTGATTGCGCGGCGCCGGGTTGGCCAGCACCAGGCCCCGCTCGAACGCCCGGACCATCCGGTCGGGTGCCGCGTGGGCCGAGACCTCGCGGATCCACACGGGCGCCCCGCCCTCCACCTCGATCGCCAGGTCCGCCGTCTCGGTTCGGATAGTCGAGAAATAGAAATGCGACGTGAATGCCTCCCCGTCGGCCCACGTCATGTGCCGGACGGGTTCGGTGACGGCCCCCGGGCCGGCGGGACCGGCGACCCATGCCTCGCTCCAGTAGGCGTGGTCGGTCACGGTGTGGTCCTTCGGTCCGCAGTCGGCGACGAACCGCAGGCGGACGCGCCGGCCGGCCCACGTCGCGAGCGGCACCTCGTGCCGGACCCACCGGTGGGCCGTCTGCGAATGCTCGAAGACCTGCTCGAACGCGCCGGCCGCGCCGTCCGCATCGAGCGGCGCCACCTGCACCCGGAACCACGCGCCGTCGCTCTTCTCGGGGCTCTTGGGTCCCATGGCGGTGGCGAAGGCGAGGCGTCCGCCCTTGGGCACCGCCACGTCGCGCTGCCAGAAGACGGCCCCCGCGCACCCGCGGAACGGGGGATGGACGAAGTACGCCGGCCGGGCCGCCGCATCGCCGATGCGGACGGGGCGGAACGTGAACGAGGCGCCGGTCTCGGGGTCGAGGGGCGCGGGCCCCCGGCCGCGGACGACCATGCGGACCTCGGGCGCCTCCCGGCGAGTAAGTTGGCCCTCGGGCGGCGCGATACCGACGTGGGCCAGGCGCGGCATCGTTTCCGGGTATCCCGGCAGGGGGTCGGCCCGCAGCGTGACGCGGACCACCAGGTCGGGGCCGCGGCAGGGGACGCCCGCGAGGCGGAAGCGGGTGGGGCCCTCCGCGCCCTCGGCGGCGTCGACGCGAACGGCGTCGCCGTCGCGCGTGACGCGTAAGTCCTTTCCGCTCAAACGCTTGCGGAGCGCCTCGCCGGGCGGAGTGCCCGCGCCGCCAAGCGTATCCGGTGCCGACAGCGCCAGCCGCCGGGCGGGGCCCTCGGGCTTGCCGAGCCAGCCGACGACGCGGTCGCGGCCGCGGACGAGTTCGTCCCAGATGCCGTACGATTCGCCCTTCTCGGATGGCGGGGCATAACTGTAGCAGATGGCCGAATCCGTCATGACGGCGGCGGCGAAGACGAGCCGGTGGGTGGACCACGGCACCTCGGGCCGCATGTCGGGCCGGCCGGGTTCGCCCGTCGGTTCGACGAACTTGTGGTTGATATAGTTGAATACGGGCGCGCGGCCGCGGGCGGCCCAGAAGGCGTGCCGGTTCAGGCCGCCGGACCAGTCGGTGATCTTGCGGTCGCGGAGGTCCGGCCACCCCTCGCTCTCGATGCCGTTCACGATACCGAAGCCGCGCTGGTGCGTGCCGAGGTGCCCGTCCGCGGTGATGAGGCGGTCCGCGCCGAGGCGCGTGCGCAGGCGCTCGAGGAACCGGATAACGCCCAGGCCGTAGGTGTTCACGCCGTCGACCCGGCCGCCGTCGGCGGTGCCGTCGGCGTCGGAGTCGGCGCGCGGGCCGCCGCGCTCGTGAAACAGGACGTCGAACTCGACGCCGTCGAAGGCGGCGAGGCGCCCGCCGTCGGCGAAGCGGGCCGCCAGGTCGTCGGCGTGGACCTCCCAGCACTGCCGGCCGTCGGCGTCGCGCGGGCAATGCGTGGAATAGTTGTAGAACCACATCAGGTGACCCTTGCGCGGCCAGGGGCCCTCCGTGGCGTGGGCGGCGGCCCAGGCCTTGCCGGCGGTGAAGGCCCGCGGCTCGGTGCCGTAGCAGCCCCGCGCCACGCGGATGGTGCCGGCCTTGCGGTCGACGGCGACGAGGCGGACCTGTTCGCTGCGGTGCCAGTCGGGCCGGCCGTCGGCGCCGAGGGCGCACAGGCCCACGTCGTCGTTCTTGTCGCGGTAGCGTCCCATGTTCATCCGGAACCGTTCGGGATGGTCGACGCGGAGGGTCGTCTCGCCGGCCTCGGCGGGGACGTCCGAGAGGATGCGGGCGCCCTCGTAATACAGCCAGTGGCCGGCGAAGAACGGGTCCCGCTCAAAGTGCGGGTCCCGCGCGTTGCCGTTGTAGTGCAGCAGGACGAGTTGCTCGGGATGGGCCCGCTTGAAGCGGGTGAAGAACTCGGCGTTGCGGCGTCCGCGGCCGGGCACCTCCTCGTCCAGAGCCTTGCCCTGGATGCCCATGAGGCGGGAGAAGGTGGCCTCCCACTGCGGGTAGGTGACGCGGGGGTTGGCGGCCCGCCCTTCCGCGGCGCGGAAGAAGAAGGCGCGCGGCCATCCGCCGGAGAGCACCCGGAGGCGCTGGAGGCGGCCGGGCGCCTCCGCCGCCGCGCACGGGACACCGGCGGCGAGGATCGCGGCGGCGAGGGCGAGCGCCGACACGAGAAGCAGGCGCTGCGGGGCGAGGCGGGGCATGGGTCCTCCCTTCGCGCCGATCACGCGGGTGCCACGGTTTGCTTGTCAAACCGTGCAGGCTCCTCCCGGCGCACCGATTGACGAGCAATCGGTGGCACCCGCCTTCGGCCGTCGGACGGGCGGGTCCGTCGGCGGTTTCAACCCGCGGGAGGGGCGGAGTGTCGGCGATTCCCGGCCGAGCGGGTGCCGCGGATGGCGGGTCCGCGGCGGTGTCCGTGCTGACGGGTGCGCGGCGGCGGGCGGGCTCCGCGTTGCGTCGCGGCTAAACAGGTACCTTTCGCGGGGCGGGGCGGCCGGGTTTTTCCGGTCGAAATCGAGGGGGTGCGCGCACGGTTCGGGGCCGAAATCCCGGCCGCGTGCGTCGCCCTAAGTGCCTGTCATCGCTGCACTTGTGGGCACGCCGCCGCCGCCCGCTCCTCCGCCGATTTGCCTTCCGCCGCCTGACCGGTAGGCTTGACACTGGCGGAATGCCGCCGGTCGTCATGGCGGACGGCGCAGGGTGCGCGCGGCGCCCGCGGGGCGCCCGCCCGCCTCGTCCTCCCGCGACGGCCCGGATGGGACGCAGTCGATTGCGAAGGAGCGCTGGTATGGGACACGCACACCGCCTCGCCCTGGCGGCGGGGCTCCTGCTCGCCGTACACACCCCCGCGGCCGCCGACGTCGTGCAGGGCGACCTCTATCACCAGGACCTGCCGGACGGCCTGCTCGACCGTGTGGATGCGGCCTTCCCCGGCAACGGTCGCCTCGACCAAATGGACCCGGGGATGCTGACGACCGATGCGAATCTCCACCTGACCGAACCCGCGGTCGTTTCCATGACGTTCCTGGACGAGAAGGCCGGGTTCCGCAACGCCGTCGGCTACGTCACATTCGACGACGCCGGCACGGTGCTGACGGAGGTGACGGTCTTCGAGGACTACTCCGAGGCCGACGGGGCCGGCGGGTTCCTCGTGCCCGGCGACACCATCGACATCGGGCCGTTCGAGGCCGGCACGAACGTGGGGTTTTTCCTGGTGCCGAACGGCGACCCGTTCCGCGACCCCCACACGACGCTCAACGCGCTGAACCCGGGCGGGGAGAATTACACGGGCTACTACTTGGATGAGGCGTCCGGCTACGGCGTGGTCGGGTTCGAGGACGTGGTCGGCAAGCCCGAATGGGGCCTGGGGTACGACGACGCACTGGTGGGGGTGCGGCGGAAGCCGGCCGGGGTGCCGGAGCCGGCCACCCTGGCCCTCTTGCTGACGGGGCTGGCGGGACTGCTCGGCCGCCGGGCCGGCGCCGGACGGACGCACACGAGGCACACGGGGAAAGGGAGTTAGAATGAAATATCCGCTTACCACAATCTGCTTTCTGGCGGCGGCCGTGGTGGCCGTCGCGCCGGCCGCCCGGGCCGGCATCATCCAGACCACGCCGGACGACTTCGCCGTCTTCGCCGGCGGCAGCCTGAGCCTGGACCGCGGCGCCGCCGTGACCGGCCCCGTGGGGGCGGTCGGCGGCGGGTACCTCGGCCGCGAGGTCCGGGTCTCCCAGGGCGTCTACTCGGGGTCGAACCTGAGTACCGGCCGCGACGTCGCCATCGACGGCGGCCTCGTCTCGGCGGATAACGTCTACCTGGACCGTGGCACGTCGGTGGCGACGATCGACAGCGGCGGCAGCGTGGGCCTCGGCGCCGGCGCGCAGGTGGGCGGCTACGTGGCGGCCGACGGCCGCGTCGACGTCCAGGGCGGCGCCCACGTCGGGGGCGACGTGAGTTACGGCACGGGCGAGTGGATCTCGCGCGGCGCCACCGTCGGCGGGACCGTCGCGCAGCGCCTGCGGACCGTCAACGCCTGGCAGACCACCCTGCCCGACGAGCCCGCCTGGTCCGGCGGCGGGAGCGGCGCCTGGTACGGCCGGGGCGAGGACGTGACCCTCGCGCCGGGCACCTACGGCTCCGTCAGCGCCGACCGCGACGCCACCGTCCGCCTCAGCGCCGGCACGTACGACCTGGGCAGCGCGTGGCTCGGCAAGGGCTCGGAAATCGTGGCCGACACGAGCGGCGGCGACGTCGTGCTGAACCTCTCCGGCAGCCTCAGCACCGACAGGGACGTGACGTTCACCAAGAGCGGCGGCGGGGGGCTGCTCGTCCGGGCCGACGATTTCATCTACCTGGGCACGGGCACCCGGGCGGAGGCGGCGTTCACGAGTTTCCGCCGGCTGGACGTGGACCGGGACGCCTCGATCACCGGCCGGCTGGAAGCGGCCGGCAACGTGTGGATCGGCCGGGAGACCAGCGTCAGCGGGACCTCGGGTAGCGGGCACCCGATTCCCGAGCCGGCGGCGATCGCGCTGCTGGCGGCCGGGGCGGCGGCGATGCTGCTGCGGCCGCGGCGGCGTCGAGGCTGACGGGCGCGCGGCGGCGCCTCGCGGCGACTGAGGCCGGCGAAAGAAACCTTCATGCTTGTCATTCTGAGGAGGCCGTGAGGCCGACGAAGAATCTCGCCTTGCCAACGGCAACGACCAAGGCGAGATTCTTCGGCCTCGCAAGCGAGGCCTCAGAATGACAGTTCACATTGTTCTTGCCGGGCTCAGTAAACGGCCGCCCCCGCCCCCCACATTGTCCGCCATCGTTTAACTCCCGTCCGGACGGGGATTTAAAGAAACCGCCCCCGGCCCCCCGTGTTTGATGCAGGGGACTGGCCTGCGCCACCGCGCATTTCCATGGGGGTACGCTCATGATGCATCGACTTGTTTCGTTGCGACCGGCGACCGGACGCCGGCTCGCCTCCGTCCTGACGGCCGGGCTGCTGGTGTGCGCGGCCGGGGTCGCCCTGGGCGCCGAGCCCGACGAGAAGACCGCCACGGACGATTACAACATGGCCGCCTGGCTCTACGGGTCCAAGAAGTACGACCTGGCGGCGGAGGAGTTTGCGGCGTTCCTCGAGAAGCATCCGAAACACGAGAAGGCGCCGGACGCCCGCCTCGGCCTGGCCCGGGCCCTCCTGCACCAGGAGAAGCCGAAGGAGGCGGCCGCGGCGCTGGAGATGCTGCGCAAGAGCCATCCGGACTTCGACCGGATGGCGGTGGCCCTTTTCCACCTGGGGCAGGCCTACGCCGCCGCCGGCCGGCCGAAGGAAGCCGCCGCGGCCTACGAATCGCTCGTCAAGAAACATGGCGATCATTACCTATCGAGTTGGTCGCGGGCCCGGCTGGGCGAGATGCGTCTGGCCGAGGGCGAGCACGCGGCCGCCGAGCAGGCCCTCGCGCCGCTCGTGGAGCGGTTCCTGACGGGCAAGAACGCCAAGAAGCATCTGAAGGCGGAGCAGGAGCGGCTCGGCGAGTCGGCCCCGCAGGTGGCCCGCCAGTTGGAGCCGCTGCTCCGACGGGCGCACCTGAACCTGGGCCTGGCGCGCCTGCGGGCGACGCAGTTCGACGCCGCCCGCCAGACGCTGGAGGAGTTCCTCTCGCTGGCTGGCAAGGATCCCCTGGCCGAGACCGCCCGCTTCTACCTGGCCCAGAGCCTGTACCGGCTGGAGCAGTACGACCGGGCGGCGGACGAGTATGAAGAGATCGCGAAGGACTCCAAGAGCCGCCTCGCACCCGACGCCGCCTTCGAACGGGCCCTCGCCCTGTACCGGGCCGAGAAGTACGAGGAGGCGGCCAAGGCGTTCGGGCAGGTCCGGGGACGGTTCAAGGAGTCGCCCCACGCCGCCAAGGCCCGGCTGTACGAGGGCATCTGCCATTACCTGGACGAGGATTACAACCGGGCCGTCAGCCGCCTGAAGGAGGTCGGCGACAACGCCGAGGCCCGGTACTGGCTCGGCCGGGCGTACCTGAAGCAGGAGAAGGCGCCGGAGGCGCGGCAGGCGTTCGAGGCGGCGCTGTCGGCCGATGCGGACGGTCCACGGGCCGCCGACGCCCTCCTCGGCGTGGCCGACGCGCTGCTGGCCCAGGAGAAGTACGACGAGGCCGCCGACGCCTACAAGCGGTTCGCCTCGCAGTTCGGCGACCATCCGGACCTGGCCCGGGCGTTGTACTCGGCGGCGGCGTCGCTCTACCGGGCGGGGAAGTACGAGGATTCTGAGACGTTCTGCGACCGGTTCCTCGCCGCCGCGCCGGACCACGACCTGGCGGCCCGCGTGCGGTTCATCTCCGGCGAGAACCGGTTCCTGACGGAGCAGTACGACGAGGCCGCCAAGCGGTACCAGGCGCTGCTGGAGCAGCACGGCGACTCCGACGACGCCCCCGCCGCCCGCTTCCGCCTGGCGTGGGTCCGCTACTTCGACGAGCAGTACGACGGGGCGCTGGCGCTGCTGGAGGCCATCGACGAGAAGAAGGCCGAGGAGCGGCTCCTGACCGACGCCGCCTACCTGCGCGGCAACTGCCTGATGGAACAGGAGAAGTTCAAGGAGGCCGCCGACGCCTTCAAGACGTATCTCGACGACAAGGATGCCAAACAGTACCGGGCGGATGCCCTGTTGAAGCGGGGCCTGGCGGCCAAGCGCGCCGGCACGGCCGACGACGCCGAGGACGCCCTCGAGCAACTCCTGGAGAAGCACGGCGACACGGCCATGGCGGCGGAGGCGGCCTACAACCTCGCCGAACTCCTTGCCGAGAAGAGCCCCGACAAGGCCGCCGACCTCTACCGCCGCGTCGCCGACACGCACAAGGACCATCGCCTCGCCCCGTACGCCCTGAGCGCCCTGGCGGACCTGGAGGCGAAACGCGACCGCCGCGACGAGGCGATCGCGGCCTACGGCCGGGTGGCCGAGCAGTATCCCGACGCCGACCTCGCCCCGCGGGCGCTGTACCGCAAGGCCACGCTCCTGGCCAAGGCCGGCAAGCACGCCGACGCCCGGACCGCCTTCGAGCAGGTGGCCGAGAAGTGGCCGGACCACGCCCTGGCGTCCGACGCGCTGCTGGGCCTGGGCCTGGCGCTGGAGGAGCAGAAGGCGTTCGAGGAGGCGGCCGGCGTCTTCCGCCGCCTCATCGAGAAGGCCGACGACGCCAAGACCCGCGAGCAGGCCACCTACGAACTCGCCTGGTCGCTCCAGCAGGCCGGCAAGACCGGCGAGGCCGCCGCCGCCTACAAGCAACTCGCCGACGCGTTCCCCGAGAGCCCGCTGGCGGCCGATGCGTACTTCCACCTGGCCGAGGTGCCGTACCGCGAGAAGGCCCACGCCAAGGCCGTCCCCCTGTACGAGAAGGCGCTGGCGGCCGGCGGCGACCGCCTCAAGGACAAGGTCCTGTACCGCCTGGGCTGGTGCAGGTGGGCCGAGAAGAAGTACGCGGAGGCGGCGGCGCTGTTCCATCGCCTCGTCAAGGAATGCCCGGAGAGCGACCTCCTGGCCGAGGCCCTCCTCCAGGCCGGCGAGGCGTACGCCAAGGCGGGCAAGCCGGCCGAGGCGATCCCGCTCCTGGAGAAACTGACCGACGAGACATACAAGGAATTCGATGACGCGGCCGAGGCCCGGTTCCGCCTGGGCGAGTGCCAGGCCATCCTCGGACGGGCCGACCAGGCCCTGCGGACCTTCACCGAAATGGAGAAGGCCTACCCGGACTACAAGCGGCCGGCAACGGTGCAGTTCCAGATCGGCAAGGCCCTCTACGACCTGAAACGCTACGAGCCGGCGCGCAAACGGTTCCGCCAGGCCCTGGCCCAGACCGACACCGAGACCGCCGCCAAGAGCCAGTTCTACATCGGCGAAACCTACCTGGCCGAGGACAACCCCCGCGAGGCCCTGAAGCCGTACCTGCGGGTCGTCGCCCTGTGGGCCGGGTACACCGAGTGGGCCGCCGGCGCCCAGTTCGAGATCGGCAAATGTTACCAGGCCCTCGGCAAACCGGCGGACGCCCGCGAGGCCTTCAAAACGGTTGTCGAAAAGTACAAGGACACCAAGTGGGCCGAGCCGGCCCGCGAGCAGTTGAACCGTTAGCACGACAACGCTAACTCGTGCGCGGCGGGTCTCCGCACCCGCCGGGCAGCCCCAAAAACGCCTTTTCGAGCGCGGTGGGTGCACAGACCCGCCGCTCAAAATAGCCGACTTGGCGTTGTAGTGCGAAAAGGCCGTTTCAATACCCTCGCCCCGGGCGGGAGAGGGCAGGGTGAGGGGGATGATCGCCAAGGATTCACCCTCATTAGTTGTTTCGCCTTTCGAAAGGAGATTTCCGTGACCAGCCGCCGCACGTGTCTCCCGGCCGTCCTGGCGCTGCTGCTCGTGACGGCGCTCGCGGCGCCGTGGGCGGACGGGGCGGTCCCCGCCGGTGAGCC
>CAZNYC010000045.1:0-28750 GCA_964577175.1 uncultured Anaerolineales bacterium
CGTACCCCTTTTTTCAACTTTTTGATCGAAACGCGCGCCGATGCGCGCAAACTTGTCCCGAACTTGCGCCTTTTTTCGCTGCATCGAGGAGGGGCGATATGAATTAAAAGATAAGCCAGGCAACAGGGAACGGGCAACAGGCGAACGGCGACGACCCCAACAACGGCCACGGCGAGATGCTTCGTCGGCCTGGCGGCCTCCTCAGCATGACAGCGCGCGGTTCGTGGCGCCCGGCCGGGCAAGCCGGCCGGGCCACACAGGTCATCCCCCTCACCCTGCCCTCTCCCGCCGGGGAAGGGGGGCAAGGGTTTTTCTGGGGGCGCCTTCCAGCGCGCCGCGTCAAACCGAGCCGCGAACGTGAGTTCGCGGGTATCCGACGGGGCAGCGCGATCCGGGCGCGCGAGACTCGCGCCGGCACTCGGTCGTACCCCGCTGCTGGCGCAGCAGGGTCGAACGGCACGGGGCGTCGACCTGCGGTCGACGGCTCAACGGGCAAGGAGCGATTCGTCTTGCCGGGGCGGGACGGGGCGTCTACAATCGGCCCGCGCCGCGGGTACGCTGCGCGGCGGGTGCCCCTCGGCTTCGCTCGGGACAGGCTCCGACCCGCCGCGCACAAGTTAGCGTTGTAGTATTAGGTCGGCTGAATGGCCACCCCATAGCGGGTGAGCATGCCACCCGTCGAGTTCACCATCAGGGAACGCCCATGCAATCGATTCACGTTGTGGAGCGCACGCTGCCGGAGGCGTGGGAGACGGCCGTCCGCCGGTGCTGGGAGGAGGGGGCGCGGTTCCGGACGCAGTACGACAAGCCGGACGATCCCCCCAGCCGCGACGTGGCCTGTCTCATTCACGTGACGGACCCGCTGGCCGAGCCGCGCATCCACAAGGCGATGCCGGCGGGGCTGGAGGACCTGGAGGTGTACCGGGCGGAGGTGCTGTACGGGGTGCACGATCACTGGATCGCCCCCGAGGAGGGCAAGTGGGAATACACGTACCACGAGCGGCTGCGGGCCTACCGCGTGCCGGGCGTGGCCGAGCCGATCGACCAGGTGGCCGAGGTCGTCCGAATGTTGCGGGAGGCGCCGCACACCCGCCGGGCCCAGGCGGTGACGTGGCAGGCGTGGCAGGACCTCGGCATCGGCGACCCGGCGTGCCTCCAGCGGCTGTGGTTCCGGGTGGAGGAGCCGCAGGCCGGCGGCGGCGAGGCCCGGCTGAACCTGGCGATCCACATCCGGTCGAACGACGCGTTCAAGGCGGCGTTCATGAACATGTACGCGTTCACGGAACTGCAGCGGCAGGTGGCCGAGGCGGTCGGCGTGCCGCCAGGCGAGTACGTGCACGTGGCGGACAGTTTCCATATCTACGGGTCGTATTTCGAGGAGTTCGAGTCGTTCCTCGGGATGCTGGAGGCGCGGCGGGACCGGACGTTCACGTCGTCGTTCGCGGCCCCGATGTTCGCCGACGGCGTGCGGCGGCTCCTGGCCGAGGACGACCTGCCGGATGAGAAGCGGCCGGTGTTGGGGCAGCGCCTTGCAGAACTGGAAGCCGGCAGGGAGGAGGAGGGGTGACCGACCGCAACGGCAACCCGCCCGAACCGCAGGGGCCCGAGACGAGTAGGCGGCGCGGCGCCCCGCGCCTCGAGACCGACGTGCCGTACACCTCCCCGTTCACGATCATGGGGCGGCTGCGCAGTTTCAAGCACGCGGCGATGGGCATCTGGCTGGTGCTGCGGAGCCAGCACAACGCGTGGCTGCACGCCGTGGCGACGGTGCTGGCCCTGGTGCTGGGGGGTATCCTGCACGTGGTGAGCCGGCCGCTGGCGCTCGGCGAATGGGCGGACCTCGTGCTGGCGATCGTCCTGGTGTGGGTGGCCGAGACGTTCAACACGGGGCTGGAGGTGATGGCGGACGGCCTGGTGCGCGAGCGGCATCCGGTGATCAAGATTGCGAAGGACGTGGCGGCGGCGGCGGTGCTGATGGCGGCCATCGGCGCGGTCGTCGTGGGGGCGATCCTGTTCATTCCACGGCTGGTCCTCGTGGTCCAGGAGGGGATGCGGGGCTGGTAGAGCGGCCCGGCGCGGTGGGTGTGGAGTACCCACCGCGCGTTCGCGCGGTATCCCGTCCTGGGCACCCCGCGGTGGGCAAGGCGGCCCGCCGCGCTGTACGACAACGCTACGAACGGTCGTCGTGGAGCCCTGCGGGCTGAACAGCAAAGACAGATACGAAGCCTCGTAGCGTTGTCGTATTAGCGTTGCCGTGGCAATCGCTTGCGGCCTTGACCTGCCCGGCCGCGTCGCCCTATGATTCACGAAGCGGGAGGCCGGACGTCCGGCTCCCGCGGAACGTGAAGCCGGCGAGACGACTCGCCGCGATCTTTGAAACGGGGAACGGTTGTCCGTGGCGGCAGAGGTTTCTGCCCCGCCGACACCGGCGCCCGGCACGTGACCAGGCCATACGCCTGATCGGCCGCGAACAGGCCGCATCGTTCGCGGTTCATAAAGACGGACGCAAAGGAAACGCAGGAGACGGCCTCGATGGACGGTTTGAAACCCATCGCCGAACGGACGGAACGCTGCGGTGCCCCGCCGAAGGCGCGGCCCGCCGGCGCGGCCGTCTGTCCGCCTCCTGCCGACGTCCGTGCGCTCGCCTGAGGCCGCGCGCTGAACCGACCGGCCGCCCGGCCGGTGGTATCTGCGGCGGGGGGACCATCCCGGCCGCTCCGACGGAGCGGTCGCGCCGCCACACCCCACAGACACGGGAGGTATGTGATGGACGCGCCATCCAAGATGAGCCGAATTCTGGTCCCCTTCGCCTTGCTCGCCGCCCTCGGCCTGCTTGCGGCCGATGCCTATGCCGGGTGCGGGTCCTGCGGCGCAGGGCACGAAGCCCGGGCCGACAAGGCCGAAGCGACGAAGGCGGAGGCCGAGAAGGCCGGGGAAACCTGCACGGCCGGCACGTGTCCGCCGGCGGCCGAGACGAAGACGTGTCCGGCCGCCAAGACGGCGAAGGCGTGCCACGCCGGGCATCACAAGCACCAGCAGGCGGCCGCCGCCACCATCGACACGGGCGTGCTGTGCACGCTGATTCGTGCGGACGTACCCGTCACGATTCTTGACGCCCGCGCCGGCAAGTACGACGACGGCCGCCGAATCCCGGGTGCCGAGGTCGTCCCGCCCGACGCGGACAAGAAGACCCTCGCGCGCCTGGTGCCCAAGAAGGACAGCCTGGTCGTGACGTACTGCGGCGGCCCGACGTGCCCGCTGAGCCGCCAGTTGGCCGACCGCCTGGCGAAACTCGGCTACAAGCACGTGCTCGAGTATCGGCAGGGCATCGCGGGCTGGGCGGAGGCCGGCCACGACGTGCGGAAGGTCGTCACCGCCGCCGCCGAATGACGGAATCGCCCGTGTGTGCAAGACGGGAGACGAGAGACCGGGGGCGCCCGCCGAGTGCGGTGGGCGTCCCCTCGGGAGGGGGAGCGATGCGCGGGGGCCCCGTGTCGCACAGCGTTGGAGTGTGTGATGTCTGCCCGGATCGACAACGAGACGCGATTCCAGGGTCTGCCGATCAGCCCCGGTGTGACGGTGGCGCGGGTGTGCCTGTTCCGTCAGGCGCGGCACGAGGCGATTCCGGAGTACACGGTGTCCGGCGAGGCCAAGGAGGAAGAGAAGAAGCGGCTGGACGAGGCCGTCAAGACCGTCCTCGACCGGCTCGAGGGGCTCCACGACGTGGTCCAGGAGCGGGTCGGGTCGGCCGAGGCCGAGATCTTCTCGGTCCAGCGGATGATTCTCGATGACCCGTCTCTGCGCGAGCAACTCGCCGAGGCGATCGACCACGGCCGCAACGCCGAAGTGGCCGTCAAGCAGATCTTCGAGGCGTACGAATCGCGGATGCGCGAACTCGATAACGGGTACCAGGCGGAGCGCGCCGGCGACATCGGCGAACTGAAGCGCCGGCTGCTGGGCGAACTCGTCCAGACGACCAGCGCGTTCGCCTGCGAGGCGGATCCGCACTGCCAGCGCGGCAAGAAGCGGATCGTCGTCACGGAGGAACTGACGCCCTCGATCGCCCTGGAGATGAACACCGAGGACATCCGGGGCCTCGTGACGGAGCGGGGGGGCCGGACGTCGCACGCGGCGATCCTGGCCCGGGGCCTCGGCATCCCGGCCGTCAGCGGCATCCCGCACATCCACGACCTGGTGGCCTGTGGGACGAAGGTGCTCGTCGACGGCGAGAGCGGGGAGGTCGTGGTCTGGCCGTCCGAGCAGACGCTCGCCGGCGTCGAGATGCGGGTCCCCGCCGAGGTTGAGGAACCGTCGGAGCCGGTCGAGGGGCTCCGGGTGCTGGCGAACCTGAGCATTGCGGAGGAGACCGACATCGCCCGCCGGCACCGGGCCGAGGGGGTCGGCCTGTACCGGACGGAGATGGAGTTCTTCGCCGCCGACCGCCTGCTGGACGAGGACGAGCAGGCCGAGCGGTACGTGCGGGTCGTCCGGGCGATGGAAGGGCGGCCGGTGGCGTTCCGGCTGCTGGACCTCGGGGGCGACAAACCCTCGCCGCTGTTCGAGTTCCCGCCGGAGGACAACCCGTCGCTGGGGCTGCGCGGTCTGCGTTACCTTCTGAAGCATCCCGACCTCTTGACATCGCAGGCCCGCGCGCTGGCCCGCGCGTCGGGCGAGGGGCCCGTCCAGATCATGTACCCCATGGTGACGGGAGCGGAGCAGTTCGAGCAGGCGCGCAAGATCGTCGACGAGGCGGTCGGCGAGGTGGATCACGGCCGCATCGAGCACGGGCCGATGTTCGAGGTGCCCTCGGCCATCCGGGACGCCGACCGCCTGCTGGCCGGCGCCGACTTCGCCTCCGTCGGCTCGAACGACCTCCTCCAGTACCTCTTCGCCGTCGACCGCAACAACGTACACGTGGCGGAGGATTACGTGCCGGACCAGCCCGCCTTCTGGCAGGCGCTGGAGGACGTGGTGCGTGCGGCCGGGAAGGCCGGCGTGCCGATTTCCATCTGCGGGGAACTCGCCGCCGACCCGGCCTACGTGCGGCGGCTGATGGATATGGGATTCGAGACCGTGAGCGTGAGCGTGCGGCTCATTCCGGGCATCCGCCGGGCCGCCCGCGAAGCCCTGTGCCAGAAAGGATCATCATGACGGAACACGAAGGCGCTGTGACGTTCAAAGGCAACCCGCTGACACTCGTCGGCGACCTGCCCGAGGTGGGAGAGCCCGTGCCCGAGGTGACGCTCGTCGGGGGCGACCTGGCGGCGGTGACCGTGGCGTCCTTCCGGGGCAGCCCGCTCATCGTGGCGTCGGTGCCGTCGCTCGACACCCCCGTGTGCAGCACCGAGACCCGCCGCTTCAACGAGGAGGCGGGCACGTTGGGGAACGTCCGGGTGCTGACGGTCAGCATGGACCTGCCGTTCGCCCAGAAACGGTGGTGCGGGGCGGAGGGCATCGAGCACGTCGTGACCGCGAGCGACCATCGCGACGCGGCGTTCGGCGAGGCGTACGGGGTGCTCATCCAGGAACTGCGGCTGCTGGCCCGGGCGGTGTTCGTGGTGGATTCCGGGGGCGTGCTCCGCTATAGGCAGTTGGTCGCGGAGATGACCGGCGAGCCGGACTACGACCTCGTCCTCGCGGCCGCGTGCGATGTGACGTAATCCGCGCGCCCGGGGCACAGCGAGACGCCCGTTTAGCCGCGATTCGAAGGGGCGCGCGCATTTCGGGCGCATGAAAGCGCGGTGGGCCTGGAGCACCCGCCGCGCTTGAAACGGCCTTTAAGGGCTGCGCGGCGGGTTTGGAGTACCCGCCGCGCTTCCCTCGATGAACCGGAGGTTCCTCCATGACACTCCACGTCCTCGGCATCTCGATGAGTCCGCGGAAGACCAGCAACTCCGACATGCTGCTCGCCGAGGCCCTCCACGGGGCCGAGGGCGGCGGCGCCACGACCGAGCACGTCCGTCTGCGCGACCTGAACGTCGCGGCCTGCCGGGCGTGCGCGGCGTGCGCGAAGACCGGCGAGTGCGTCGTCAAGGACGACTTCCAGGCGGTGCGCGAGAAACTCCTGCGGGCCGACCGGCTCGTCGTGGCCACCCCCGTCCATTTCATGGGACCGCCCGCCATCGGCAAGGCCCTCATCGACCGGTGCCAGAGCCTGTGGTCGAAGAAGTACCGCCTGAAGGAGCCGCTCTTCCCGGGCGAGGAACCCGACCGCCGGGCCCTGGTCATCGCCGTCGGCGGGTCGAAGGTGAAGGGGATGTTCGACGGCATCCGGCTCATCATGAAGTACTGGTTGGACGCGCTTGCCATGGACTACTTTGCGAACCTGTTCGTGCGATGCGTGGACGCCCCCGGCGCCGTCCGCGACGATGCCACCGTCATGGGCGAGGCCTGCCGGCTGGGCGCCGCCCTGGCCGACGTCGATGCCGTCCTCCCGCCGGAGCCGACGGAGGTGGTCCTCACGGGCCACGACCCCGGCGCCGCCAGCGAGGGGTAGGGGCCGACCGCGGCTGGCGTGCCCGCCGTCACCGTCTGCCCCCCGGCTTCACCGATTCGCCCACCACCGCACGAGCCGACGGACGAGCACGGCGCCTCCGGCCGCGCCGAGAAAGAGCAGGCCGCGGTAAACCCACGTTTCCGCCGGGGCGTCGCCGGCCGCCGCCAGGCCGAAGTACAGGTACAGGCCGCCCAGGACCACGAGCACCGCGATCATCAGCCAGAAGACGATCGCCCATTCCATCCGTGTCGGCGGTTTGCTCGGCGGCCAGAAGACCATGGCGCTGCACCGCTCCCTGGAGCGCGGCGGGTACGCAGACCGGCCGCGCAAACCCGCAAAGGCGCTTCGATCGCGGTGGGTACGGAGCCCCACCGCGCCGAATGCCGACGCAGTGATGCGTCCCGGCCCCGGCCACGCTCATGGCCGGGCGTCGAGCCACCGGCGGACGAGGCGGCGCACCGACGGCAGGCCGAAGCGGGACGGGCGGACCTGCTCGGGCGGTACCCAGAGGAGGTCGCTGAGTTCCCGGCTCGGCCGGGCCTCGGTGCCGGGCGCCGGCCGGCCGGTGAACACGATGTCGCACGTCGGGTACTGAACGCCCTTGTACGGATAGGCGTTCGGCTCGGAGCCGAAGTACTCCAGGGCCGAGAGGTCCAGTCCCGTCTCTTCGCGGACCTCGCGGCGGACGGCGTCTTCGATGGATTCGGCGGGCTCGGCGAAGCCGCCCGGCAGGTCCCACGTCCCCCGGGCCGGTTCGTTGGCCCGGACGCCGACGAGCAGGCGGCCGGCGTCGTCGACGATGAGGGCCCCGGCGGCCGCGGCCGCGTTGACGAATATCGCACCGCCACAAGCGCCGCACGCGAGTTGCTTGGCCGTCACCTGCCGCAGCCCCCCCGCCCCGCAGAACGGGCAGTATCGGAGGGCGTCGTGGCGGGGGGTGGCGGGCATTGACGGCTCCTGTGCACGGCTACTCGCTGCCCGTGCCAGCCTACCATATCGAACCGGCGACGCACGGAGTTTCTGGCGTGCGGCGCTGGCGCCGCTTTGCCGGTTGTCTGCCGTTCATGAAACGCGCCGGCCAAGGCCGGCGGCTGAATGTGCAGCCTGTGTAAGGTTAGCGTTTGTCCCTCCGCCGTTGGCGTTGACCTGCTTTGCCGCCGTTGCCGCTTGCCGTCTTTACGGCCTGGCGTCTTTGCGTGAGGCCGCCGTTGTTGTGGTCGTCGGCTTGTGCGTGTCGTCGTCTCGCCATTGCGGCGGGCGGGCATTTCGGGTACGCTGTGTGCTTCCGCGGGAGGCGTCGTCCGGCGCGAGGCCGGCTGGTGTCGCCGCCGCGTGCGCTGCCCGGCAGCCCGAACACCGGACCCATCGGAAGGAGAACCCGTGCCCGAAGCCCAAGCGTCCGAAACCCGCAGCATGGCGGTCTTCTGCGACTTCGAGAACGTGGCCCTGGGCGTCCGCGACGCCCGCTACGACCGGTTCGACATCGGCAAGGTGACCGAGCGGCTGCTCCTGAAGGGCAGCATCGTCGTCAAGAAGGCGTACTGCGACTGGGCCCGCTACAAGGAGTTCAAGGCCGTCATGCACGAGGCGTCGTTCGAACTGATCGAGATTCCGCACGTGCGGCAGTCGGGGAAGAACTCGGCCGACATCCGCATGGTGGTCGACGCCCTCGACCTCTGTTACACGAAGGAACACGTGGACACGTTTGTGATTATCAGCGGCGACTCGGACTTCTCGCCCCTGGTGAGCAAACTGCGGGAGAACAACAAGACCGTCATCGGCGTGGGCGTGAAGGAATCGAGTTCCGACCTGCTGATCGCCAACTGCGACGAATTCATCTATTACGATGACCTCGTCCGCAAACAGCCGAAGCGGAAGAAGTCGCGCAAGACGTCCCGCCGCAAGCGGTCCAAGGCCAAGGGGAAGCAGGGCGGGGAGACCGGCGACGCCACAGACGCGAAGAAGCAGGAGGCGTGGGACCTCATCGTCAGCACGTACGAGGCCCTCGTGCAGGAGCGCGGCGAGACGGATAAGATCTGGGGTTCGATGATCAAGCAGACCCTCAAACGCCGCAAACCCGGGTTCAGCGAATCGTATTACGGGTTCCGCTCGTTCGGCGACCTCCTGGAAGCCGCCGAGAGCGAAGGCATCCTCGACCTGGAACGCGACGAGAAGTCCGGCGGATACATCATCAAGGAATGCCACGGGACGTAAGGCGGACTGTGCCTTTGGCCGGCAGCCGCAGGCCGTCGCCGCCTGTGACAGACGGGCCGTGGTCGCCCCCCCCCACTGGTGCGGGCCTGCTGCCCGCGGCCTGCCCGTACTCTACGCCCCGCGTGCAACGGCATTCCGCGGGCACGTGAGGGGGTCAGCCAGGCGGAGGGCATGGCGGCTCATCTCCGGTTCCCGTCAGGCGCGACCCATCGCGGGCCATGACCCCGGGCATTCACGGGGTTCCCGCGTCCACGCCGTATCGCATCGGCGGCGCCGCGCGCTGGTGGGCGCCGATGTCGGGCGCTTCTCCGGTGTACCCGGTACTGAAATTGGGCAACGGTTCGCCTGCGCCCGCGCCGGGACTGGCCGGGGCGAGTTGGAACCGGCCGGTCCTGGTCGCGGAATCGAAGCCGGCGCCGTCGGCGTAGACCGGTTCGCCGCGGATACCGTGCGCCTCCTGGCCGGCAGGGACCCGGCCGTTGTAAAGGTCGTAGTCGAAATCGTTGTCGACGTTCTGCTTCGCCTCGCTGATGCTGCGGTTGTTCGGGCGGAATACCTGGAGGATGTTGTTCCGGGACACGGTGTGTTTGACGATGCGATTGCCGCCGAGGCCGCCCGTCGGGAGCCACTTGTCCGACCGGAACACGGTGTTGTGGAAGATGTATTGGTGGCCGGTCATCCAGTGTTCGCCGCCGGCGAAGCCCATTTTCAGGAAGTAGCCCCCGTGGTACTGCGGTTTCCATTGGCTGCGGGCGCAGACGTTTCGCCAGACGTACAGCGGGCCGATCGACGTGGCCGCGTTGCCGATCATCACCGCCGATTGCGTGATGTAGTTGTCCCAGACGCGGACGTTGCGGTTGCCGCCTTCCACTTCCAGCCCGTCGTCCCAGCAGTGGCCGACGAGGTTGCCGTAGATGTCCGAGTCGTGGCCGGGCGCCCCCCGAAAACTCCCGTTGCTGCCGCCGCCGATGACGTCGTTGTACATGTGTTCGAGGTCGGAGGTGCACTCGTTGTAGCGGATCACGTGGTTGCCCGCGGTGTTGAACAGCGAGATGGACTGCGGCCCCCTCGTGTGCGTTGGATGGGTCGGCTCGTGCCAGGTGCTGCCGTCGTAGGTCGGATGGTGCAGTTTGCACCGCTGGACGACGAGCCGCTTCAGTTCGCTGCTGCGCGAGAGGATGGCGGAGTCCATATTGAATCCGAATCCGCGTTCGGGGTTGAGACGGCCCCAGTCGGAGACGTCGCAATCCTCAATGACGATGTCGTGGCCGCCCTCGATGCGGATGGCGCCGATGGGCGACCGGCGGGTGTTCTGCTCCGCGCCTGCCCCTTTGAGGGTGAATCCTCGCACGATCACGTACGCGGCGTCGATCGTCATGCACGCGTCGTGCCGGTGGCGGACATCGATGGTCGCCCCCCGACCGTCGTACACCCGCCAGGCGTCCGGCGTGCCCGACTCGGTGATCGCCAGCGGCGTGTCGCGGCCGGGCACCCGGACCGTTTCGCCGACGGGGAACGCCTCGCTCCAGGTCGTGGCCGTCAGCCGGGTGCGTTCCTGCGTACCGGTGAGCGTCAACTCGATCTCATACGTGGTGCCGGGCTTGAGGTGGACGATGCTGCCGCGGTAGTCGGTCAGGTCTTCATCGGTTTTGGGGATGGGATTGTATCGCATCGGCAGCCCGTCGCGCCACGTGTCGGCGCCCTGCTGCCGAAAGCGAACCTCGACCTCTTTGTCCGCGGCGCCGCCCTGGGGCGACCAATAGAGCCCCAGGCAGTGAAACGTGGGTATGGCCCGCGCGACGTCAGGCCGGCCGTCGGCGTCGACCTCGGCGTCGTTGGCGCCCGCGCCGTGGCTGCAAAGCAAGATCGCGGCCGCTGCCATCAGCAGTCGGCCCTTGAAAGGAGATCGTGTCATTGGGGATTCCCCCTTGGAGTGCGGATTCAACTCTGAAACGCAACACGGCCCCCAAGCCCCTGCAGAGAGAGTCGCGTCGGCGTCGGCCTCACCCCGCGGCCGAAGGGCGCTGGGCAAACGCCGAGGCGGCGGGGCGAAAGGGGCGCCCCCTGGCAGCCTCGGAGCCGAGGCAGAGGGCCTTTCCCCGGAATTGGGTCTTGAACCGAAAACGTTGGCCATAATGGCCAGGGTCACCAGGGCGACGACGTCGCGCCATACCGTCGCACGGCGCGGTTCGGCCGGGCGGCGGGTGACCAGCCACCCCGTGAGCATCGTGGGGATCCACCCCGGCGCGATGGTGGCTAAGGGAAACCCCAGAACCGCAGGCAGATGCCGGCGAAGAAAGTGCATGTCTTTGGAATCCTCCGTGGACCATCCTACGCCCCCCACCCCTCGCGTGCAACGGCATTCCGGGGCGGGTGAGGGCTGAGACGTTTCGAGGTGTGGCCGGGCACGGGCCTACATGGCGTGACGAATTCATGAACGTCCTTGTCGGCCACCCCCCGTCGTGCTACAGTGGCGTGAAGCCCGCGGGTGCCGTGGGCCGTCAGTCCATCGGGGGAATCCCGGACAGGATCATCGATGCCCCACCGTCTCGCCGCAGCGCTGGCCGGCGCGCTCCTCGTTTGTGTTTTGGTCGCATCCGCGGCGGCCAAGGACGGCATGTCGTACTGGCTGAGCCCGCGGATGGGCGGCCGGCCGAGGTCTCCTACGATGGCCGCTTCTACGACAAGCAGGGCGTCGACGATACGGACAGCACCCTGCGGCTGATGCGCCAGACGCTGGACCTCTCCATCCCCCTCCATCCCGCGGCGCCGGCCCAGGCGGGGGAGCAGGGGCCGGCCGGCCGGCCGGGAGCGGGGCCCGCGGGGCAGGGGCCGGCCGACGAATGGACCCTCGGCCTCGGCCTGGACAGCATGACGCTCGGCACGGACGTCCGTCTGCCGGATACCGGCGCGCCGCTCCCCGACGGGTTCTACGACCCGAGCGTCCGCCTCACCTACCGCCGGCGGACCGAGAGCGGGCAGGTGTGGGGCGGCACGGTGACGATCCACTCGCCCAGCGACGCCCCGTTCCACACGGTCGACGAATGGGCCGTCAACGCCAGCGGCTTCGCCCGGCTGCCGCGGGGTGAGCACGACGCGTGGGTCCTGATGGCCAACGTCTCGACGACGCGCGATATCGCGCCGGGCATCCCGTTGCCGGGGGCCGGATATCTGTATGAGAAGGGGCGCGATACGTTCATGGTGGGCGTGCCGTTCTCGTTCGCGCGATGGAGCCCGGCGGACGGCGTGACGCTGTCGGGCTTCTATCGGTTCCCGCGGACGATCCACGCCGAGGCGGCCTATGCGATCGCCGACGGCCTCGACGTCTACGGCGGCTTCGACTGGTCGCACAGCGCGTGGTTCCGGGCGGACCGGGGCGACGACGACGAACGGTTGTTCTACTACGAGAAACGGGCGGCGGCCGGCGTGCGGTGGGACGTGGCCGAGCGCGTGGACCTGGACCTCAGCGGCGGATGGGCGTTCGACCGCCTGTTCTTCGAGGGCGACGACTGGGACGACCGGACCGACGACCGTCTGGACGTCGACGACGGCCCGTTCATGATGCTGCGGATTCGTATCCGGCTGTGAGCGGCGGGGCGGGGTCAGGTGCCCGGCGGCGGGGGAGGACACGGCCAACGGCGAGAGAGTAGAGAGGTGAGAGGAGATCGCGGGAGGCGGGCGACGAGGTCGCCCGCCTCCCGCTCTACCACCACGAAGGCCCACCGGTGACCGGTGGGCCTTCGTGGTGGTGACCCCAACGGGACTCGAACCCGTGTCTTGGCCTTGAGAGGGCCATGTCCTAGACCGCTGGACGATGGGGCCAGTATTCGATTGCGGATTTCGGATTGTCGGTTTCGGATTGGCTCGCGGGACCTCGACGGCCGGCCGCCGTCCACAATCCGAAATCCGCAATCCGAAATCAACTCTTTTTCTGGTGACCCCAACGGGACTCGAACCCGTGTCGCGGCCTTGAAAGGGCCGTGTCCTAACCACTGGACGATGGGGCCACCCGTGTTGGTCTCGCGTCCTGAACCCCGGAGTCCGAATCGTGGGCCCGATGCCGCAATCCGCAATCCGGATGGTGAGGGAGCAGGGACTCGAACCCTGGACCCACGGCTTAAAAGGCCGTTGCTCTACCAACTGAGCTACTCCCCCGTTGGAAGCATCGCATTCTACCGCCCCCCGGCCCGGTTTGCAAGTCCGCCCGGGCGGATTTCCTGACGGCGGCCCCGGGCCGCGAGCCGCCCGCCGGTGCCGTCTTCGGTCAACTGCTCCGCCGGCACCTCGTACCGGAAATTACACACAATGTTTGACAGTGCCGGCCTCCGACGAGCCCCTTGGCCCCCGAACGGCCGTGCCCGTATAATGCACGAACGATCGTCCGACGGGCCGCCGGCCCGGCCGGCCCATCCGACCGGAGGGGACGCAAGCAGGGGAACCGCCCATGACCGAGCCGCAGGACGCAACGCCGCCGCCGGCGTACGACATTTCCGTCATCCGCCCGGAACTGCGGGCCGAGGATTTCAAGATGCGGGGCGAGGGTTTCGCGCCGAAGCGTCTCGCCGCCATCAGGAAAGGCCTCCGCACGCTGCACACGCTGGAACTGATGGCCCAGACCATTTACAAGTTCCAACTCACACGGGAGCGGGGCGAGGTCAATTGCCAACTCGTCGCCGCCATGTGCAACGAGATGGGCCATTACCAGGACTTCCAGGTCAAACTGTACGAGTACGGGTTCCGGCCGAGCCTGCTGCGGGGGGCGTACTGGATGGTCGGCTTCGTGTTCGGTTTCGGGTCCCGCCTGCTGGGCCGGAAGGCCATCTTGCGGACGGGCATCTGGGTCGAGAGCAAGGCCGTCCACCATTACGCCCACCTCCTCGAGACCATCGACTGGGACGAGGAGACGCGGACGGTCATCGAGAAGGACCAGGCGGACGAGGACGGCCACATCAACCGGTGGCGGAAACTGTTGGAGTCGACCTGAAGCGGGCGCAGGGGCGCGGCGGGTGGGGGCGGGAGGCCGTCGCCTCCGAAAACGGGTGCGATGAACCCGATTTTTGCCCTTTACATCCCCCGGCCGGGTGGTATCCTTAATGTGTTCTTCGTCTTTGCCGACCCCCTTTGTCTCGGCCGGGACTCTACCGTTTCCCGGCGTGACCTTCGGTGACCCGTAAGGAGTGCCATGTCCGAATCCGGAAACGACACCATTCAGGGCGTCCTGGAACTGCAGGACCGCGGGTACGGATTCCTCCGCCACGAGGAGCAGAACTTCCGACCCACCGGCAACGACATCTTCGTCCCGCCGGGACTCGTCAGCCGATACAACCTGCGGACCGGCGCCACGCTCGAAGGTCCCACCCGGCCCGACAAGAAGGGCCGGGGCCTCCAACTGGCGGACCTCCAGTCCATCTGCGGCCACGACCCCGAGGAATACAAGGGCCTCGCGCGGTTCGAGGACCTCACGGTCATCGACCCGGAGGAGACCCTCTGGCTTGAGACCGGGCCCGAGCCGCTCACCACCCGGTGCCTGGACCTGCTGACGCCCATCGGCAAGGGGCAGCGCGGGCTCATCGTCTCGCCGCCGCGGGCCGGCAAGACCATCATATTGGAGCACATGGCCACCGCCGTCCGGACGAACAACCCGGAGGCCCACGTCATCATGCTCCTGGTGGACGAGCGGCCGGAGGAGGTCACGCACTTCAAGCGGGCCACCGGCGCCGAGGTGCTGGCCTCGTCGAACGACCAGGACGTGCAGCAGCACGTGCGGCTGTCGCGGCTGACGTTCGCCAAGGCGAAGGCCGACGTGGAGTTCGGCCGCGACGTCGTCATCTTCCTCGATAGCCTGACCCGCCTCGGCCGGGCGTTCAACAAGGCCGTGCCCTCCAGCGGGCGGACGCTCTCGGGCGGCGTGGATATCCACGCCCTGGCCGAGCCGAAGCGCATGTTCGGCGCCGCACGGAACATCGAGGAGGGGGGGAGCCTCACGATCATCGCCACCTGCCTCATCGAGACCGGCAGCCGCATGGACGACCTCATCTTCCAGGAGTTCAAGGGCACCGGGAACATGGAAGTGGTGCTCGACCGCGACCTGGCCGAACGCCGTCTGTGGCCCGCCATGGACGTGCTCCAGTCCGGCACGCGGAAAGAGGAGCGGCTCGTCTCGCCCGAGGATCTGCACAAGCGGCATTTGATCCGCCGGCGGCTGGCCGGCAACCGCCCCACCGAGGCGCTCGAGACGCTCCTGAAGGCGATGAAGAAGTATCCGTCGAACCGAGAACTTCTCGACGCCATGACGCCGCAGCAGGAGTAGGGGCGGACCTTCCCCCCGGCGGGTCGTCTGGCCCACCGCGCCAACGGCCGACCGGGCGTTGCCGTGTTGCTGGCGGATTCCCGAAAGGATCGTGTAATCGTATGTGGCTGCGTCGCAGAACGGGATGGCTGGTGTTCGGGCTGATGGTCGGGCCGATGCTCGGCTGCGACGGGGGAGTGCCGCATGACCCCGATGCCCTGCGGCCCGTCGTGGAGTGCCTGGCGCCCGACGCCCGTGACCAGGACAGCGTCACCGTGTGGGTTCACCCCACGGACCCCGGCCGGAGTACGCTCATCGCGTCGGACAAGGTCGCCGACCGGCTGTTCGTTTACGACCTCTCGGGCCACGTCCTGCAGACCGTCGTGACGCCGAAGCCGGGCAACGTGGACGTACGGCGAGGGTTCCCGCTGGGCGGCGAACGCATCGACATCCTGGCTTTCAACCAGCGGGAGGCGGGCCTCGGCATTCGCGTCTACCGCATCGATCCCGAGACGCGCCGCATCGAGCGCGTGGACCGCGGCGACGCCAGTGGCCAGGGAGAAGGGGGGACCTTGTATCACAGCCGCGCCACCGACCGCTTCTACTATGTCATGACGAGCAACCTCGGCGTCGTGACGCAGTACGAATTGACCGACGACGGCAGCGGCCGCGTGGCCTCCAGGCCGGTCCGCCAGTGGATGGCCGGCCGGTGCGAGGGGGCGATCGCCGACGACCGCACCGGTCGCCTTTATATCGCCGCCGAGACCCGAGGCATCTGGGAACTCGGCGCCGAACCGACGGACCCCACCCCCGGCCGCCTTGTCGCCCGCACCGGGGAGCACGGCCTCGTGCCGGACGTCGAGGGCCTCACGATCTATCCCGTCGGCGACGAGGACGGGTACCTCATCGCCTCGAACCAGAACCGCCACAACTTCAAAGTGTATCGGCTGGGTGGCGAGTTTGACTTCCTGGGCACGTTCCGGGTGCAGGGCGCCGAGGGCACGGACGGCGTCGCGGCCGTCGAGACCGATCTCGGCCCGCCGTGGGAAAACGGCCTGTTCGCCTGCCACACCGGCGTCGGCCGATGCCCGGTGCTCGTCGTCCCCTGGCCGGCACGCGCCGCCGGCGACGGCGGTGACGCCGCGGGACCGCGGCGGACGATACGGCATCCGGCGCGGCCCGACTGACGGCCGTTCGGCGGTTGCATCGGGGCGATTTGCGGCTACAATGCGTGCGAAACGGCCCGTCACCCGGCCCTTGCGAGGTCTCCCCGTGCGCACGCCATGCCGCATCTCGCCGCCCATGCTCGTGTTGTCTGCCGCGACAGCGGGCGCGCCGACCTCGGCCGGCCGTGCCGCACTACCGCAGAATCGTGTCCCATCGGCGACGTTCACCGCCTCGTGGGGGGACATCGGTACCTTCGCGGCCGGGAACGTCGCCGATGGCCGCGTCCACACGTGTGGCGTAAGCCTGACGTCCCAGGAGCCCACCGCCCCGTACACCCGTCGTAAGGAACGATCATGAAGCGATGTGTCCGATTTCTCCTCGTCTTTGCCTGCACGCTGGCCTGGATGACCGTGTCGCCCGTGGCCGGCGCCCAGTGGGGCAACCTCTCGCGGATGCACGACTACGAGACGTGCTTCGGCATCGATAAGGACGCCAAGCCCCGTTTCAAGGTGACGATGCTGTCGTCGAACGCGGCCGGCAACGTGTACCACGAGGGCGAGCGGCCGGCACTCGAGTTTCAGGTCGAGAACCTCTCGGACGAACCGTTGAAGGTGCGCGGGCGGGTGGAGGTTCTCCGCTACGCGCAGCGCCGTGTGCCGGGGGATATGTGGTGGCCGCGGCTGGAACGATTGGACACGTGCGGGGACTGCCCTGTGGCGGTGGACCTCGCTCCGAAGGCGTGGGCGAACCTCACCGTCCGGCCGCCCGTGCCGGAGACGAAGGGCGGGTACGGCCTGGTCGTGGACCTGGGTTCCGCCGGCCGCGCCTATCTCACGAGCCTCGTGCGCACCTTCAAGCCGCACCTGGAGCGGATCGCGTTTCCGAAGCAGTCGCTGGAGCACATGCCGCCCGAAATCCTGGCCCGCCTGGGCGTCCAGACCATCCGGTACGGCGTGAGTTTCATCGCCCCGGACGAGGGTCGGCGGTACGAGCAGTTGATGGAGCGGCTGGAGCGCGAGTTCCACGAGATGCACGAGCACCGCGTCACGTGCACGGTCGAGATCGGCGCAGGAAGCCGGCACCAGCCGCTCGGCCGCGGCAGGCCGCACCTCGACGACAACGGCGTCATGAAGGGCGGCAAGCAGGACCTCTGCTGGCTCCCTGCCTACGACGACGTATATCAGCAATTCGTGTACGACCTGGCGCGGGAGTACGGCTTCCCGAAGGGCCCCATCAACGGATTCATGCTCTGGAACGAACCCTGGGAAGGCCACTCGATTTCCGGGTGGCAGGCCGACATGCTGCGGTACCGCGAACTGTACCGGCGCATGGGGGAGGCCGTGCACCGGGCCCGAAAGGACGCCGGCGTCGAGGTCCTCGTGGGCGGATGCGATTCCTCGACCAATACGTGGGACAAACTCTTTCCCGACGGCAAAGATACGTTCCTCAAATATCTCGACTTCTGCTCCATCCATTACCAGGGGCTCGCCGCCCCCGTGCTGTACCCCGAGTGGAACGAGCGGAAGGCGCCCACCGGGCGGGTCCGGATCTGGGATACCGAATCGTGGGTCGCCAACAGTGACGAGGTCTTCGCCGGGGTGGTGGCGGCCAACCGGGCCGCCGGCTACGATCGTTCCATGGGGACGCTCAGCCGCATCGCCGTCTCGACGCTCAGCCATCACCGTGTCGCCCACGACACGATCCGGACGGGCGAGGGCAAAACGAAGATCGAGCGGCACCTGGAGTCGCGCCCGCTCGCCGCCTCCTACGGCGCCGTGCAGCACTTCATCGGCCAGCGCGAGTTCCGCGAGATCCTCTTCAAGAACGGGCTGCCGTGGGTCTTCGTCTTCGACGGCCTGGACGGCAACCCGGACGACGGTACCGCGGTCGTCGTGGGCGACCTGGGGGCGCTGTTCGGCAAGAAGGGGCGGAACCTCCTCTTCCACACCGTTCGCAGCCTCCAGGAGGTGAGGGCAAAGCGAGAGCGGCGCCGCACGCTCGCCGCCGGCAAAGGCTCCGCCGAGGAACGGGCGGACCTCCGCGCCGACCTGGCCGAGCCCATGCCGCTTGAGGGCGTTACGCTGACCCTCGAGCCGCCGCCCGGGTGCCGGCTGTTCGATTTCTACGGCAACCCGGTGAAGGCCGAGGACGGCCGATACGTCATTCCCCTGAACGAACGGGCTTTTTTCCTTCGCGGCGACCCCGAGCGCCAGGGGAGCATGGATGCGCTCCTCGAGGCCCTGCGGGCGGCCCGCATCGACGGGCTGGAACCCGTCGAGATCGTCCCGTACGACATGCTGAAGCCGGTCGGGCAGAAGCCGACGTTGCGGCTTCGGGTGACGAACATGCTGAATCGCCCCGTCGAGGGCACGCTCGCCGCCACCCTGGGCGACTTGGCCGTCGAGTATCCGAAGACCCTCTCGCTCGAGCCGCGCGAAAGGAAACGCGTGGACGTCCGCGTGACCGGCGGCAAGGCGCGCGCCGACAACACCTATCCGCTCTCGGCCGTCTTCGACGCCGGCGACGACGGGACGGCCGAGCACCACGAGGCGATGCACGTCAATTGGATTCACCGGCGGACCGTCACGGTCGACGGTCGCCTCGACGATTGGAAGGGGGCCATCCCGCAGACCGTCAACGCGACGGGGCCCGGCGGACCGTCGTTCGAGGAAGCGATGTGGCTGCCGTTTGAAACGTTCAAGGCGGGGACCGAAAACGGCGTGGCCGTCGCGTACCTGGCCTGCGACGACACGCATTTCTACTTCGCCGCCCGGATTGCCGACGATTCGCCGCACCCGGGCGCCATCCGCTTTGCCGATCGCGACCACGACGCCGCTTACTACCCGGAGGTGTGCACCGAAATCGTCCAGCCGCGCGGAAAGAAGAAGGCCGCCGGCGCCAAGCCCGAGCGGCGCACGCACCGCTGGCCGGAAGGCGTTCGCCGCTTCTCCTACCGCCGGTGGCCGGCGCTGCCGTCCAGTTATCACGGCGTCCCGTACGATAACGTGTTGCTGGCGTTCAACGCCATTGGGCTCGGCGAGGACGGGTGGCTGAGTCACCTGCCCGGCCGGATGCCGAAATTCGTCGCGTACAAGACGACCGATTATGAGTACGCCTTGAACCGTGTGTCCGAGCCGTACGGGGGCGGCACCGAAATCTGGCGGCTCCAGTGTCCCGGCATGCCCCGGAAGCATTTCTATCCGAGGCAGCCCAGGCATCCGAAGGAAGGGGCCGTCGACGGCGGGCAACTCGTCGTCCGGTACGAGGAGGGCACGCGGCTGGTGGAATGCGCTCTGCCGTGGAGCGAGATTCCCGACGTCAAGGCGCGGCTCGATGCGGGAGAAACGGTCAAGTTCAGTTACCGCGTGAATCACAACACGCGCGGCCCGGACATGGAACTGGCCCGCGGTCGGTCCGCCTGCGAAGGGTTGTCGAGGTCGTTCCATCCGGACTGGGCCCGTTCCTGGCCGAATGAACTGGAGTTTGCCTTCGAACCGAAGTAAGAAGGCCTCGTCGCCGGGGGGCGGTCGGGCAACGGCGGTTGCATCCGTCCGCATTGTGCCTACAATGCTTGCGGGAACGGCCGACCCGGCCATCATGCACCGGAGGCGCCATGTCCGTCTGCGCTGCCTGTCGCAGGTCCGTGTGGGTGCTGCTCGCCGTCGCGGTGACCACGCCGACAGTTGCCGCCGCTGCGCCCGAGAACCTCGCCCGCTCCGCCCGCATCACGGCCTCCTCGGCGTACAGCGGCGACTACGCGGCCGCGAACGTCGCCGACGGCCACATCCCCGGGGCGATGAGTCGCGCCGACGTCGGCAAGGCGTGGGCGACGAAGGCGAAGCACGCCGCCACCCTCACCCTGGAATGGCCCGAGCCGGTCACCGTGGCGGAGATCGTCTACTGGGGCCGCACCGCCTGGGAATGGGAAGAGAACTTCAAGGCCTGCGCCGTCCATCTGGACGGGGCCGAGCCGCCCGCCGTCAAGACCGCGCTGAAGGCCGGTCACGGCCCGCAGCGGATCCGTCTGCCGGAACCGGTGCGCGTGCGGCAGATGCGCCTGGTGTTTTCCTCGTCGTACGGGGGAAGCAATCCGGGGGCGTCGGAGATCGGCGTCTACGCCGCCCCGCCGGCGGCGAAGGCGCTCGGCCGGTTCCGGGGTCCGAACGAGCCCCCGCCCACGCCCGTCGCCGACTCGCCCGACCTGGCCCGGCGCCTGAAGGCCGGCGAACTCGGATTCGAGAAGATACTGGTCATCGAGCGGCACCGCGTGACCTCCTCGCACGTCTACACGTATCACTGCGAGGGGCAGCGCGACGGCGGCGGGCTGTACGTCTACGACGTGACGACCGGCCGTCTCGAACCGCTCATCGAGACGCCGGACGGCCAGATCCTCGACTGCGACGGCTCCTGGGACGGCCGCGAGGTCCTTTTCTCCCTCCGCCGCGGCGCCCGGCCGTACCAGGTGGTCCGGATCGGGGCCGACGGGTCGGGCCTCGCGCAACTCACCGACGGCGAGGCGTACAACTTCAACGCCTGCTGGCTCCCCGACGGCGGCATCGCGTTCCTCTCGACCCGCGCGCCCCAGTTCGCCTACTGCTGGACGTCGCCCGTGGGTGTCCTGTACCGGATGGACCGCGACGGCGGGAACGTGCGGCGTCTCTCGGCCAACTATCTCAATGATTTTACCCCCGCGGTGATGAACGACGGCCGCATCATCTACGGGCGGTGGGAGTACGTGGACCGGCCCGCCATCCCCATCCAGGGCCTGTGGACGATCAACCCGGACGGCACGATGCTGGCCCAGTATTACGGCAACCGCGTGCTCGGCCCGGCCACCTTCATCGACCCGCAGCCCGTGCCCGGCTCCGGGGCCGTCCTCTGCACGATGACCGGTCACAACGGGACGTGCGGCGGGGCGGTGGGCCTGGTGAATCCGATCTACGGCGACAACACCCAGGCCGCCATCCGCAACCTGACGCCCGAGATCAACCACGGCCGCGTCGAGCGCTCGAACAACGGCCCCCGCAGCGGCCCGTACCAGACGCCGTACCCGCTGGACGAGACGTACTTTCTCGTCTCCTACAAGGGCCACGTGCTCGTCCGCGATTACGAGGGGACCGAGCAGGCGACGGTTCTTGCGAGCCGCGGCATCGGCTGGCGCAGCGCCCGGCCGCTGCGGCCGCGCCCGAGGCCGCCGGTCCGTCCGCCGACGGTGCCGGACGAACCCGCCGCCGACGGCGAGGGCGGGCGGTGGGCGTCGGTGTATCTGCAGGACGTCCACCTCGGCCTCGGGCCGCACGTGGCGCCGGGCGAGGTGAAGCAGGTGGCGGTGGTGCAGGAGATCGAAAAGAGCCGCAAGGCCGACGTGGCGCGCCGGGCGTTCGGGTTCCAGTTCCCCGTGGTCTCGTGCGGGGCGACGTATGCGCCGAAGAAGGTGTGGGGCTACGCGGACGTGGCCGAGGACGGCTCCGCCTCGTTCCAGGTGCCGGCCGGCGTGCCCGTTTATTTTATGGCGCTCGATTCCCGCGGCCGGGCGGTCCAGCGGATGCGATCGTTCACCCACTTCATGCCGGGCGAAATGCAGGGGTGCATCGGGTGCCACGAGCCGCGGACGGAGAGCCCGCGGGTGGCCCCCATCCGCAGGACCCGCCGGCCGCCGCAGCCGCTCCGTCCGCCCGAGTGGGGCCGCCGCGGATTCGATTACGCGAGTATCGTCCAACCGGTGCTGGACCGGCACTGCACGACGTGCCACGGGCCGCCCGACCCGCCCAAAGACGTGGACCTGACCGGCGACGTCACGGACTTTTTCAACGTCTCGTACGAGGTGCTGGCCCGCCGGAAGTTCGACCGCCGTTGGGGCGGCCGGGGGTACACGCGGTCCATCTCCACCTACAACGGGGCGGAGCGGAACATCCTGGAGATCACGCCGAAGGTCTGGGGGTCGCCCGCCTCGCCGCTGGCCGACCTCGTCCTGGCGGGCCATCCGGACGCCGACGGCCGGCCGCGCGTCCGTCTTACCGACGCCGAACGCCGCCGCCTCTTCGCCTGGATCGACCTGAACGTGCCGTACTACGGCACGTCGCTGGCCCGGGACTACGAGCGGCAGGGGTGCCGGCGGCTGTATCCGGCGAACCTGGACAAGGTCCTCGCGGAGGTGGCCGGCCGGCGGTGCGCCGAATGCCACGACGGCGGCACGGTGCCGCGCAAGGCGTGGGTCCGCGTGGCCCGGCCGGAGTTCAACGCGTTTCTGCTGGCGCCGCTGGCGCGGTCGGCGGGCGGGACGGAGGCGTGCGGACGGGCGGTCTTCCGGGATACGTCGGACCCGGACTACCGGGCCGTCCTGGAGACGTTCGCCCCCGTTCGGGAGGCGGTCCGGCAAGGGGCCCGCGCGGACATCGCCGAAGCCGAGTAGCGACGGCCCTCCCGCACGCGACCTCGACGTTCCTCTGAACGATTTGCCCGCGCCCTCCGTCTAATCCGCGCGGCCCTTTCATACGCTCGGCCCGGAGCGTATAATTGAAAAGAGGAGAGAGCGGCGAGATGCCGATAGAAAAGGGTGACGAACAGACTCCCGCCCCAAGAGCGGGGGGAGGAAAACCATGACACGCCTGACAGCCATTCTCACAACCATCGTCGCGGTCGCCCTGGTGCTCGGCCCCTCGGTGGCACGGGCCCAGTACAGCACGCCGCTGCGATACGATCTGCGGTACACGAGCCCGAGTTACATCCCGAGCGGGACGCTCCGGACCGGGCCGCCGAGGCAGGCGGATCCGTACCGGTTCGGCAATCCGCTGCACGGGAATCTCGGCCTGACGGGGAACCTGCGGCTGGGCAAGTCGTTCCAGGGCAACACGCCCTACGTGCAGACCGGCAGCCAGTTGTCGCAATCGCTGCCGTCGACCGCGCTGAGCAACTTCCGACGCGATTCGTTCGGCGTAGGAGATCTCGGCACGCCCCTTCAGTACGGCCAGGCCGGGGCGTTCTTCCCGGACACGGCCACGGTCACGACGCCGTCGTCGGCGGGCCGGCGGTTCGAGGCGGCGCGGTTCCGGGACCGTGCAGGTTACTTGCCGCCCAACTTCAGCGGGGCCCCCACCGGACCGCCCCAGACCCCGGGCAACATCTTCACGCGAAGCGGCGGATGGATCGGGCTGACCCACGAGGACGCCGAGGCGGCCGAAGCATTGGGCTACACGGTCGGCGTGGCGCAGAGCACGGCCGAGGTGCTCGAATCTCTGCGAGCCTTGAGGGCCGGGTACGCACTTGACGAGGAAACCGAGGAGCCTTCCGCCGACGTGGCCGGCCGCCGGTACCCGTACGAACTCTTCGAGAAGCAGTTCCAGACCGACCCGATGAACCTGTTCGGCGTTGAACCGGCCGCCGATGCCCGCCAGCGGGAGTCGGGATACGAGCGAACGATGCAACTCCAGTACCGCCCCGAAGCGACCGACCTCGACCCCTGGCTCGACACCGTGCCGCAGGACGATGACTTGCTCGTCGAGCCCGGCGAGGCGCGCGCGCCCGACGAAACGGTCACAGACCGGTGGGCCACCCGCGGCGGATGGACCGAAGAGCGGCGGGCCGATCCCGACGACCCGTGGGCGGCGTTCGACACGGCCGACCCGCTCCAAGACGTGGACGGCCTGGGTCCGGCCGCGGAGCCTGTCCGCCCCGTTTCCGTGCCGACGGAGCCGAGGTCCGGTTACGCCCAATTCGTCCTCCGGGCGCACGAGGCGATGAAGCAGGGGCGGTACGGGCAGGCGGAGTCGCTGTACGCCGCCGCGGCGGCGCTGGACAGGAAACGCCCCGCCGCCTTCTTCGGGCGCGTCCATGCCCTGCTGGCCACGCGGTTGTACCTGCAGGCGGCGGCCGTCGTGAAACGGGGCCTGTCCGATCATCCCGACTGGGTCCGCCACGTGCCTGACCTCGCGGCCGTGTATCCCGAGAAGGACGTTTACACGCGCATCCGTCGCGACCTCCGAAGGTCGGTGGATCGCGGCAGCGCGCAGCCGGGGTACCGGTTTCTGCTGGCCTACGTCGAGATGGCCGTCGGCAACGCCGAGGCGGCCCGTTCGCACCTGCCCGCACCGGGGGATGCGAGCGGGGCCGAGAAGGCGATGCTGGATGCCCTCGGCGCCGGATGACGTCCGCCCCGCCCGCACGTATCGTGACCGACGAGGCCGGGAGCCGTGGCGGCGAGCGGCTCCCGGCCGCGCTGTTCCCGCCCCGCGGCAGACACAAACCGCCGGCCGGCGGGCCGAAAGCGATTGAAGCCCCCGCCTCCAGCCGATACAATCGGCCCACCCGAAACACTCTGTTCGATGGCTATCGATATGAATGACGATTCGGCAATCCGTGCCCCCGCCGCACCGGCCGGTGCCGCGGCCGACACGCCGCGGACGGACGCGCGCTCCCCCTCGGACGCCGCCCCCGCGGCCGAGGAGCCTTCCGCCTCGAACGAGGAGGACCGCGGCGCCGATGCCGGCGGCAAGGACCGCGCCGGCGGCGCCGGCGGAGCAGACGCCGGCCACGAAGGCGGCGGCCGCGAGGAGGGCTCCGGCGGCGGCGAGGGCGGCGACCAGGCCGACGAGGGGCAGGAAACGACCTCCCGCCGCGAGCGGCCTACGCTCGTCGTCCGCTACGGCCGGATGCGGTTCCTCGGCAAGTTCCGCTATTCCCTCGACCGCTGGCGCCGCGGGCAGCGGGCCGTCATCAAGTCCGAGCGCGGCATCGAAATCGGCACCATCGTCTGCCGCTCGATCGAGGGGTGCTGCGGCGATGACCTGAAGGTCAAGGGCGAGGTGCTCCGCCTCGTCACCCATTCCGACGAGGTGGACGAGCGGCACCTGGAGAAGGACGCCGACCACGAGTTCGCGTTCTGCAAGGAGCGCATCGCCGCCCGAGACCTGCCGATGAAACTGGTGGCGGTGGAGCACCTGTTCGGCGGCGACCGGATCATCTTCTACTTCGTGGCGGAGAAGCGGGTGGACTTCCGGGCCCTCGTGCGCGACCTGGCCCGCCAGTTCCAGACACGCATCGAGATGCGCCAGATCGGCGTCCGCGACGAGGCTCGCCTGCTGGGCGATTACGAGCGGTGCGGCCGGCCCCTTTGCTGCCGCGCGTTCATCCGCGACCTCGAACCCGTCTCGATGAAGATGGCCAAGGTCCAGAAGGCCACCCTCGACCCGTCGAAGATCTCCGGCCGCTGCGGACGCCTCATGTGCTGCCTGCGGTTCGAACACGAGACGTACCGGGAACTCCAGAAGAACCTGCCGCGAAAGAACAAGGAGGTCGGTACCGCGGTGGGGCGCGGCAAGGTGATCGGCACCGACGTGGTCACGCAGACGGTGACCGTTCTGCTCGAAGGGGGCACGCGGGTCGTCGTGCCCGTGGAGACGCTCGTGGCGCCGGAGAAGGCGGGCTCGGCCCGCGCCCACGCCGCCGCCGACAAGAGCGGGGGCCGAAGCGCCGATAAGAAGGGGGACGGCGGCGATACGAATCGCGGCAAGGACGACGATGGCTCGGCGAAGGGCGAGGCATCGAACGAGACCGGCAGGACCAAGGGAGGCGGCCCCGGAAAGAGCGGGGGCAAGAAACGCGGCCGGCGCCGATCCAAGGGCAAACGCCGCGGACGCCACAAGGGCAAGGGGGGCGGCTCCAAAGGCGGCGGCAAGAGCAATAAGGGCGGCAAGGGCTGACCGGACGGACCGCGATGGAACACCTCTGCGGGGAAACCGAATGAGCAGGCACATCCTGATTACCGCCGCGCTGCCGTACGCCAACGGGCCGATTCATATCGGCCACCTCGTCGAATATCTCCAGGCGGATATCTGGGCACGTTACCACAAGGCCTGCGGCCGCGACTGCCGGTACGTGTGCGCCATCGATTCGCACGGCACGCCGATCATGCTGAAGGCGCAGAAGGAGGGCGTGGAGCCTGAGACGATCATCCGGCGCTTTCACGCCGAGCACGCCCGCGACTTCGACGCGTTCGACGTCGCGTTCGACAACTTCGGCAGCACCAACTCCGACGAGAACCGCGCCCTGGCCGAAACGTTCTTTCGCCGTCTCCGGGACAAAGGGCACGTCGAGACCCGCACCGTCCGCCAGGCGTTCTGCGAGACGTGCGGCATGTTCCTGCCGGACCGGTACATCCGGGGCACGTGCCCGCGGTGCGGGGCCGAAGACCAGTACGGCGACAGTTGCGAGGCGTGCGGCTCCGCCTACAGCCCGTCGGACATGACCGACCCGCGCTGCGCCCAGTGCGGCCGGCCGGCCGCGTGGCGCGAGTCCGACCACTACTTCTTTCTCGTGACGGCCTACGAGGACATGCTCCGCGAGTGGGTGAGCCCGGACCATCTCCATCCGCACGTGGTCGCGAAACTCCAGGAATGGTTCGAGGAAGGCTTGCGGGACTGGGACTTCACCCGCGATGCGCCGTACTGGGGCTTCCGCATCCCGGGCACCGAGGACAAGTACTTCTACGTCTGGTTTGACGCACCCATCGGCTACGTGGCGAGCACGCAGAACTGGTGCGAGCGCGAGGGCCGCGACCTCGACGACTACTGGGTCTCCGACGACGCCGAACTGTACCATTTCATCGGGAAGGACATCCTGTATTTCCACGCCCTGTACTGGCCGGCGATGCTGGCGGGTGCGGGGTTCCGTATGCCCAGCCGCATCTGGGTCCACGGCTTCCTCACCGTGGACGGTTTCAAGATGAGCAAGAGCCGCGGCACCTTCATCAATGCGCGGACGTATCTCAAGCATTTGGACCCGCAGTACCTGCGGTACTACTACGCGTGCAAACTGGGGCCGGGCACGGAGGACCTCGACCTCTCGCTCCAGGACTTCATCGCGCGGGTCAACAAGGACCTGGTGGGCAACTTCGCGAACCTGCCCAGCCGCAGCGCGGGCCTGCTGGCGAAGCGGCTCGAGAACCGCCTGGGGCGGATCGGCGACGCCGGCCGGACGATGCTTTCCGGGATCGAGGCCGCCGCCGATGAAATCGGCGAGGCCTACGAGGGGTGCCGGTACGCTGCCGCCGTCCGCGCCGTCACCGCCCAGGCCGACCGCCTCAACCGGTTCATGGAAGAGACCCGGCCGTGGGAGACCGTCAAGACGCAGCCGGAGTCGGCCCGCACCGCGCTGACGGCCGTCCTCAACGGCGTCCGGCTGCTGGCGGCGTACCTGGGACCGATCCTGCCGCGCTACCCCGAGAAGGTGAGCCGGCTTCTCGGGTGCGAGGCGCCGGATTTCACGAACCTCGCCGAGCGCATCGAGGACCGGACCATCGGCGAGTTCGAACGCATCGCCGAACGCGTGGAGCAGGACGCCGTCGACGCCGTCATCGAAGAGACCAAGGCCCTCCAGGCCGACCACGCGGCGGAGGAGGCGTAGCCGCACGGGCTCGCGCGCTGTCATGCTGAGCGCAGCGAAGCATCTCGCCGTGCGAAAGGCAAAGCGACAAAGGCCACGGCGAGATTCTTCGGGCCGCGAGCGGCCCTCAGAATGAGATATCATTGACTGATGCATGAAGGATAGTAAAGACGACCATGCCCGAACGCAAATCCCCCGACGAACTGCTCGACGAGATCATGGCCGCCGACCGGCGGTACGCCCGCGACGCGTACGTTTTCGTCAGCGAGTCGCTCGGCTACACGGTCCAGCGGTCCGGGCGGGTGGGCCACGTGACGGGGCGGGAGTTGTGCGAGGGGCTGGCGGAGTTCGCGCTCGGCCAGTTCGGTCGGCTGGCGCGGTCGGTGCTCGCGAATTGGGGTATCCGCAGCAGCGAAGACATCGGTGAAATCGTCTTCCGGATGGTCGAGGTGGGCCTCTTGCGCAAGACCGAGGACGACCGGCGGGAGGATTTCGCCGACGCCCTCGATTTCGACGAGGCGCTGGACCGCGGATTCGAACTGCACCTGGCGGCGGGGGAGGACGACGATGAGCGACGCGGGCAAGCCTGAGACGAGCCTGTGGCGGCGGTACCGGACGGACGTCCTCATCGCCGTCGGCGCGGTCGGCCTGGTGGCGCTGGCCGTTTTCTTCCGCGAGATTCTCGCCCCGCTGGCCGTGGCCCTCGCCCTCGCCTACGTCCTGAACCCCGTCATGCGATGGGCCGAGCGGCACCGCGTGCCGCGGGGCCTGGCGGCGACGCTCATCTTTCTGTTGCTCCTGGCGCTGTTCGTGCTGGCGGTCCTGTTCGCCGTGCCCCCGCTCGTGGGGCAGTTGTATGACTTCGGCGTCACGGTGGTAGGGGAGCCGGAAATCGAAGAGGCGCCCGGCTACCGCGACCTGAACGACAACGGCGAGTGGGACCGGGGGTACATCCCGGCCCTGCTGGCGTGGGCCCGCGGCGTGGCGCAGCGACTCCAGGCGGGCGAGAGCACGTGGTTCGACCGCGTGCTCGCCCGGCTCGGCACGTCGCAGGATGCGCGGGAGGGGCTCCTGAAGGGGGCGCTGGCCACCTTGAAGCAGGCCGGGTCGGGCGTGGCGGCGTTTCTCTGGAACCTCCAGGGGCTCGCGTTCGGCGTGGGACTGACGGCGTTCTATCTGTTCTTCTTCCTGATGAACTTCGACCG
>CAZNYC010000046.1:0-27492 GCA_964577175.1 uncultured Anaerolineales bacterium
GTGTTATTGAGAACGGCATCAAAGTGAGATTCTTCGTCGCGGCTCCCCCGCTCCTCAGAATGACAAACGCGCAGGTGTCTTGCCGTACCTGTCATGAGTGGCGCGCAGAGAAGCGCGGCGGGTGCGGAGACCCGCCGCGCTCAACTCGTTACCCGCCGCGCCTTATGGGTATCACCTTCGCGTGCGGTCTACTTCTCGTCCTTCAGCGGCTTGACGCGGATGTTGCGGAACATGACCGGGTGCCCGTGCTGCTGGAACCCGATGTGCCCCTCGCGCGGGAAGTCCTTCAGGGCGGTCTTGTACTTGTTTTTCGACCCGTCGGGGTTCTTGCGGGGTGTGTCCCATTTGTTGAGATCCATATCGATGATCTGGGTGCCGTTCATCTCGATCTGGATCTTGTTGTCGCGGCAGGTGATGACGGCCCGGTTCCACTCGTCGTTCTTCATGGGATTGGCACTGGGGGCGAGGGCGTCGTAGACGGCTCCGCAGGAATGCTTGCCGGGGTTCTTCTGCCCGCCGGAGTTCAGCACCTGCATCTCGAAGCCCGTCTGGACGGGGTTGCCGGGGTTGCCGGTGCGGAAGAAGATGCCCGAGTTGCCGGTCGTCTTGAACTCCAGGTCGAGACGGAAGTCGCCGAAGCGCTCCTTGGTCCAGATCATGGGTCCCTTGCCGGCGGCGGCCAGGGCGCCGTCCTTGATGCTCCATCCCTTGGGGATATCGCCGTCGCGGCCGCTGCCCCAGTGCTTCTGGAGACCTTCCTTGTCGCCGTCGAAGAGGGTGATCCACTTGCCCTCGTCCTTCGGCGCGGCGAAGGTGCGGAGGCGGCGGGGGCCGGAGGCGTCGGCCTTCTTCCTGGCGGACTCCGGCACGCGGGCGGGCTCGGGCTTCGGCGAGAGTTTCGCCGACGGCGTGGCGTCGCCCTTGAGGTCGCCGGCCGCCCACTGAATACCCGCCAGGTAGAACTTCATGACCTTGGGGTTCCAGAAGATCTCGTGCCGGTGGCCGAGCGAGCAGTAGAACATGCGTCCCTTGCCCCAATCCCGGATCCACGCCACGCCGTAATCCTGGTCGTCGCGTTTGCCCTTCTTGCTGGTGCAGGTCATGTCGAGGCTGAGGAGGACGCGCAGGTCGTCGCGCGAGTAGAAGCCCTTGTTGAACTGGTAGATCTCGTCCTTGACGATGAACCCCTCGCCGCCGAGGACCTTGGCGACGGGGTGGTCCGGATCGTCGATCTTGACGCCGACGTCCTCGTGCCACGGATGGCCGGTGAAGACCCCGCCCATCATCTTCTTGAACTCGAGCCACTTCCATCCGCCGACGTCGGTGGCGGCATGGACGCCCACGACGCCGCCGCCGGCCTTGACCCAGTCCATGAGGCTCTTCTTGAGCGTCTCGTCGTCGAACAGGTTACCGGTGGTGTTGTTGAAGCAGACGAGGTCGAACTGCTCGAGGCTGTCCGGGGCGAAGACCTTGGGGTCGTCGCTGGCGACGGTGGTGTAGACGCCGGTCTCCTCGCCCATGATCTCGAACGCCTTCGTGCAGAACGGGACCGAACTGTGGCGGAACCCCTTGCACAGGGTGAAGATGAGCATCTTGTGTTCTTTGGCGGGCTTGACGACGGGCTCCTCGGGGACGGCGTCGCGCATCTTTTCGATATCATCTTCGCTCGGTCCCTTGGCCAGGATGGAGCAGTTCGCGCACAGCATGGCCGCGCAGGCAGCCAGGGCCAGGATCATCCATCGGCCTCGCATGGTCAGTCTCCTTCTTGGGTTCGACGAGATTCGGTTGCGGTTCGGCACCCCGACGGCCCGGCGATGGGCACGGGGAGAACATAGTGTAAACACCCTGCCTCCACAGGTGGGACTGAAAAACCGGCGGGGATTCAGATGGGGCGACACCGCCTTCAAGGCGCGTGGTGTCGTGAGCCGGCTGCGGAAGCGGCCGGTCATTCCCATCTGCCTGGGCACACGACACCGGCGGCTGACGATGACCCGCTGCTCCCGCAGCACGCTTGAACGGCGGCGCGCCGCCTGCCCAGGCGGCTGCGCGAGGCGGGGTCTCGGTCGAGATGACTTCCTTCGAGGTCCCGGAAAACCCGTGCGGGATTCGCGCGGGCGGTGCGAGAACCTTGTGAAGGGTGGGCGACGGCCGTAGCCCGGTTTCCTCCGCCTCGCCCTTGACAGCGGACGGCGCGATGCGTACCTTATGGCGACACTCGCCGCCCCATCGGCGGTTAGAAGTGAATACGAAAGGCGGACGGCTCGTCTGTCCCCGTGAGCCGGCCGGGTACGAATCGGTCCTCTGGATTGGAGAGAAGAGACGATGAACGCACGACGGTACCTGAAAGTGGGATCGGTCATCCTGGCCGGTCTGTTCGCCGTGGTCGCCCTCGGGGTCCTGGACGCCCCCGCGGCCGTCAAGCAGAAGGAGGGCATGCGGGGCAAGAAGGGCCCCGTCAAGTCCAAGGGCGTCAAAGAGGGCATGAAGACCGAGCCCCTGAAGGAAGAACTGCCCAAGGCTATGTTCGAGGGCACGCCCAAGAACATCAAGCCGACCCCGACGCTCGAGAAGTACGTCGACAAGCCCCGTCCCCCGTTCCTCATCCCTGCCGGCAGCACCAACGTCGCCAAGGACAAGCCCGTCACCTCCAGCGACTCGATGCCCATCATCGGCGAACTGGACCTCGTGACCGACGGCGACAAGGAAGGCACGGACGGCTCGTACGTGGAACTCGGCCCCGGCCTCCAGTGGATCCAGATCGATCTGCAGAAGAAGTGCGACATCTACGCCATCCTCTTCTGGCACTACCACGCCGAGGGGCGCGTCTACCACGACGTGGTGATCCAGGTCTCGGACGACCCGGACTTCATCGAGGGCGTCAAGACGGTCCTCAATAACGATTACGACAACTCCTCCGGCCTCGGCATCGGCAAGGACCTGGAGTTCATCGAAGACTACCGCGGCCGCCTCATCGACGCCGGCGGCGCCCGCGGCCGGTACGTCCGCATGTACTCGGCCGGTAACACCAGCAACGACCAGAACCACTACATCGAGGTGGAAGTCTACGGCAAGCCCGCCAAATGAACACCGCACGGACGCTTGGCGTGCTGAGCATCCTGGCCGTGGCGATCGGAGCGGCAGCGCTCCGGTTGCCACGGCTTTCTGTGCGCATTATGCACGGCGACGAGGCCAACCAGGCCGTCAAGACCGCCACCCTCCTCGAGACGGGCCAGTACGCCTACAACCCGCACGACCATCACGGGCCGAGCCTCTATTACCTGGCCCTGCCGGTCCTGTGGGCGGCCGGGGCCGAGACGGCGCCGGAGATGAGCGACGGCCTGCTGCGGCTGGTGCCGGCGGGGTTCGGCATTCTCGCCGTCCTGCTCCTGGCGCTGCTGGCCGGCGGTGGCAGATCTCCCTCCCCCTCGATGGGAGGGGGCAGGGGTGAGGGTGAGCATTCTCCCCCTCCCTCGATGGGAGGGGGCAGGGGTGAGGGTGCGACGTCCCGTTTCGGCTTCGGCCCCGCCGCCGCCGTCTGCGCGGCCGTGCTGACGGCCGTGTCGCCCGGTCTCGTTTTCTACAGCCGGTACTATGTGCAGGAGATGCTGCTCGTCTGTTTCACGTTCGCCACCATCGCGACGGGGTGGCGGTACGTGGCGACGCGGAAGATCGGCTGGGCGGTGGCGGCCGGGGCGTGCGTCGGCCTGATGCACGCCACGAAGGAGACGTGGGTCCTGGCGGGGGCGTCGATGGCGGCCGCCCTCGTCCTTGTTCTCCTGTGGGAGCGGTACGCCGGCCGGCGGATGGAGGTCCGATCGTACCTGCGCCCCGCGGCCGTCGCCGGGATGCTCGTTGCGGCGCTGGCCGTGACGGTGGGCTTCTACACGTCCTTTTTCACCCACGCCCGCGGGCCGATCGACAGCGTCCTGACCTATTATTACAACGTGGCCAAGGCGGGCGGGGGATCCATTCACGTCCATCCCTGGCACTGGTACCTCTCGATGCTGGCCTACTCGCCGCTCGTGACCGACGTGTGGGCGGGACCCTGGTGGGCGGAGTGGACCGAGGGGCTGATCCTCCTCCTGGCCCTGGTGGGGCTCGTGGCGGCCGTCACCGGCCGCGGCCTCGGCCGGACGCACCGCGGCCTGGCGCGATTCCTTGCCCTCTACACGGTGCTCCTCACCGCCGCTTACGCCGTCATCCCGTACAAGACGCCGTGGTGCGCGACGAACTTCCTGCACGCGATGACGCTGATGGGCGGCATCGGGGCGGTGGCCCTGGTGCGGTGGGTGCCCACCCGGCCGGTGAAGGTCCTGGTGGCCCTCGTCCTGGTGGCGGGGGCGGTCCATCTGGGGTGGCAGGCGTACCTCGGCAGTCACGTAGGGCGGTTCGTGGCCGGTCGGCGGAATCCGTACGTGTATGCCCACACGGCCCCGGACGCCATGAAGATCGTCCGGCGGGTCGAGGAGGTGGCCGAGGTCCATCCGGACGGCCGGGAGATGGTCGTCAAGGTCATCACCCCCACGAATTACTGGCCGCTGCCGTGGTACCTGCGGGCGTTTCCGCACGTCGGGTATTACCACGAGGTGCCGCCGGACGCGGATGCCGACGTCATCGTGACCTCGCCCGAGTGGGCGGATCAGGTCGCGGCGGCGGCGGAGCGGTCGTACAACCAGGCGAGCCTGTACGGTCTCCGGCCGCAGGTGCTGCTCTCCGTCTGGATTCACGAGCCGCTGTGGGACGCGCTGGTGGAGAAGTGGACGGCCGGGCAACAGGCAGGTGGGGGGCGGTCGACCCCTCATCCCGCGCCGGACCACTCCCTGTTCGCCGCCGCGATTGCGCCGCGCGTGTCGGTCGAGGCGGCGGCTGAGAGCAGAGAAGACCGGGAGGCCTCGCCGTGAAGCCGCCCGAACAGAACGGCCATACGGCTGATCGCGATGGGTCGCCGCGCCCGCCGCGCTCCGGGCAGGCAGCGCAGCGGGTACGGAGACCCGCCGCGCCTTCACCGGAGGCGTCGGCCGAGGCGGCCGGCGGTGCGGCCGCCGTCCCCGCCGAGACCGGCGACGGCCTCCATCGCTTCGCCGACGAGGCGATGGCGACCACGTGGGGCATCGTCATCGCAGACCAGGAGGCCGAGTACGCCCGCGCCGCCGCCCAGGCCGCCTTCGAGGAACTCCATCGCCTGGAGACGGAACTCAGCCGGTTCGACCCGGCGAGTGACGTGTCGCGTATCTCACGGCTGAAGGGCGGGGAGGCGATCAAGGTCGGCCTCGAGACGTTCGAGTGTTTGAAGATCGCGTCCCGCATCCATCGCGAGACGGGCGGGGCCCTGGACGTGACCCTCGCCCCGCTTCAGGACCTCTGGTGGCCGAAGGAAGGCCGCGAGGGGCCGCCGTCCGACAAGCAGATCGCCGAGGCCCGCCGCCGAACCGGCATGCACCTCCTGGTGCTGGACGAGCGGGAGCACGCCGTCGGTGTCCGGGCGGGGCCGGTGCACGTGGACCTTGGAGCCATCGGCAAAGGCTACGCCGTCGACCGGATGGGGGTGCTGCTGGAGGACTGGAGCATCGAGTCGGCCCTCGTGCACGGCGGCCGGAGCACGGTCTACGGCCTGGGCACGCCGCCCGGAAAGGACGGGTGGCCCATTGCCGCCTACGGGCCCGGCAAGGAGCCGGGTACGCTCGGCTCGGCCCGGCTGCGGAACCGGGCGTTTTCGGGCTCCGGCTCGCCGCCGGGGGCGCGGCACGTGCTGGACCCGCGGACGGGCCGGCCCGCCGAGGGGAACCTCGGTGCCTGGGTTGTGACGGACACGGCGGCCGAGGCCGACGCCCTCTCCACCGCCTTCCTGGTGATGAAACCGGAGGAGGTGGCGCAATATTGCAGACAGCACCCCGGCACATCGGGTATGCTGTTGGAGGAAGAGGGTGGCACGGTGCACCGTTTCGGGGCGTGGCGGGAACCGTAGGACAGAGGCCATTTGTCGAGTCCGGTAAAGACTAAGTCTAAGGCTGTCATTCTGAGGAGCGGCGAAGCCGCGACGAAGAATCTCGCCTTGACGCCGTTCGCACGGCGAGATTCTTCGGCCCTGCAAGCAGGGCCTCAGAATGACATCTTCGTGCAAGTCCAAGGTTCACAAATCATAACGGAGGCCAACCATGAAACCGATCACCTGCATCGCCGTAGGCATCGTCCTCGCGGGCGTGGCAACGTCGGCGCTCGCGGCCAAGCCCGACCGCCGGGCCGACAAGCCGCACGACGGCATCATGGGCGAGTCCGTCGGCCAGTGGCGCCCGACGGGCGGACAGGCCGCCAAGGCCATGGCCCGCGTCATCGGGGAAGGCGACGGCCAATACCGCGTCCGTCTCTTCACCACCCACGCCTGGGAAAGCAAGTTCGGCGAACTCACCGGCAAGGCCGACGGCAAGACGGTGGCCCTGGAGGGCCGACTCGGGGGCGCCGAGGCCAAGGGCACCCTGAAGGGCGGCGACACGCTCGTCGTCAAGGGCGAGAAGGGCGAATTCGAGGGCACGTTCCACGTCCGCAAGCCGCCGACCCTTGGCGCCGAGCCGCCCGCGGGCGCCGTCGTCCTTCTGCCCTATGAGGAGGGCAAGAAACCCGGCCTCGAACACTGGCGGAACCAGAAGTGGCAGCCCCTGGAGGACGGGTCCGTCCGCGTGAGCGGCGGCAACAACGTGTCGAAGAAGGCGTTCGGCAGCGTGCGGATGCACGTGGAGTTCCGGTGCCCCTATCAGCCGAAGGCCCGCGGGCAGGGCCGCGGCAACAGCGGCGTTTACCTGCACGGGAAGTACGAGATCCAGGTGCTCGATTCCTTCGGCCTCGAAGGCAAGGGCAACGAGGCGGGCGGCATCTACGGCGTCTCGGCGCCGAAGGTCAACCCCGCCCTGCCGCCCACCCGATGGCAGACGTACGACATCGTTTTCCATGCCCCGGAGGTGGCCGAGGACGGCAAAGTGACGAAACCGCCCGTCTTCGAGTCCGTGACGTTCAACGGCGTTTTGGTGCAGGAGAACGCCGAGGTCAAGAAGACGACCACGGCCGGCATGAAGGGGAAGGTCCGCGAAGAGGGGCCCCTCATGCTCCAGGACCACGGCAACGCGGTGCGGTTCCGCAACATCTGGTACGTGCCGCTCGAAGACTGAAACGGTAACGGCGAACGGCGCGGCACATTCAGCCGCCGGGCTTGCCCGGCGCGTCGAAACGGCGCCCGGCCCGCAAGCGGGCCGCCGAACGCAGGCCACCCGGCCCAGGTCGGGGGCGCCGGCGTTCGATCTCAACGGAAGGAGAAACGATGCGGTTTTCACGCAACCCAATCGCCCGCGCACTGCTCGCTTCTGTGGCGGCGGCGATCGTGCTTTCGGCATCCGGCGCGGTCCGGGCCGGTGAGGCGACGGACAAGGTGACGCCCGAGCCGCGGCTGAACGTCAAGCCGCCCGAGGGGGCAATCGCCCTCATCCCTTACGAGCCCGGCAAGAAGCCGTCCCTCGATCACTGGAAGAAGGCGTGGAAGGCCAACCCGGAAGGGTACGTCGTTGCGGGCGGGGGCGACATGGTCACCCGCCGAGCGTTCGGCAGCATGCGGCTGCACCTGGAATTCTGCATCCCGCCCGGCCCGGACGGCAAGCGGGCTCGGGGCGGCGGGAACAGCGGCGTCTACATCATGGACCGGTACGAGGTGCAGATCCTGGACTCCCACGGTCGGAAACCGCAGGCCAACGGGTGCGGGGGCATCTATCGGCGGATCGCCCCGAAGGTGAACGCCGCCCTGCCCACCGGCAAGTGGCAGTCGTACGACATCACGTTCCACGCGCCGCGGTTCAATGCGGCCGGGGAGAAGGTCCGCCCCGTTCACATCACGGTGGTGCACAACGGCGTCACGATTCACGATGACGTGGAGGTGCCGAAACCGACCGGCCGGGCGTCCGGCAAGAAGGAAGTGGCCGAGGCGCCGCTGCGGCTCCAGGACCACGGGTGCCCGGTGCAGTTCCGTAACGTGTGGCTCGTGCCGCTGGAAGACTGAACGCGCGATGGTGCCTCACGCAAAGACACAAAGGCAAAAGCGGTTCCTCACGCTAAGGCGCAAAGCCGCAAAAACGGCAAAGACCTGAAACGGCAAAGGCGACAGATTTGAGTAACGGCAACGACCACGGCCGGGGCTGTCATGCTGAGGAGCCTGAAAGGCGACGAAGCATCTCGCCTTGCTGCTGTTGCCTTTTCCCAGCCGTGCGCTGTTGCTGTTTGCCGTTTTTGCGGCTTTGCGCCTTGGCGTGAGGCGAGAGGCTCATCCCTCCTCGCCGGCCTGGTTCTCCTTTTTCAATCGGCGTTTGATCTGGCGGAGTTCCGTGAAGGCGCCGGCGCCGTCCTGGGCGGTGTGGAGGCGGGAGTCGTAGTCGCACCGCCACTCGACCGGGAACTCGATGACCCGGTACCCCGCCTTGATGGCGCGGAGCAGGATCTCGATGTCGAACATGAACCCCTCGGCCAGGCATTTGCCGTAGAGTTCCCGCGCCACATCCCCCCGGTACACCTTGAAACCGCACTGGGTGTCGGAGAGTTTCCCCGGGATGCCCATCATCAGTCCGGCGCCCTTGCGGAACGCCCACGAGCAGAACCGCCGGATGGGGTGCTGTTTGCGCACCAGGATGCTCTCGGGGAGTTTGCGGCTGCCGTGGGCGATGTCGCACTGGCCGTGGCGTATCGGTTCCAGGCCCCGCAGCGCGTTGTCGAACGGAATGCACAGACCGACGTCGGCAAACATGGCGCAGTCGCCGGTGCTCTGGAGCATCCCGGTCCGGACGGCGTACCCTTTGCCGCGGTTGGGCGTGTACCGGATGACCCGGCGGTGGACGCCGTTCGGTACGGGCACGGCGCCGGCCGTCTCGGCGGTGTCGTCGTCGGAGCCGTCGTCGACGACGAGGATTTCGCCGGTCATTTCTTCGCGGGCGAGGAACGCGGCGGCGGCCTCGATGTCGTGGGCCACCTTGTCCGCTTCGTTGTACGCCGGGATGACGATGGAAAGGTCCATGGAGGGGTCAGGTTCCGTCTGACGGATCGGGTCTGGCTTCGAGCGGCTGCATTCGCCCGCGGCGTCGCTCTGCATCGCCGATTCAGCAACGAATCGCCTGCGTCGTGCTCCTTGCCTGGGGCGAATTCGCTCGCTCTCGGGCCCACGACCGATTCGTCAGACGAAACCTAGTCGGCGGGCGTTTCCTTGGAATCGGTGTCGGAGGTGGCCTCCGCCGTTTCGTCCGACCGGCCGCCCCACAGGGGATGGTACGTTTGAGCCCACCCGCCGGTGACGCGTCCTCGCAGAATGGCCGTCAGGCCCCCCGGCTTCGCCAGCGTCGTGACGTAAGCGTGCCAGAGGGTCAGGACCATCAGGACGAGGGCGGCGTACCGATGGATGTCGTACATCAGGTGCTGTCCCGCCGTGCCGAAGAGCGGCAACATCGAGAGCAGCATCGAGAGAAGCAGGACGAGGGTCAGGAGGCCGGCGGCCCAGAAGTAGATCTTGTCGCCGGCGTTGAATCGGTCGGCGGGCAGGTCGTCGCGCGTGGACCAGGGGCCGCCCTTCGCCATCCACCGGCAGTCGTGTTTGGCGAAGGCGTTGTCGACGGCCCACGTGATAAGCATGGCGGCCACCGCGACGCCGAAGACGGCCCCGGAGGTGGTATGGATCATGAGGCTGTAGCCGGTCATCGGCCCGCCCCATCCGATGGACGCCCAGTAGGCCGTCACCGCTAGCACGACGAACAGGACAAGCAGAACCAGGTGGAGAAAGCGTTCCCAGAGGTTGTACCGGAGGACGCTTCGCCGGCCGATGCCCGGCTTGGGGACTTTTCGTCCGACGGCCAGGTAATGCAGGGCGCAGATGCCCGCGGTGCCGACGATGGCGACGATCGAGAGGGTCTGATACAGGGTCATGCGTCGGGTCCCGTTATTTGGTGGCAGGTCCGGCGGGGGTGGTCTCGTGGGCCCATCGGGCCAGGGCCACGATCCCCCGCACCAGGTACGCGAGCAGCACGGCCGCGATCACCGCCGCCGTCGCAAAGCCGACGGGCTTGAAGATCGGCCGGAAGATGTACGACATCGCCCACGCCTTCTCGGTGAGCGGGTCGCGGTCCTGGAAGGCGTACATGGGCGTCGTTGCCTCGGTGCCGAGGTCTGCGGGCGAGGCCTTCTCCACCTTGCCCCAGACGATAGCCGCGTCGAAGCCGTGGCAGACGGTGCAGGCGGCGTTGCCGGAACCGGCGCCGAGGGCGTACTCGGCCGGCCGGACGTTGTGCCCGATCGGCCAGGCCACCGGCTCGGCCTGGGCATGGTCGGCGACGGCCAGGGAGCCGTCATCGGCCAACGTGTAGAGTTTGCCGCTGCACACGTAGCCGAACGTGGCCCCCTCCTCGGCCTTCGCCAGGGCCGCCAGGACGGCCTCGACCTTGGCGGGTGGGAGGTCGGGCTTCGGAGCGGTCAGGCCCGGAATTTCATCCTCGGCCACTTCTTTTTCGGCCTCGGCGAATTCGTCGCCGCCCCCGGCCGCTTCGGTGTCGTCGCCCTCGGCCGCAGGCGTCTCGGGCGGGTCGGCGTCGCCGGCTTCCTCGGCGGCATCGCCTTCGGCCGCGGCGTCCTCTGCCTCAGCGGTTTCGGCGGTCTGCACGGCTTCCGCTTCCGGCGTTTCGGTCTCGATCGCGTACTCGGCCTTGAAGGCGTCCTCGGCCATGCCGTAGACCTCGGCCGGGCTCATCGGCTTGAGTTCCGGGCCGGCTGCGACGGGTTCGGTCTCCGCATTATCGGTCGTTTCGGCGGGCGCGTTTTCCGCGCTCTCCGTGGCCTGCTCGGCGCCTTCATCGGCTTCGGCAGGCGCCGCCTCGGCGGCCGGCGCGGGTTCGGCCGTCACCACACGGGTCCAGTACGCCGGCCAGACCATCCGCTGCGGGCCGATCGTCCCGTCGTACGCGCGGTGGGCGAAGACCGGTTCCACGATGTACGGCAGGGCGTGGCGGCCGCGGTGCTTGCCCTGGAACTCCAGCGAGTGGGCCCGCGAGGTCTGGACGCGCCTCGTCCGCTCGCCCGGATACGGACCGCTGTGGCACGCGGTGCAGGCGAGTTTCTCGAGGTGGATGGTCGGCAGGCCGACGTGCGTCGGCACGGGGGCGCCCAGCCGGCTGCCGTGCGTGTGCGGGCCGGCGGCGGCGGATTCGGCGCCCATGTGGCATCCGCGGCAGGTGAGGGTTTGTAGGCGCGGCTCGCCCTCGGCCAGGACCTCGCCGGGGTAGTTGCGCGTGACCTGGTGGTCCAGGCCGTGGCGGTGGCAGTCGGTGCACGTCAGGCCGGCGTCCATGTGGACGTCGACGTCGGTCTTCCAGAATTCGGGGGCCTCGTAATGCTCGCTGCTCGTCTGGGTATAGGAGTGGCAGAAGTAGCACCGCATATCGGGCGGCTGGCTGGGCAGATCGAAGGTGACGCGGCTGAGCGGGTCGAACCGGTCGGCATCGTATTGGACGGTGGGCGCCTGGGCGGCGGTCTTCTCGTCCTCGGGCGGCATGACGGGGTCGTAGAAGGCGGGCATGGCGGCGGCGGCCCCCGTCACGACCGCCAGGGGGGTGGCGGCAGTGGCCGCCCAGCGGAAGTTCTGCCGCGCGATCTGGAGGAAACTCTCCACCTGGTCGTACGCCGGGTCGCCGCTGTGGCACGAGCCGCAGTTGATCTCCATCGTACCGGACACCAGCCAGCGGGCGGCAGGGTCCTCGACCTTGGTCATCTCGCCCGGCCCGCCGCCCGGCAGGTGATGGCCGAACATCTGAATGAACTGCCACGGGGTGATGCCCAGATCGTCCGGGTGCCACGTATTCGGCCAGTCGCGGTACGAGACGGGAATCTGCGTGCCGGTAACCTGGTCGGCCCAGAACCACGGCTGGCTGGGGCGTCCGGGCGGGATGTCGGGGTCCGGCGCGTTGAAGTGCCAGCCCTTGCGGATGGTCTCGTACTCGTGGCACGTGGTGCAGGTGGCGTTGTAGGAGAAGGGGAGGACGGGGGGCTCGTCGAGCGCGATATCGCCTCCCTCGGCGTCCTTCAGGGCCAGCGTGTGCACGTAGGTGAATCGGCTGCCCGGGATGTGGGCGACCTTCTTCTCGGCCTTTTCGGCGGCGCCGGTGGCCATCGCGGCCGCCAGCGCCACCGTGGCCGTCACCAGGGCTGTCGCGGCCCATCGGGATGGACCGGCAGCGGCGTGGGAACGCGGGTGTCGGGTCATTGCCTCTCTCAGACCTTGAAGTCCTCTTCGGTGAAGTCGATGGTCTTGCCGGCCTTGACGGCCTCGTTGGCGGTCAGGACCATGACGCACGTTTCATACGCCACGTCGGCGGGGCAGTTGAGTTTGACGCTGTCGTCGCGCATGGCGTTGAAGAAGTTCTCGATGTGGGCCTGGTGGTACGAGCCCTCGACCTCGACGTTGAACATGAAGGCTGTCGGGGGCTTGGACTTGTAGACGGCCATGATCTGGTCGGCGGCGGAAGCCGGAGCCGCTTCCTTCTCCTCTTCCTCCACGCGGACCAGGTAGCCCTTGTCGACCCACTTGTGCCAGGCGTGCTTGCCCTCGACGTCGGGCAGGTGGCCCTCGGCGTAGACGCGGCACTGGGCGGGGGCCTCGGAGATGGCGAGGGTGCCCTCGTCGCCCATGAACGACTCGTAGTAGCCGCGGGCGCTTGTGGTGGTCAGGGTCTGGTAGAACGCGCGGATGATGCCCTTGGGGCCCTCGAAGGTGTAGATGGTCAGGATGTTGTCGTAGGTCTCGTACTCGTCCCAGTAGTCCGTGCCGCCGGAGGCCTGGACGCTCTTCGGTTTGCCGTCGGTGAACCAGGGGAAAATGTCGATCTGATGGCTGCCGAGGTCCTCGATGGCTCCCCCGCCGTACTTCCAGAAGAACCGCCAGTTGCGGAACTGGAACATGTTCTCGTAGCCGTACTTCTGGAGGGTCGGCTCGTCGATCGGGTACTTCTTCGGGAAGCCGCGAGGCGAGGCGGCCGCCGTCGACCGGTTCCACTGGCCGTAGATGTGCGTGATGCGGCCGGGCAGTTGGGCTTCGTCGATGAGTTTCTGCTTGGCGAAGATGTACCGGGGGTTGGAGCGGCGCTGGTGGCCGATCTGGAGCAGGTTGCCGGTCTTCTGGGCCGTCTCGACCATGCTCTTGGCCTTGGCCAGGTCGTTGGACATCTCCTTCTCGCAGTAGACCTGCTTGCCGGCCTCGAGGCAGGCGCCCGCGTGCTCGGCGTGCCAGAAGTCCGGCGTGGCCACGATGACCGCGTCCATGCGGTCCTTCTCCTTGTCCAGCATCTCCTGGTAATCTTTGTACATGTGTTCCAGCAGGTCGTGGCCGTAGGCGCGCAGCCGCCGGCCCGTGTACCGCTGGCTGTAGTCCCAGATGTCGCACAGGCAGGTGAACTTGATGCCGGGGATCTTGATGGCCTGCTGGATGAGGACCCGGCCCTCGGTGCCGGCCCCGATGATGCCGACGTTGATCGGGGTGGGCCCGGCCTTTTCGGCGCCCAGGATGGTGGGGGCGACGGCGAGGCCGGCGCCGACCGCCGCCGTCGACTTCAGGAATCCGCGTCGGTTGACGCCCTGCTTCGTGTGGGTTTCGTGATTAGCGCTCATCGACCTCGTAACCTCCTCTGGAGACTGGTTTCTATGGGTCGTTCTCCGCGGCCGCGCTCCGGCCGATGGAGAGGCGGTATTGTAACCGTTTTCCGGCGAATGCCAAGCACTCTCCGGGGAATCTTGACGCCCGCGGCGCCCCTTTCGTCACCGGATTCTGGGGCCGCCCGGTTCGAGTCGCCCCTATAAACCCACCGCCCCTCGTCCCGTGCCGCGAAAAAGCAGGTGCGGCCGCAAGCGGTGTCGCGCGGTGGGTCTCCGTCCCCACCGCGCGGCGCGTTGCATTTCCCGAGCCCGCCGCGCTTACATGGCCGGGGCCGGCTCATATGCGAAAATCCTCCTCCCCCAGCGCCACCGGCCCCTCCGCCTCCAGCGCCTCGTGGACCTTCAGGACCTGGACGGCCGTTTCGTATCCGGCCTCGGCGGGGCAGGCGAGGTCGCCGCGGCCGCGGACGGCGTCGAAGAAGTTCTCCAGGTGCGCCTGGTGGAGGTTGGCCTCCGGCTCCGCGGCCAATCCGTAAACGAGCGGCGGGAGGTCCACCGTCCGGAACGTCGTCAGGACGGCGTTCGGCAGATACGGTGGCGGCGCGGGCAAGTCCAATCGGCGGCGGAGCACCGAGGCCTTCTTGTCCTTGTTGATGTACTCCAACCGTATCGGGTACAGGTACCCTTTGTCGATCCACTTCTGCCAGGGATGCGGTGCCTCCCAGCGAGGCGGACCCAGCCCGCCTTCGCAGTAGGTTCGCGTCTTCTTGGGATCCTCTGAAATCGTCATCGTGCCCTCATCGCCCATGAACTGCTCGTAGAACGTCCCGGCGCTCGTCGTGCTGTACGTCTCGTAGATGGCCCGGACCGTGCCGTGCGGCGTGCTGAAACGGTAGACGGCCACGACGTTGTCGTGCCACTCGTACTGGTCCCAGTAGTCGGTGCCGCCGTCGGCGTAGACGGAGACGGGCCGGGCACCGAGGAACCAGCCGAAGACGTCGATCTGGTGGCTGCCGAGGTCGCAGATCGGCCCCCCGCCGTACTTCTTGAACCATCGCCAGTTGCGCCACTGGAAGTCGTCGGCGTAGCCGTACTTGTTGAGCGTGGCCTCGTCGATGGGATGTTTCTTCTTCGGGTAGCCCTGGGGCTGGCTGGCCCACTTCGAGCGGTTCCACTGGCCGTACACCTGCGTGATGCGGCCGAGGATGTCGGTCCCGTCCAGCAACTTCTCCTTGGCATGGAGGTACCGCGGGTTCGACCGCCGCTGGTGCCCGATCTGAAGGAGGTTGCCGGTCTTGCGGGCGGCGTGGACCATCGCGCGGGCCTTCGCCAGATCGTTCGACATCTCCTTCTCGCAGTACACGTGCAGGCCCGCCTCCAGGCAGGCGATGGTGTGCTCGGCGTGCATCCAGTCGGGCGTGGCGACGATGGCGGCCTGGAGGTCCTTCTCTTTCGCGAGCAGGTCGCGGTAGTCCTCGTAAACCGTGGCCTCGTGGCCGTAGGCCCGCAGCCGCCTCCCCGTGTACTGCTGGCTGAACGACCAGATGTCGCAGACGGCCTTGAAGCGGATACCCGGGCTCTTCATGACCTGGCCGGCGAGGATGCGGCCCTGTCGTCCGGCGCCGATGAGGGCGACGTTCAGCGGCGCCGCCGCGTCCTCGGCGCCCTTCAGAATAAGGGGAGCCGCCATGAGGCCCGTGGCCGCGACGGCCGAGGATTTCAGAAACCCGCGCCGGCTGGTCCGCCGGCCCGTCCCGCCGTGTTCGCCCGCGTGCATGGCTGGCCCTCCGAATAAGATGTGCGTGGATGGCGTCTTCACCCGGTACTCGGGCGGGCGGGCCGAACCACGCACGATTTCCGGGTCAGACGCATCACGGCGGCGGGTGAGAGGGAAGTCGGCGGCACCGGCGCGGTGCCCGGCCCCTGCGGCCATACCGTTGCGTCCCCGGCGGGTTTAGGCTATGCTTGCGGCGGGAAGTTCCGGTGCGGCAAAGGGAGGCCAGGCGATGACCCGAGATCACAGCCGTCTCGTGACGTGGATGGTGGCATTGGGCGTGGCGCTGTTGATGACCGCGGTACCCGCGGTCGGCGGGGCGCCGGCGGGAGGCGCGGCCGAGACGCCCGCCGCCGAAAAGCCGCCGGCCGGTGAAGCGGGCTCCGCCTCGGCCGCCGGCGACGCCACAGAGGAATGGCGGGCCCATATCGTCACTTCCGAACGCGCCTTCCGCAGCCGCGACTTCGCCCGAGCCGAGGCCGAACTCGTCGCCGCCGTCAAGGTCGCCGAGGCGTTCGGCAAGGAGGGCAACCGCCTGGCGGTGACGCTCGGGCGGCTGGTCCAGGTCTACGCCATGCAGGGCGAATACGCCGAGGCCATCGGGCCGGCCAAGCGCCTTCTGGAGGCCCGCGAGACCGTCCTCGGCCCCGACCATATCAATGTGGCCGACGCGCTCAACAATCTCGCCGGCCTGTACATGGACACGGATCAGCCCAAGAAGGCGAAGCCGCTGCTCGAGCGGGCCCTGACCATCTGCAAGGGCGACGACCGGACCAGCGAGCGGCTGCGGGCGATCGTCCTGGACAACCTGGCGGAACTCCATCGCGACCAGGGCCGCCTCGACCCCGCCGAATCCGCCGCCCGCGAAGCCCTCGCCCTGCGGAAGGAGCAGTACGGGGAGAACAACCGCTGGTATGCCAAGAGCCTGGAAACGGTCGGCACGGTCCTCCTGGCCCGTGGTCAGGCGGCTGAGGCCGAAAAGGCGTTTCGCGAGTGTCTCTCCATCCGGCGGATGAAACTCGGATGGAACCGGCCGGTCATCATCCGGTCGCTCGTCCACCTGGCCGATGCCTGCAAGGCCCAGAAGAAGGACGAACCGGCGGAGAACTACTACAAGCAGGCCATCCGGATGGGGGAGGGCGGCCTCGGCCGCAACGACGATGCCCGAGCCGAAGCGTACGAGGGCTACGCCGACCTCCTCCGCCAGGCCGACCGTGCCGGCGAGGCCGCCGAGATGGCCGAGCAGGCCAAAACCATCCGCGCGGCCTTGGGAAAGTAGGCCGTCGGCTTAGAGCCAATCCGAATCACCCTCTGGCTTCGGCCGGCTGCGGCGACCGCAGCCGGCGTCGGGCTGCATCGCCAACCCGGAGACGGGTTGCCTGCTTCGCCCTCCTTGCCTGCGGCCGCCTCGCTCGGCCTCGGGCCGACGAGGGATTATTCGGATAGGCTCTTGGCACCTTGGCGTGAGGAACCGTCTTTGGCGTTGTGTCTTCGCGTGAGTTTACGATGAGCGGCGGGGCGTCGCGTCGGCCAGGAGCAGGGGCAGGGCCGTCGCGAGGCCGCGCGCCGAATACAGCGCCTCCACCTCACCGCGGCAGTTGTACCAGCACGCCCGGCACCGGTTGGTTCGCCACCGCTGGCGCAGCCGCGCCTCCAGCACGGGCATTGGCGTGTCGATGACCGACCCGACGGGCCGGCGGCGGTCCTCCACGCACTTGGCCACGAGTCCTTCCTGGTCGATGTTGAAGGTGGCGCGTCCGGCCCGGCATCCCGCCGCGCCGCCGTCCAGGGCCTCGTCGAATCGTCCGAGGAAGTACGGGTTCGAGAGAAACGCCGGGTACCGCCGGTGCAGGTCGAGCAGGGCGTCCGACACGGGCGGTCGGGGGCGGTGCGAGGCGTCGCCTGTCTTCAGCACGCCGTAGGGCTGGACCATGACGTTGGCGCCGAGGTCCTGGGCCAGGCGGACCACGCCTTCCAGGTCGCCCTGGTTGTCGGCCGTCAGGACCGCCATGACGTTGACGCGCTGATGGTCGGCGGTGCGGGTGTCGCGGAAGGTCTCGACGGCCCGGACGGCTTCGCGCCACGCGCCGTCGACGCCGCGCTGGGCGTCGTGCCGGCCGGCGTCCGAATAATCGATGGAGACGCTGACGCCCCACAGGCCGGCGTCCCACAGGCGGCGTGCCCGGTCGGGGGGGATGCGCCAGCCGTTGGTCGTCAGCAGGGGGAAGTGCCAGCGGGCCAGCGCCGCGACGACCTCCCCCAGATCCTGCCGCAGCATCGGTTCGCCGCCCGCCAGGTTGATGAGCATGGACCCGTTGCGGGCCAGGTTCCGGGCCCCGCGGGTGAAGTCCGCCGGCGCCAGTTCCTCCGCCGCCGAGTGCGGCTCCTTCCAGTACGAGCAGATGCGGCATCGGAAGTTGCACCGGTACGTCACCTGCCAGGCGCACCAGACCGGGTGCCGGCCCAGGTAGGCCCGCACCAGGCGGGTCTTCTTCTCAGATGGCGTAAGCGGGGGCGGAAGCGTCACGTCAGCCTTTCCGGACGGGCGGGGCAAGCAGCGGCCGGACCACGTGCGCCCAGGCCGTGCCCTTCCACGGAATCTTCACACGCCGCGACAGCCGAAGCAAGGGGACGGTACGCGGCCGGAGGACGCGGTACGGCAACAGGTCGCGGGCCTCGAGAATCGCCTCGACCGAAAGCGACGGCGGCCGGACGGCCGGCTGCCCCGCCAGGTACGCCGCCGACGGGTCCGGCGCCAGCCAGCCGTGTTCCCGCGCGACGGTGTCCGCGGGCGTCCCCGGCTCCGGCCAGTGGAGCCGGGCCACGACGCGGTCCGGATCGATCTCACGGAGCAGCGTCACCGTTTCATCCAGCGTGACGGGCGTTTCGTACGGGGCGCCCACGTCCACGCGGACGGCGGCCCGGATCGCCGCCTCCCTCAGATACGCCACGGCCGCCGCCACTTCCTCAGACGACACGTCCATACCGAGTGCCTCGGTCCGGATGAGGTGCGAGGCGCTGCCCAGGGGCAGGGTGACCTCGTCGGCGCCGGCACGGGCGAGGAGGCCGGCCGTCTCGGCCGTCACGTCGCCGGCGTGGAGCGTGGTGCGGAAGGGGAGGCGGACCTGCCGCGGGTACCGACCGGCGAACCCTGCGAGCCAGTCGGCGTCGGCGGCCCACCGGGTGTTGCCGATGCGCCAGCCGCCGAGGTCGAGTTGGGCGTCGGCCACTTCGCGCATCTCCTGGAGGATCGCATCCAGCGGCCGATGGAGCAGGGGCCAGGGTGCCGGTCCGCCGGACGGCATGGGCATCGCGGCCGCTTCGGCGGGGGCGGGGGACGCCGCGGCCTCCTCCCCGCCGCGGGCTGCCACGATCGGCGCATAGCCCGCCGCGTCCAGCGTCTGCTCCGAGTCGTACAGGCCGCGGAGCGGCAGGGGCTCTTCCCCGAGCGACGTCGGCGGCGGCGGGGCCGCGTTCCGCATCACGCCCGTCTCGCACGTCACCCACATGCCGGGCGACCGGATGGAGTCCACCCGCGCGTCCCGCCCCGCCAGGTACGCCGGGACGGTTCGCGGCCCGTCGGCGACGGCCACGGCTTCGGCGCCCGGCAGACTGAGGCAGGCGTCCGGGCACCGGCGGGCATACGGGCCGAAGACCACCACCGGCGCCCCGAGGGACGAGGCGACGGTCCCGGCGGCCCGGACGGCGGCATCGGCCGACAGCCCTTCGGCGTACATCAGGACGAGGTCCGGGCGGGCGTCGGCCATCTCTGCGGCCAAGGCATCCGATTGCCCCGGTGTCCGGACCGCCAGGCCCACGGTGTGGCCGTCGCGGTGGAGGTAGGCGCCCAGCAGGGCCGCCTCGTCGCGGTAGGCGCGGGCGGCGTGAGCGGCGTCGGGCACGGGATGGAGGATCGCGAGGTCCATCGTCAGCCCTCGCCGGCGGCGTCGGGTTCCACGAGACGGGCCAGGAGCGGGTCGCCGGCCTCGAGACCGCACACCTCGTGCAGGACGGCCGTCCGGCCGCGCTCCGCCAGCATCTCCTGGAGCCGGACGGCCGAGGCGTCGTCCGGATGATCGTATTCGAGCGCCGCCCGGACGGCGCAGAGGACGGCCGCGGGGTCGACGCCCTCCTCCAAACACAGCCGGGCCGAGCCGATGAGGCGGTCATCGGGGCCGAGTTTGCGGAGGGGGTCGGCGGCCACGCGGGTGACCTGGTCGCCGAGGGCCCGGTTCCGGTACCGGTCCCGCAGGTCGGCCTCGTGGGCCCGCTGGTCGGCGGGATCAAAACCGTACCGCGCGACGAGGGCGCGGCCGGTTTCATCCATGGCGGCGCGGACCGTGTCGGTGACCGCCGGGTCCTCCATCGCTTCCCAGATGAACCGGTGGCCGGCCCGGCAGCCGAGGTAGGCGCAGGCGGCATGGCTCATGTTGTGGGTGGCGAGTTTCCGCTGCTGGTACGCCGCGATCGGCTCGACGGGTTCGAGGCCCGCCAAGTGGGGGACTTTGCCGCGGATGGCCGTCGCGTCCACCGGCAGGCGGGCGTACGGTTCGCACGCGATCCACAGGGGGTCGCGGCGGCGGACGTCCTCCGGCACGACGGGGACCATGCGGCTGACGACGGCCTCGACGAATCCGATGCGGTCCTCGAAGGCCGCACGAGGGGGCGCGATGGGCCCGGCGGAATTCTCGATTTCCCGCCACACGAGATCCCGGAGATGCCGCCCGGCGCCCAGGAGGTTCTCGCACGTGATGACGTTCAAGTGCGGGGTGTTGGCACCGCTGAGGCGGTAGAGGAGGCCGGCCCCCAGCGTCGGGGCGACGGCCTCCAGGAGGCGGACGCCGACCGCCGTCGCCACCACGTCGCAGCCGGCGATGGCCTCGGCGCAGATGTCGGCGTCGCGGGCATCGATGCCGCCGACGTCCGTGATGCGGACGACCTCTTCGCCCTCATTGGTGATGTGATGGATGTCGTAGGCGCCGCGGTCGGCGAGGGCGCCGAGCACCGCCGGGTCGACGTCGATGAAGGTGACGCGGTACCCGCCGCGCTGGAAGAGTTCGGCCATGAAGCCGCGGCCGATGTTGCCGGCCCCGATCTGGACGGCGACGGGTTGGGTTTCGGAGGTAGGCATGATGTCGCGCGAATGGGCAACAGGACCTCGGCGCGCCCCCTTTCGGGCGTGCCTGGTTTGTGCTGTTCGAACCCGCCGCGGAAGCGGCGGGGTATCCGCGTCCTCCGTGACGTGTGCCACGGCCGATCGCCGATGACCGGCCGCTGCCGCGGCCGGCTCGAATGGCGCGATCATCGCCCCGCCGCCTCGTGCACCGTCAGGCCGCGCGTCTCGTGCGGATGCGAGAGGCGGTGGATCAGCGTCTCCATGGTCATCCGGTCGTCGGGACGGGTCTTGGCTGCCAGGTCGGCGTCGACGAGGGCCTGGTACGCGTCGGCAAGGTCGTCGGCGGAGAAGCGGTCGACGGCCCGGCGGATGCGGTCGAACGCCGCCCGGTGAACCCCGGCACGGTCCATGGCGGCCTCGACGCCCATCTGCTCGGCCAAGGCGCGGACGCGGATCAGTTGCCGGTACGTCGGCCGGAGCAGCCCGACGATCTGCGGGGCCGCCATCCCCTCGGTCCAGAAGACGTCGAGGAGTTCCAGGGCCCGCGCCACCCGTCCCTCGGCGACGGCGTCGCAGAGGTCCCACACCCGTTCGTGATGGCCGCGCGCCACCAGCGCGTCGACGTGCGTCGCTTCGATCAGGTCGGCGTCGCCCACATAGAGGGCCAAGGCGTCCAGGGCGTGGGTGAGGGCGGCGAAGTCGTCGCCGAGGAACTCCTGGAGCATGCGGGCGGCCTCGAAGGTAAGCGCCTTGCCGTACTGTCGCTTGGCCTCGCCCTGGAGCCAGCCGGGGATCTTGTTCGGTTTGTCGGCCTCGCAGGCGACGACGAGGCCGACCTCGGCCACCTTCTTCGCGAGCCGGGTGGACGGGTTCCACGAGCCGACCTCCAGGCACAGCACGCCGGCGGCGGAGGGCTCGTCGAGGTATTTCTCCAGCAGCGGCCGGGTGTCCGCATTCAGGAACGCCTCGGCGTCACGGACGAGGACGAGCCGGCGGTCGGCGAGCAGCGGCAGGGTGCGGAGCGCGTCGAGGACGTCGGCGGCCTCGGCCTCGCCGCCGTCGAACTCCGCCAGCGCCAGGCCCGGGTCGGCGTCGCCGATGGTCCGCCGGCGGACGGTGGCGCGGGCCTTGCCCATCAGGTACGGGTCCGTGCCGCGGAGGACGTAGACGGGCAGGGGTTCGGCGCGGCCCTTGTGCTTGAGGAAGTCGCTGAGGCGCTTGGCGTCGTCTTTCTTTTTGGAGCGTTTGGCCATGGGTGTCCGCCTGCCGGAATCCGCGGTTGGGACGGCGCCCGCCTTTGTACGCCGGGCGGGGTGGGATGTCCAGAGGAGTTTCGCGAAGCGCCGGAAGCGCGGCGGAGCGCGCCCCCCGCCGTTCGCCGGCTGTGGCTTCACGCCGCCGGCAGGATGATGCGAAACGTGGCGCCGCGGCCGGGGGCGCTCTGAAGATCGATGTGACCGCCGTGCCCGTTCACGACGGCGTAGGCGGTGGAGAGCCCCAGCCCCGTGCCGCCCGCGTCGCCCTTGGTGGTAACGAACGGTTCGAAGACGCGGTGCTGGTCGCGGGCGGGGATGCCGCAGCCGGTGTCGGCGACGGTGAGGGCGACGGCGGGGCCGCCGGCGTCGTCGAACGGGCTGCCGTTGTGGGAGCGGAGGTTCTCGGTCGTGAGTGTCAGGGTGCCGTGCTCGCCCATGGCCTCGCGGGCATTGATGCCCAGATTCATGAGGACCTGTTGCAACTGCCCCGGGTCGCCCGCGACGTGGCGGAGGTGCGGGTCGAGATGGGTGACGATCTCGATGCCGCCGGGGAACGTGCGGCGAAGAAGGTCGACGGTCTCGCGGACGACCTGGTTCAGGTCCACGGGTTCGTTGCGGGCGGGCTCGCGGCGGCTGAGATTCATGAGTTGCTCGACGAGGTCGGCGCCTCGGCGTGCGGCCTTCTCGATGCCGCGGACGTTGTCGAGATCCTCGGAGTCCTCCGGCAGGCGGGTGCGGAGCAGGCCAGTGGCGCCCAGAATGGCCGACAGCAGGTTGTTGAAGTCGTGGGCGATGCCGCCCGCCAGCGTGCCGAGCGTCTCCATCTTCTGGGCCTGGACGAGTTGCTCGCGCAGGCGGACGCGCTCGGTCACGTCGCTCAGAATGCCGAGCGTGCAGATGACCGAGCCGGCGGCGTCGAAGACACGCGAGAGGTTCAGGAACGCCGTGAACGTTTCCCCGTTCTTGCGGATGCAGGGGAACTCGCCGGCCCAGGCGCGCTGCCGCTGGAGTTCCGGCAGGATGTGGCTGACGACTTCGGCCCGGCGGTCGGGCGGGTAGATGAACTCGACGTGGTGCCCTTCGACCTCTTCGGCCTTCCAGCCGAAGAGGCGTTCGGCCCCGCGATTCCAGAACAGGACGTGGCGGTAGGCGTCGACGACGATGATGGCGGCGCGGGCGTTCTCGACGATGGCGCGGTACTTGGCCTCGCTCTCGGTCACGCGGGCCAGGAGCCGCGCGTTCTGGATGGCGCCGGCGGCATAGGCGCACAGGGTCTGGAGGAACCGGATTTCGGCGTCGTCGAACCGCCGGTAGCCGGCCCGGCCGGCAGCGAGCGTTCCGAGGGGGCGGCCCTCGCCTTTCAGGGGGACGGCAATGGCGTTGGTCAGGCCGTGCTGGCGCATCAGGTCCGCCGTTTCCTCGGGAAGCGGTTCCTCGTCCGCGGAAATCTGGGCGGGCAGGCCCCGGTTCAGCGCCTGAACCGAGAGGTTGCGGCCGGGTTCCAGGCTGAGGGTCCGGCGGGTGTCTTCGCTCAGGCCCAACGACGCGCGAACCGCAAGCGGTCCGCCGGGCTCGTCGGGTGTCAGAATCGCCACCAGGGGGAAGTCCAGCAGCCGGGCGGCTTCCGACACCACCTCGTCCATGATGGCCTGGGTGTCGGTCGTCGTGACGAGATCCACCGCCAGGTGGTGCAGGGCCCGGAAGCGTTCCACTGCCCGCCGAAGGTGGATCCGGGCCTGCTGTTCCGGCGCGATGATGAACAGAAACAGCCACAGGATGGGGACGAGCGGGTTCAGGAAGTCCTCGGCGATGTCGGCCTGGGGAAGGACGCCCGTCCATTCCAGGAGGTTTCCGGTCTCCCATGCGAGGGTGAGGCCGACCAGGCCGATCAGCAGGCCGCGCGCCGCTCCCGCCATCCGGCCGCGCCCGACAAGGAGGCCGGCCAGGGCGAGAATCGCGGCGGAAGCGCCGGCGGCGTCGATGGCGATGATGGCGGCCTCAGGGATCATGAGGGGGGCGCCCCCTCGTCTCGCCGTTGTCGCCAAAGGATGACGGCCAGGCTGACGGCGGCCCCGGTGTAGGCCAGGTGCTCCACGAGGTTCAGCAGGGCACTCGGCCAGCCGCCCTGCCGAACGGCGAGCGGGCTCTGTTCCCAGAAGATGATCTGCGCTTCGTTGCTGCCGGGTATGCCTTCGAGCACCGTGGCAAGAAAGGCCAGGACGACCAGCAGGAAGGGAAGCACGAGCGGCCAGAGCCCCCGGACACCGCGGATCGGTCGGTAGTGCAGGACCACGTACACGCCTGCCACGAGAGAGAGACCGAGCGTCAGGAGTTCACCGAACTGGAGCATCGCGGCCTCCGGGGCCGGGCCTGCCGCCGGCCCGTCTGTCATGCCACCGCCAGGTGGCACGTTGCGCGGATGGAAGGGGGGCGGCTCCACCCCATTCTACGGGGCCGAAGACGCGGGGGGCAATGGGGCGGGCGGATGAATCGATACGCGCGGTCAGGACGCCGGGGACTTGTGCGGGCCGATCCGCTCCAGCCCGCACAGCGGCCGCAGCGCCTCCGGCACGACGACCGAGCCGTCTGCCTGCTGCCCGTTCTCCAGGATCGCCAGGAGCGTCCGGCTGACGGCGACGGCGGTGCCGTTCAGCGTGTGGACGAGTTCGGGCTTGGCGCCCTGCTCGCGTCGGAAGCGGATGGCGAGGCGCCGGGCCTGGTAGTCGGTGCAGTTGGAGGTGGAGGTGATTTCGCCCCACGCGCCGCCCTCGCCCCGGCCGGGCATCCAGGCCTCCAGGTCGAACTTGCGGTACGCCGGGCCGCCCAGGTCGCCCGTACAGATGTCGACGACGCGGTACGGCAGGCCGAGGCGCTGGTAGATCTCCTCTTCGATGGCGAGCATCTCCTCGTGCATCGCGTCGGACTGCTCGGGCAGCGTGAAGGCGAACATCTCCACCTTCGTGAACTGGTGGACGCGGTACAGCCCCCGGCCGGCCCGGCCGTAGGCGCCGGACTCGACGCGGAAACAGTGGCTGAGGCCGCCGTAGCGCAGCGGCAAGTCGCCGGCGGGCAGGATCTCGTCCTTCAGGATGCCGCCGAGGGTGATCTCGGCCGTCGCGATGAGGCCGAGGTCCTGGCCGTCGATGCGGTAGATCTGCGATTCTTCGCCGCGCGGATTGAAGCCGGTGCCCTCGAGCACCTCCATCCGCGCCAGGTCCGGCGTGGCGTACAGCGCGAAGCCCTTATCGCGCAGCACCTCCAGGGCAAAGCGCTGGAGCGCCAGGTCGAGCAGCACCGCCTCGTTCTTCAGGAAGTAGAAGTTCGAGCCGGTGACCTTGGTGGCGGAATCGAAGTCCAGCAGGTCGAGCGCCTCGCCGAGGGCGACGTGGTCTTTCGGCTCGAAGTCGAATTCGGGAATCTCGCCCCACCGGCGGACCTGGCGGTTGGCGGACTCGTCCTCGCCGACGGGGGCGTCCGGGTGCGTCAGGTTGGGAATCCTGGCCTGCTCGGCGCGGAGGTGCTCCTCGACCTGGGCAAGGGCCTGCTCCTTCTCGGCGACGTCGGCCTTGAGGCGCTGGGCCTCCTCGACGAGGGCGGGGCGGTCGGCCTCCGACGCCTTCGGAATCTGGCCGGAGAGTTCGTTCCGCCGGGCCCGCATCCGTTCGGTTTCCTGGATGAGGTCGCTGCGCTCGTCGGCCAGGCGGAGGACGGCGTCGACGTCGGCGTCGATGCGGCGGTTGGCGCAGCCCGCGCGGACTTCGTCGGTCCGGCTGCGGATGGTGTCGAGGTCGAGCATCAGGGGCCTTTCTGGGACGAATGTACAGCGCTGTTATTCTGAGGGCCGTAAGGCCCGAAGAACCTCGCCTTGGTCGTTGCCTGTGTGTGGTTCGCACGGCGAGATTCTTCGTCGCCCCTGCGGGCTCCTCAGAATGACATCGTTCGTGCTCGCCGCTCGCTGCTCGCCGCCATTGTGCCCCCAAGGCCGACGCGTTGCAAGAGAACCGACCGATGCGGGAGGCCGCCCCTACCGCCGCTCGTCGGCGTACTGGACGAGCAGGACCTCATAATGGTCCAGGCGCGGGACGGTTACCAGGAGGCGGCCGTCCCCGTCCCGCTCAGGCTCCAGTTCCGCGCCGGCCTTCAGGAGGCGGACCGCATGCACCGCCGCGCGGGGGGCAAACGAAACCTTCAGGCCCGTCATCGGCAGGGGGGCGTGGATGGCGTTGCCGCGGTGCCCGGAGTGGTTGTAGAGGCTGATCCATTCGAACCGCCCGTTCTCGCCGGCCCGGTGGTTGATCTCCACCAGCGGCGAGGCGTCGACCTGGACGCGGCGGTCAAGGGCCAGCACGCCGTCGACGGCGCCCATGACGAGGGCGGCATGCCCCGCGTGGGCCTGCTCGGCGTAGTGCCGGCCGATGTCGAACGTGAAGCACGCGGCCGTGCCCTTCCCGTGGCGGTGATGGAGCAGGGCGGGATGGTCCGAGACATGCCGATAGTAGCATTTCTCCGGCGGTCCGAACATGTCCGGTGGGATGAGGCGGAGGAGGCCCTCGGTGCCCTCGCCGGCCTCGCAGACGTGGAACTCGCCCCGCAGGAAGACGAGGTCGAGTTTGTCGAGGACGGGCCGGCCGAGGCGCCGCTTGTCCTCCGGGCGGATGCGGACGTACCCGCCCTTCGTGACCTTGCGCGTCTCGGTGTGCCGGACCTTGCCGAGGCATTCGAGGTCCTTCGGCGGCCGGCCCGCCAGGAGCAGCCGTCCGCCCGCCTCGACGTAGGCGTCCAGGGCGGCGGCCTCGCCCTTGTTCAGGCCGCCGGCGTCCGGGACGACGACCAGGCGGAAGCGCTCCAGCATCGCCGGATCGATTTGGGTGAGTTCAAACGCGACGTGGTTCTCGGCGAGGATGCGGAAGAGGCCGTCGTACGCCTCGCCGCCGCGGCGGATGAGTCCGACCTCGCCCCCCGGCCGGGTCGGGACGAGCCAGTGCGCGTTCGCCTTGTGGAACCGGTAGATGCCGCGCGCCAGGTCCAGGCCGGTCCGGTCCTCCTGCCGCTGGAGCGGGCCGATGCAGTAGAAGTCGAGCCACGCCCCGGCCGCCATGTGCTGCCACAGGCGCCGGGCCGTCAACTGCGGCGAGACGGCTGCGTGCCGCCACGGGATGGCCATGAAGTGGACCGCGCAGTTGGCCAGTTGCCGCCGGCCGCACGTCAGCAGCGTCCGCTTGGCCTTGTCGGTATCGTGATACGTGCCCCGGCCGAGGGCGCGGTTCGACTCCTTCCGGATGACGTCGACGCCCGTGGAGGTGTAGGTGCAGATGGCCAGGTCCGGCCGCTTCTCCTTCAGGAACGCCTGGACGCGTTGGAACTGGCGGTCGGACATCCAGCGGGTGAACTCCGTGTACTTGCGGTAGGCGGGACTGTCCGACCGCGTGGCGGGCAGGTCCATGCCGCTGTACGCCTTGAAGCGGCGTTTGCAGTTCTCGCACTGGCAGATGCCGTGGTAGTTGCCGCTGTAGTCGCTCCGCCGGTAGCCGATCATGTTGAAGAAGACGCCGTCGAGCGGGTAGCGGTCGACGGCCTCGGCCAGGATCTTGAACATGTATTCCTGCTGATACCCTCCGCTGACGCAGGTGTGCACCTGGCCGTTGTAGTTGACGTGCTTGCCCTTCTCGCTGACGTAGAGCCACTCGGGGTGC
>CAZNYC010000047.1:0-22835 GCA_964577175.1 uncultured Anaerolineales bacterium
AAAAAGTGGAAAAAAGGGGTACGTTTCGCCTTACCCATTTTAACATTCCGGCCCCCAATCGTCCCACACGGGACAGAATCGGCGATTCGGGGTCGGAAAAAGCGCATTTTCGGGGGGTGCGCGCCAAGGCGTTTTCTCAGAGTATCGATCACGGCGCGCCGCTTGACCCCGCCATGTGGTGCCCGGCCGGGAGAGCCGACCAACCCCGTTGGGCAAGCCAACCGGGCCACACCAACCCGCCGGGTGCCCCCGACGTCACTCGGGCCAGGCTCCGACCCGCTGCGCTGTTCCGGAATCGCCCCCGCAAGCCCCTGGAGAGAGAGTCGCGTCACCGTCGGCCTCACCCGACGCCCGAAGCCTGGCGGGCCGGCGACCACAGGCCGCTCCGTGTGGGTCGAGGCTGCCGACTTTCGACAAGACCGCAGGCGTCACTGGCGCGCCGAAACGCCAGGTTCGACGTTGACATGCCCGCGGGAGGGGGGTATACTGCCCGCTCTGATGGGAGACGCGTTTCCCATGGGGTAGGAGTTCCGCCGACGGCGGGCCCGGACGGCGATCCGGGCCCCACGGCCGACATCTGAAATCTCGGATTCGAGATTGCAGATTCAACGGCCGGATTCGTGACGCTCCGGCGGACGTGGGGCTCCGGCGACGCGGCCGCCGAGTCCAAGCCCCGGAAACGCCCGACACTGGCCGCGCAACTCACCCGTGGGCTGCGCGAGACGCAGAAACCTGAACGCGAGGACGAGGCTGCGCTGCAGGGACACTTGACGTCCGTACCGATGTGGGCGCTATCGGAGTGGACATTGGACTGCCGTTCGACTTTGGACTTTGGACTCCGCACGAGGTCGTCATGGCCAACCACCTGAAATCCGACTGGTTCAACGAACCGCTCACCGGCATGCCGGCCCGGGCGCTGATGTACGCCACCGGCACCGTCACGCCGGAGGAGATGGAGAAGCCGTTCATCGGCCTGGTGTCGAGTTTCACGGACCTGATTCCCGGCCACGCGCACATGCGGCGGCTGGAGCGGAAGATCGAGCACGGCATCTTCGCGGGCGGGGGCGTGGCGTGGCTGTTCAGCGTGCCCGGCATCTGCGACGGCGTCGCCATGGGCCACGAGGGAATGCACTACAGCCTCCCCAGCCGCGAACTCATCTGCGATATGGTCGAGACGATCACCCGGGCCCATCGGCTGGACGGCCTGGTGCTGCTGACGAACTGCGACAAGATCACGCCCGGCATGCTGATGGCCGCCGCCCGGCTCGACGTGCCCGCCATTGCCGTCACCGCCGGCCCGATGCACTCGGGGTGCTACAAGATGGAGCGGCTCGACCTCGTGCACGACACGTTCGAGGCCGTCGGGCGGTACAAGGCCGGCCAGATCTCCGAGGCGGACCTGAAGAACCTCGAACTGGAGGCGTGCCCCGGCGGCGGGTCGTGCCAGGGCCTCTTCACCGCCAACACGATGGCGTGCGTCACGGAGGCGATGGGCATGAGCCTGCCCGGCTGTGCCGCCGCCCTCTGCGCGTCCGCCAAGAAGGACCGCATCGCTTACGAGAGCGGCAAACGGGTGGTGGATCTCGTGCGGCAGGGCCTCACGACGCGGACGGTCATGACCGCCGACGCCGTCGCCAACGGCATCGCGGTCGACATGGCCCTCGGCGGGTCGACGAACACGGTGCTGCACATTCCGGCCATCGCGCACGAGGCGGGGCTCGACCTGCCGCTCGAAGTGTTCGACGAGGTCAGCCGACGCACGCCGCACATTGCCAACTTCCGTCCCGCGGGCGACATGATGATGGAGGACCTCGACCGGGCGGGCGGCATCCCGGCCGTGCTCAAACGCATCCGCGAGGTACTGAACGATGGCCCGACCACGAGCGGCGCCTCGACGTACGAGATCGCCGACGCCGCCTCCGTCTACAGCGACGACCTGCTCCGGCCGATGGACAACCCGTACCACGCCCAGGGCGGGATCGCGATTCTTCGCGGCAGCCTTGCCCCGGAGGGCGCCGTCATCAAGCAGAGCGCCGTGCCCGACTCGATGCGGACGTTCACCGGCACGGCCCGCGTCTTCGACACCGAGGAGGCCTGTAACGAGGCCGTCATGGATGGTAGAATTCAGGCGGGCGACTTCGTGGTCATCCGCTACGAGGGACCCGCGGGCGGCCCGGGCATGCGCGAGATGCTGACCGCCACCGCCGCCATCAAGGGCCTCGGCCTCGGCGACAAGGTGGCCCTGGTGACCGACGGGCGGTTCTCGGGCGGGACGGCCGGGCCGTGCATCGGCCACGTGAGTCCGGAAGCCGCCGCCGGCGGGCCCATCGGCGTGGTCAAGGAAGGCGACCGGATCACCATGAACATCGACGACCGCCGCCTCGATCTGGAGGTGGACGAGGCGGAACTCGCCAGGCGGCAGGCGGACTGGGAGAAGCCCGCCCCGAAGATCGATTACGGCTACCTGGGCCGGTACGCACGCATGGTGACGAGCGCGACGACCGGGGCCATCTGCCGATGATTTCGGATTTCGGAATTCGGATTTCGGGTTGGCAGGTGGCGTTTAATCAGGCCCTGGCGATGCACTGGCCAATCCGAAATCCGGAATCCGAAATCGAGAATCGATGGCGCTACCCGGTGGTGTAATTGGTAACACACGAGGTTTTGGTCCTCGTATTCCAGGTTCAAGTCCTGGCCGGGTAGCCAGGAACGGCAAGTAACTGAGTCACTGAGTCACTGAGTGACTGGGTGACCGAGTAAAGGCAACAACGACAACAGCGGCAACGCCCAAAGGCGTGGCGACCTGTGATTTATTGAGCCTACTGAAGTGAAGATGTCATTCTGAGGCCCCGCTTGCGAGGCCGAAGAATCTCGCCGTGCGAAAGGTGACAAGGCGAGATTCTTCGTCGGCCTTGCGGCCTCCTCAGAATGACAAGCGAGGGAACCGACCCCGTGGCCGAACGCAACGTCAAAGCGCTCATCCTGGCGGCCGGCAAGAGCACGCGCCTGAAGAGCCGCCGCTCCAAGGTGCTGCACGAGATCTGCGGCAAACAGATCCTGACGTGGGTGCTCGAAGCCTGCCGCCAGGCCGGCATCGACGAGCAGGTCGTCGTCGTCGGCGAGGTGCCCGGCCAGGTGCAGGAGGCCTACGCCGACGCCGCCGGCATCACGTGGGTCGTCCAGAAGCCGCAGCAGGGCACCGGCCACGCCGTCATGGCGGCCGAGAACGCCCTCGAGGGGTTCGCGGGCGACCTCGTGGTCCTGATGGGCGACGCCCCGCTCATCCGGCCGGAGACCTTGCGGACCCTCGTCGACACGCACCGCGACGAGCAGGCGGCGGTGACGCTGATCACGGCCATCCTGGAGGACCCGAAGTGGTTCGGCCGCATCGTCCGCGACGCCGGCGGGAACCTGCAGGGCATCGTCGAGGCCCGCGACGCCACCCCCGGGCAGGCCGCCATCAAGGAAGTGAACCCGGCGTATTACTGTTTCCGCTGGCCGGACCTGCGGGAGGTGTTGCCGCTCATCACCAACGATAACGTCAAGGGCGAGTACTACCTGACCGATGCGGTCGGGCTGCTCATCCACGCGGGGAACAAGGCGATTGCCGTCCCGGCGGCCGAGCCGTCCGAGTGCGAGGCCGTCAACAGCCGGGCGGACCTGGCGCGGGTGCGCGGCCTGGCGCAGCGTCGCATCCTGGAGACCCACATGGCGGCGGGCGTGACGATCGAGGATCCCGCCACCACGACGATCGACTCCGGCGTCGCGATCGGCGGCGACACCGTCATCGGCCCGTGCACGGTCATCCGCGGCCCCGCGACGATCGGGTCCGACTGCCGCGTCGGCCCGCTGGCCCACCTGCCGGCCGGCACACGGCTCGAAGACGGCGCGGAGGTGACGCCGCCGGCGGCGGCGTCGGCGAACCTGGAACCCGAACCCGGGGAGGCCGAGGGATGGACCAGATGAAGGTGTTCAGCGGCAGCGCGAACCGTCCGCTCGCCGAGGCCATCGCGAAGCACATCGGCAAACCCCTCGGCGACGCCCCGCACACCGTGTTTCCGGACGGCGAATCGTTCATCAAGATCAACGAGGACATCCGCGGCCAGGACGTGTTCATCATCCAGCCCACCTGCCGGCCGCAGAACGACACCCTGATGGAACTCCTTCTCTTCATCGACGCCGCCCAGCGCGCCAGCGCGGAGCGGATCACGGCCGTCATCCCGTATTACGGTTACGCGCGGCAGGACCGCAAGGACGAGGGCCGCGTGCCCATCAGCGCCAAACTCGTCGCCAACATGATCGAGGAGGCCGGCGCCGACCGTGTCCTGGCCGTCCATCTGCACGCCTACCAGATTCAGGGGTTCTTCGACATCCCCGTCGACCACATGCTGCCGGAACCCGTCTTCGGCGAGTACTACGCGGGGCTGGGCCTGGAGGACCTGACGGTCGTCAGCCCGGACGTCGGCAACGTGAAGGAGGCCCGCGTCTACTCCGAGTTGCTGCGCGGCAAACTGGCCATCATCGACAAGGAACGCATCAGCGGCACGGAGGTCCGGGCGGGGGCCCTCATCGGCACCGTCGAGGGACGCAACGTCCTGATCATCGACGACATGATCTCCAGCGGCGGCACCATCTGCAAGGCGGCCACCCTCCTGAAGGACCGCGGCGCCCGCGACATCTACGTCGCCGCCACGCACCCGATGTTCGTGCCCGGTGCCGTCGAGCGGCTGGCGGCGATGCCCATCACGCGCATCACGGTGACCGACACGGTGCCCCTCTCGGACGAGGCGGCGGGGTGCGACCTCATCAAGGTGCTGAGCCTGGCGGAACTGCTCGGCGACGCCATCGTGCGCATCCACAGACACGAATCCATCAGCGAACTGTTCCTGAAGAAACTGCGGCGCCCCGAGGAACTGATGCGCCGGAACTGACGGAAAGGACCATCCGTGGCTGAGACCGAAAAACTCAAGGTCACCAAACGCGAGGCGCGCGGGACGAAGGCCTGCCGCCGTCTCCGGGCCGAGGGCCTCATCCCCGCCGTCATCTACGGGCACGGGGAGGACCCCGTGGCCGTCCAGATGCCTGCCGAGGAGTTCGAGCGGGCGCTGCGGCACCATTCGCGCATGTTCGACCTGCGCCTCGGCCGCAAGAAGGAAAGCGTCCTCCTGCGCGACATGCAGCACGACTCGCTCGGCGACGAGATCATCCACGCCGACTTCGTCCGGGTGGCCATGGACGAGGCGATCGAGATCGAAGTGCCCATCACCCTCAAGGGCAAGCCGAAGGTCGAGCACGCCGTCCTCCAGCAGACACTGGCGTCGCTGGAGGTCGAGTGCCTGCCGGCCGACATCCCACAGGAGATCCTGGCCCCGGTCGGGCACCTCGAAATGAGCCAGAGTATCAGCGTGGCGGACCTGGAGACGCCCGACGAGGTGACCGTCCTGACGGACCCGGAGACGGTCGTGGCGACGCTGACGCCGGCCACCATCGAGGAGGAACCGCCGGAGGAAGCCGCCGCCGCCGTCGAGGCCATGGAGGAACCCGAGGTCATCGGCCGCGAGGAGGAACTCGAAGAGGGTGCCGAGGCTCCCCCGGAAGAGGAAGCCCCCGAGTAAATGAAACTCATCGTCGGGCTGGGCAACCCGGGTCGCGAGTACGCCGACACCCGCCACAACGTCGGCTGGTGGGTGGCGGAGGTCCTGGCGGATCGCGCCGGCCTTTCCGGGTGGCGTGAGAAGTTCGAGGCCCACCTCGCGGAAGGGCGCCTCGCCGGCGAGAAGGTTGCGCTGGCGCGCCCCGTCACGTACATGAACGCGTCGGGGCGGTCGGTCCGAGCGATGATGGACTTCTGGAAAGTCGAGCCGGGGGACCTGCTGGTCGTCCTGGACGACATGGCGATGGAGGTGGGGCGCCTCCGGCTTCGCCCGTCGGGGTCGGCGGGAGGGCACAAGGGGCTTGCGTCGATCGCGCGTCACCTGGGGCACGAGCGGTTCGCCCGCCTGCGGGTGGGTATCGGTGCCCCGCCGTCGGCCGAGGAGGGCGCCGACTACGTCCTGTCGCGGTTCGCGGCGGGGGAGCGGCCGGTTATCGATGACGCCGTCGCCCGCGCCGCCGACGCCGCCGAAACCTGGATCCGCCGCGGCCTCGAGGCCGCCATGAATCGGTTCAATCAAGCCGTCGAAAGCGAACAGAAGAAGGAGGAGGCCGACCGGCCTGTCAACCATGCCAACCCCTGACGATCTGAGGCTGTACGAGGCGATGTTCCTGGTCGACACCGGCGATGCCGCCGCCTGGGACGACCTGGCCAAGCACCTCGATAACCTGCTGACCCGCGCGGGCGCCGAGATCATCGGCATCACCCGATGGGACGAACGCAAACTGGCGTACCCGGTGGGCAAGCACAAGCGCGGCACGTACGTGTTGGCGTTCTTCTCGATGCGCGAGGGCGACGGCATCGGGGAGATCGAACACGCCTGCCGCCTCTCCGAGAAGGTCGTGCGGCTGCTCGTCCTGCGGGCCGACCACTTCAAGATCCGCGACATGCGGGTCCAGTTGGGCGAGGACATCCGCGAGGACGTCGCCGAGCGGCTCATCGAGGCGCGGGGCGAGACGGAGCCCGAGCCGGAACCCGAGGCGCCGGAGGCCGCGGAGGAGGCGGAGGGCCAGCCCGCCGCCGACACCGCCCAGGCCGAACCCGCCCCGGCGGGCGGCGACCAGCCGGCCGCTCAGTGACCCCTGAACCCAGGAGACCGCCATGGCCGACTTCAATCGAGTCATCCTCATCGGCAACCTCACGCGCGACCCGCAACTGCGGTACACGCCGTCCCAGATGGCCGTCTGCGACCTCGGTGTCGCCACCAATCGCAAGTGGACAAGCAAGGACGGCCAGCAGCGCGAGGACACCTGTTTTGTCAGCTGCACCGCCTGGGGCCGCCAGGCCGAGGTCATCCAGAAGTACCTGAACAAGGGCGCCCCCATTTTCATCGAGGGACGCCTGACCTACAGTTCGTGGGAAGGGCCGGACGGCAAGAAGCGTTCGAAACTGGAGGTCACGATCGAGCGGTTCCAGTTCCTCGGCTCGGCCGGCGGTGGCGGCGGGAATCGCCGCGGGGGAGGCGGAGGCGGAGGCGGAGGCGGAGGCGGAGGGGGAGGGCAGCCCTCCCGCGACGTCCAGCGCCAGAACGCCTCCGGCGAAGAAGAGCAACGCCCGGCCCAGTACGATTACGACGAGGACGTCGAGGGCGAGGAGACGATCCCCTTCTAGAACGGCGAAACAACAATGATGAATGAAGAATCATGAACGCCGAATGATGAAGGCAACGGGCAAGCGCGGCCTGCGAGCCGGCACCGGGAGCGGCGGCATGCCCTTCGTTGTCATTCTGAGGAGGCCAGCAAGGGCCGACGAAGAATCTCGCCTCGGCCCTCGTTTTGCCATTCGCACGGCGAGATTCTTCGGCCCCGCTCGCGGGCCTCAGAATGACAGATCTGAGGCTGGGGCGATGCTGAAATTTGAGTCTCCATAACTCATATAGCGTCCATGGGAAGAAAGGTGAACCAGTCAGGAGACAGCCGTGGCTAAGAGGAAACGCCGACGCATGCGCTTCCGCGACCGTGCCAAGTGCCGGTTCTGCCGGGAGAACATCACCTACATCGATTACAAGGACACGCAGACCCTGCAGAAACTGACGACCACGCGGGGCAAGATGCTCAGCCGCAAACGCAGCGGCAACTGCGCGAAGCATCAGCGGCAGGCGGCCCGGGCGCTGAAGCGGGCCCGTTTCCTCGCCCTCATGCCCTACGTCAGTTAGCGCCGAACCCGCGGACCCCCGCGCGCCGCCGCGCGCCCGGAACGGCCGCGACAACCGGGAGAGGTACCATGAAGGTCTTGCTCCGACAGGACGTGGCGCCGATCGGCGTCATCGGCGACGTCGTCGACGTGAAGCCGGGCTACGCCCGCAATTACCTGCTGCCCAAGGAACTGGCCGTCGAGCCCACCGACGCCAACATCCAGCGCATCGAACGCGAACGCAAGGACCGCGAGAAGCGCCAGAAGCAGCGCCTGCAGTCCCTCAAGGGCATCGCCTCGCGCCTCGACGGCGCCAGCGTCACCATCAAGGCGAAGGCCAACGAACTCGGGCACCTGTTCGGCTCGGTCACCGAGAAGCACATCGCCGACGCCCTGAAGGACGAGGGGTTCGACGTCGAACCCGAGAAGATCGCGCTGGCCCAGCCCATCCGGACGCTCGACAAGTTCCGCGTGCCGGTCCACCTGGCCGAGGGCGTCGACGCCGAGGTCGACGTGTGGGTCGTCCCGGCGTAGGTGCGAGGCATTCGCCAGCGCGGCGCGGCTCCGGCCCCGCCGCGCTCGAAATGCCTTTTTCAGGTCTGCGCGGTGGGTGCCCCCCGGCTCCGCTCGGGACAGGCTCTGACCGGCCGCGCATGAGTTAGCGTTGTAGTGCTATTGAGGCCGGCAGAACCAATGTAACAAGTCGGGTGCCACGGTTTGCTTGTCAAACCGTGTGTCGGACCGGAAAACACGGATTGCTTGCAATCCGTGGCACCTTCGAATTCGGAAACCGTGACATTGGTTTTGCCGGCCTCAATAAATGTGGCGCACGGCGCGTCGAACGATGTACATCGTCACCCGAACCCAGCGAGGAGGGTACGCATGTCCGCCGACCTTGTCGATCTCCGTTACGGCCTTCGCCGCCGGGATCTTCTGCGCACGGCCGCCGGCGCCGCAGCCGCCGGCGCGATGGGTGGTCTGGGATGCCTCGCACCCGCCGCCGAAGGGCAGGGGGACGCCCCCGCCGCCGACCGGCCCAACATCCTTCTCCTCATCGGCGACGACCAGAGTTGGACCGACTTCTCCTTCATGGACCACCCGGCCATCCAGACGCCGCACCTCGACCGCCTGGCCGCCGGCGGCCTGCTGCTGCCCGAGGCGTACGTCGCGGCGCCCCTGTGCCGGCCCAGCCTCGCGTCCATCCTGACGGGCCTGTACCCGCATCAGCACGGTATCTGCTGCAACGATCCGCCCGGGCCGCGCAAGGAGCGCGCCGAGCGAGATTACCGGTACATGAAGGACCTCGTGACCATCCCGCGGCTCCTGCGTCCCCTGGGGTACCGCAGCCTCCAGACCGGCAAGTACTGGGAGCACCATTACAAGACGGGCGGGTTCACCGACGGCATGACGACCAAGGGCCGGCACGGCGGGCCGGGCCTCACGATCGGCCGCAAGACCATGGAGCCCATCGAACGGTTCGTCGGCGACTGCGCGGATGCGGGCGACCCGTTCTTCATCTGGTACGCCCCGTTCCTGCCCCACACGCCCCACAATCCGCCCCGGCGGCTCCTGAAGAAATACACGGCCGACGGCCGGCCCGAACGGGTCGCCAAGTACTACGCCATGTGCGAATGGTTCGACGAGACGTGCGGCCAGGTGCTGGACATCCTCGAGAAGAACGGTGTCCGCGAGAACACCTTCGTCCTCTACGTTTCCGACAACGGGTGGACCGACGGGTACATGGCGGAGAAGACGTACGGCCATTTGCCGGAGGGCAAACGCATGTGGCCGCAGCCCAAGGGCAAGCAGCACGTGTACGACGGCGGCGCCCGGACGCCGATCATCCTGAACCGTCCCGGCCGGATTCCCCCCGCCCGCCGCGACGACCTGGCGACGGCCGTCGACCTTGCCCCGACCATCCTGGCGGCGTGCGGCGCCAAACCGACCGAGCGGATGCAGGGCATCAACCTGCTCGACGCCGATGCCCGCGCCGCCCGCAAGGCCGTCTTCGGCGAGGGGTTCGTCCACACGGCCAAGACCACGGAGCGGCCCGGCCCGAACCTGCGGGCGCGGTGGGTCCGCGAGGGGCCGTGGAAACTCATCGTCCCCGCCAAGACCGATCCCGAGTTCTACGGCAAGCCGGAACTGTATAACATCGAGGACGACCCGTTCGAGCGGGCGGACCTGGCCGCCAAACACCCGTCGAAGGTCGAGCACCTCCGCGGCCTGCTGGATGCGTGGTGGAAGCCGGGGTAGGCGTGTGGCCCGGTCGGCTTGCCCGGCCGGGAGGCGCGCCGCGGCACGTTGCGCGGCGGGTACGGAGACCCACCGCGCTGCCCTCCCACGTGCGCGCCGGGTGCCACCGATTGCTCGTCAATCGGTGCTTCCAGACCGTGGCGCACGGTTTGGCAAGCAAACCGTGGCACCCGCGTAGCCGACGCTTGACCTCCCGCCCCGCCGGCGATACAGTCGGGCGCGACGCACGTCCTGCAACCATCGGCTGAAAGCACAGGCATGCCCGACGACCCGCTGCTCGACAAGGTCCCGCCCCACAGCCTGGAGGCCGAGATGAGCGTCCTGGGGGCCATGATGCTCAGCCCCGACGCCATCGGCCTCTGCATCCAGTACCTCGACGCCGACGCCTTCTACCGTGCCGAGCACCGGGCCCTTTTCGCCTGCCTCCTCGACCTCTACGACAAGAACGAGCCGATCGACCTCGTGAGCATGAAGGAGGCGCTCGCCCAGCGCGGCGACCTGGAGGACATCGGCGGCGAGGACTACCTCGTCACCCTGGCCGACTCCACCCCCACCGTCGCCAACGCCGAGTACTACGCGAAGGTCGTCAAGGAGAAGTCGCTCCTGCGGGGCCTGATCAACGCCGCCGCCGAGATCATCCGCGACGCCCACACGCCCGACCAGGTCGACGACGTCCTCGACCGGTGCGAGCAGCGCATCTTCGACGTCGTCGAGCGCAAGATCGTCGGCCAGGCCACCGACATGCGGTCCATCCTGGCCGAGGTCATGCAAAAACTCGAACTCGTGGGCGGAAAAGGGGTCACGGGGCTGCCCACCGGGTTCATGGACCTGGACGACAAGACGCGCGGCCTTCACAGCGGCCAACTCATCATCCTGGCCGCGAGGCCCTCGGTCGGCAAGAGCGCGCTGGCGCTGAACATCGCCGAGCACGTGGCGGTGGACCACGGCCGGCCGCTTGCCTTCTTCAGCCTGGAGATGAGCAAGGAGGAACTCGCCCTGCGGCTGGTCTCGTCCAAGGGCGAGGTGGACGGGCAAGACCTTCGCAAAGGACGCGTGCCCACCGAGAAGGCGCGGCACATCGCCCAACACGTGTTACCGGTTCTGCGGGACACGCCGCTTTACATCGACGACATGTCGGGCCTGCGGGTCATCGATCTGCGGGCCAAGGCCCGGCGCCTCATTCAGCGGCACGACATCGAACTCATTGTCGTGGATTACCTGCAGCTGATGACCGCCCCGGGGGCGGAGAGCCGCCAGGTCGAGGTCGCCTCCATCAGCCGCGGCCTGAAGGCCCTGGCGCGCGAACTCGACGTCCCCGTCCTCGCGGTCGCGCAACTGCGGCGCGAGAGCGAGGAGCATAAGCGGCCGAGGCTCTCCGACCTTCGCGAATCCGGCGCCATCGAACAGGACGCCGACGTCGTCCTCCTCCTCCATCGCGAGTCGATGCGGCACTCGCCGGGCACCCAGGAACACGAGGAGGCGCGCGGCACGGCGGAACTGATCATCGCCAAGCAGCGCAACGGGCCCACCGATACGCTCCGGCTGACGTGGCAGCCGCAGTACACCCGGTTCCGGACCTGGTCGCCGCGCGAGGCCCCCGCCGGCGCCGCCGTCGAACAGTACGCGGTCGTCGAAGGCGGCGCCCCGCCGCCCGAACCCGACGAGGACGACGCGCCGTTCTGACCGCGAAGAAGAAGCGCGGAAAACAGACTTGTCATTCTGAGGCCCGCTTGTGGCCCGAAGCATCTCGCCGTGGTTGTTGCCTTTCGCTTTTCGCACGGCGAGATGCTTCGCTTCGCTCAGCATGACAGGCGCGCGGCGGGTCTGCGCACCCGCCGCGCTTGATTATCATCGCGCGGTGGGCCGGGAGGGCCACCGCGCGATAACCTCGGCGCCTCACCGGTCGCGAATGTCATACGCCAGCAGATGGTCCGCGTGGCGGATGTACAGCCGGCCGCCGCACACCACCGGGTGAGCCAGCAGGTGGTCCTTCGTCGGGACGGGCGGAATCTGAAACTCGCTCACGATTCTGGCGGCCTCGGGTGTCGCCTTCACCAGCCGCACCTCCCCCTTCTGCCCCACGCCGTAGATGAGCCCGTCCGCCCACGTCAGGGAAACCTTGCCCACCGGCTCGTGGCGGTAGAGGACCTCGCCCGTCTGCCAGTTTACGCAGAGGAGGCCCTTGTGGTACATGCGGCAGCCGACGCCGTAGAGGTGCCCGTCAAGGAGCAGGACGCCGCCGTGGCAGTTGTCGAACTCCGGGCAGTACCACACCTGGCGCACGGACCGGCCCTCGGGACCGATCTCGATCAGTCGTCCGCCCGCCTGGTGGCCGCTCGTTACGAACACGCGGCCGTCGTGGTACAGCGGCGTGTCCACGTTCTGGTTGTACCGGCTGGGGTGCGGGTGCGACCAGAGGCTGCGGCCGGTCTCGACGTCGACGCCCACGACGGTCTTCTTCATGAGGATGAGCAGCAGCCGCCGGCCCCCGTGGGTGACCACCGCCGGCGAACAGTACGCCTGGTCGTCGTCCACGGTGGTGTTCACCCAGACGGGCCGGCCGCTCTTCTTCTCCAGCGCCACGACCCGTCCCCGCCTGCCGCCGGGCACGCACAGGACCTTGTCGTCCTCGACGATGACGTTCTCGGCCAGGCCCCAGGTGGCCCGCCGCGTGCCGAACGCCTCGACGAGGTTGACGGCCCAGACTTCCTTGCCCGTTTCCGCCTCCAGGGCCGCCAGGCGGCCGTGCGGGCCCATGTGGTACACCATGCCGTCGGACCACGTGGGGGTGGTCCGGGCCCCCGGCTCGGGGCCCCGCCACGCCTTGCCGTTATGGGTTTTCCAGAGGAGGTTGCCATCGAGGTCGAGCGCCAGGACGTACTCCTCGCGGTCGAAGTCGCCGGAGGTGAAGAGCCGCCCGTCCGCGACGGACGGGCACGCGTAGCCCCGGCCGGAGCCGGTGAACGTCCAGAGGAGGGGCGGTCCGCCGTCCGGCCAGCGGTCCAGCAGGCCGGTCTCGGTGGACATGTTGTCGCGCTTCGGCCCGTGGAGTCCGGGCCAGTACCCGCCGGGGTGGTCCGCCGGGTTCTCTGCCGCCGCGGCGCCGGCCGGTGGCAGGAGCAGGGCGGCTGCCACGAGGAATGCCTGTCCCGTGTGCGTCGTCGTCATCGCGTGTCTCCGATTGGGTTTGGCCGCTGTTACGTTGTGCGGGGCGGGTCTCCGCAGGCGCCGCGCACGCGTTTTTCGAGCCGGCCGCGGGAGCGGCCGGTCATCACCATCCGAGGCGACGCTTCCGCTGCGCCGGAGAATGACCCGCCGCTTCCGCGGCGGGCTCGACCCACGCCCATGTCGAGCCGGCGCCGCGCCCTCGCACCCGCCCACTTGATTCGGCGCCCGCGATGGCCGATACTGGCACGTGCTGCCCACCTGCCGGGCCGGACCGGGGGACGCCTCATGCAAATCTTCGACGAACTTCACCGCCGCGTCAAGAACCTCCTGACGGCGCCGCTGGCGGAATTGGGCAGTTGGGCCCGTTTCGCACGGGGCCAGGTCACGCTGTGGCGGTACTGCGCCCGTCGCCTGCACGAGAACAACGTGATGGCGATGTCGAGCGCCCTCTCGTTCCGGACGATCTTCGCCATGGTGCCGCTCGTCATTGTGGCGTTTCTCGCGCTGAAGTCGCTCGGCGTGGTGGAGGATTCGAAGACGTACCTGCGCGATTTCCTCGACCGGTTCGGCCTGGCGCAGATCACCTACACCGAGCCCGGCCAGGCCCCGGCCCCGCCCGACGGCGAAGGCGCCCCCTCGCCGGAACAGGGCGAGCCGCCGGCCCCGCCGCCCCCGCGCGAGGACGCGCAACTGCCCGGCACGCCGCCGTACGACGTCCCCCAACGCATCAGCGTGGCCGAGAAGATCGAGTCCGTCGTCGAGAAGGCCGAGAAACGCCTCACGCTCGGCACGGTGGGGCCGGTGACGGTCGTGCTCCTGGTCTGGACGGCCCTGACGCTCCTGACGACGATGGAGCGGAGCCTGAACCGCATCTTCGAGGCCCCGCGGGCGCGCGGCTTCGCCCGGCGGACGCTCATCTACTGGTCTGCCGTCACGCTCGGCCCGCTCATCATCGTGGTGGCGGTGCAACTGGGGGGCGGCCTCGTCGAGGCCGTCCGGTACGTGCCGGTCCTGCGGTGGACGCTCGGGCCGATCGGCTGGATCGCCCCGTTCGTGGTGGGCGTGCTGGTGGTGGGCTCGCTGTACACCCTGATGCCGAACACGCGCGTGCAGTTCCGGCGGGCGCTGGAGGGGGCGGTGCTGGCCATCCCGTTCTGGGGCGTGGCCCGGTGGGGGTTCGCGGTCTACGTGGACCGCGTCGGCGTGACGAGCATCTACGGGGCGATGGCCCTCATCCCGCTCTTCCTCCTGTGGCTGAATCTGTCGTGGTGGATCTTCCTGTTCGGGGCCCAGGTGGCGCATGCGGCGGCCAACGTCGAGCAACTCATGCGGGCCGACGCCGAACGCGACACGACGCTGACCGCCTGGCACGACCTGGCGGCCGTCGTGGCGGTGGCGCGGGCACAGGCGGCGCGGGGCAGGGCGGTGTCGCCGGCCGAGGTCGCCGAGGCCCTGGCGTGCCCGGAGGGCCGGGCCGAGGTGCTGCTCCGCCGACTCGCCGACGCCGACATCCTCCTCCGCGCCCCGCCGCCGGACGAGAAAACCGACGGCGAGGGGGCCGAGCGCGTCGCCCTGGCCGTCCCGCCCGACCGGCTGCCCGTCGCCCGCGTGCTGGCCATCCACTGCCCGGACGGCGACGTGGCCTCCGACACCGGCGACGCCGAGGTGAGCCGGGTCGTCGCCGACGCCCGCCGCCGGGCCGAGGCCGGTATCGAAGGGCTGACCGTTGCGGACCTCCTCCGCCAAAGGCAAAACAACAATCATGAACAAGGAACACCCAACACCCAATCATGAAGGGACCGGGCCGGGGGCCCGGTAACATGCTGTCATCCTGGGCCGCCTGAAGGGCGGCGAAGGATCTCGCCTTGTGTTTTGCCGATATACGCTTGCGCACGGCGAGATGCTTCGCTTCGCTCAGCATGACACCCTGAAGCGCACCTGACGGTGTATTTCAAGGAGTCCGACCCATGCATTCTCGTAACCCTCTGCCGCTCGTCCTGCTCGCCTCGCTCGTGGGCCTGTCGGCCCTGGCGGGCTGCGCCACGAACCCCGTGACGGGCGAGCGCGAACTCGTGCTCATCTCGCGCGAGCAGGAAATCGCCATGGGCAACGAGGCCGGCCCCGAGTTCGAGAAGGAGTTCGGCGGCAAGGTCCAGAATGCCGCCCTGCAGAAGTACGTGCAAATGGTCGGCCGGCAGGTGGCTGAGATCAGCGACCGGCCCATGCCGTACACCTATACCCTCGTGGCCTCCGACACGCCCAACGCCTTCGCCCTGCCGGGCGGGCCCATCTTCATCACGGCCGGCCTGATGAAACGGATGACGAACGAGCGGCAACTGGCGGCCGTCCTGGGGCACGAGACGGGGCACGTGGCGGCCCGGCACAGTGTCCGGCAGATGCAGAAACAGATGGGGGCCCAACTGCTGGTCGAAATTGCAGGTCGGGCCGGCGGGGCGGAGGGCGGTGGCACCGTCGGCGACGTCGCCAAGATCGTCTCGACGATGGCCATACTCAAATACAGCCGGGAGGACGAGTACCAGGCCGACGAACTCGGCATCAAGTACGCCGCCAAGGCCGGTTACAACCCGTGGGGCGTGGTCGAACTGCTGACCCTGCTCCAGGCCATGCAGGACGCCGAGCCGGGGCGGTTCCAGGAGATGTTCCAGACGCACCCGCTCTCCTCGAACCGGATCGAGCGGGCCCGCCTCATGCTGCTCCAGGACCCGGCGTACGAGGGCAAGTTCTCGCCCGCCGCGCCCGACCCCAACGCGGCCCGGTTCGAAAAGATGCGGCAGTTGCTGATCGAGACGCTGAAGCAGTGAGGCCGGCTCGTAAGGCGCGCTTTGCGCGGCGGGTCCTCGAATGTCATTTCGACCGAGGCGTCGCGGAGCGACGCCGAGCGGAGAAATCTCGCTTTGGGCTTTCGTCGCCCTCTTCGCCCGGCGGCGCCACGGGCGTCGGCACCTCCTTTTGCCACTGCACGTGGCCGTCGAGATACGCGACGTTCACCCCCTCGCCGCCGTGGTTGCCGGGCTTGTCCCACAGGATGGGAATCGTGGACGATTCCGCCTCCTGCCAATGATGGCCGGCGCCGGCGTAGATGTAATCGCTCCGGGCGTCAACGTCCTTCGCCACCTCGTCCCAGCGGCCGGTCGCAGGGCAGGCGAACATGTGCGCGGGCAACCGGTCCTCGCTGACCAGTTCGGACAGTCTCTGCGGCAGCCGCCCGTCATGCGCACGGGCGTACTGCAGGATTTCCGTGCCGATAATCCCCATATTCGTTTTGCATGCGGCAATGTCGGCGAAGTGCAGGCCCTCGACGAGACTGTCGGTCAGGAACACCGCGCCGCCGGCGCTGAGGCAGGCCAGTAGGATGCCCGCAATGGCCCGGCCTCGGCCGCGGAGGCTGGCGCCGGAGCGCCCGATCCGCACCAGTGCCGCCCCGCCGCATGCGATGGCCGGCAGAATGAAGAGGAGGCTCAACACCAGGGGGCCGGCCAGGGTACACGTGCGGCTGTGTGATATCTTTTGCAGGACGCGGCCAAACACCATGCCAGCGAAGGGGGCCACGAGGCTCGCGATGCCGAACCACAGGCTTGCCCTCGCCAGGCGCGAGGTCTGCGGTTTCTCCGGCGTCGCTTCGTCCGGCGTCCCTTCGTTCTCCGCCTCGCTCATGGCTTCCCCACGTGGGCGCCGCACCTCGTTTCCCCCGGCCGGGCAAGCCGGCCGGGCCACACAGCCGCATCTCGCGCGGCGGGTACGGAGACCCGCCGCGCGGCAGCGTCGCGCCGTCTACTCCGCCCCGCCGGGATTCAGGCCGACGGCGTAGGGGCAGTAGACCCGCGCCCGGACGAGCCGGGGCCGGGCCTCCTTCTTCCCGCGGCGTTTCTTCGTGCGCGAGCCGTTGGCCGCATCGTCCGCGCGCGGCCGGACGTGGTACCCCGCCATCCGGAAGTGGTGCCCCGCCAGCGTCCCGGAGAGCGCGCCGTCGCGGTTCGTCGACCAGTCCACCGACCGCTTGCGCGGGTTGATAGCGACGACGAGTTGGACCTCCGGCTCGCGGATGCCCGTCAGGTCGTCCGGCCCGAGGCCGGTGTCGCCGGCGGCCCCGCGGAAGAACGGGTGCGAGTGGAACTCGCCCACGTACGCGTGCTTCGGAAACTCGCGGATGACCCGCTGGATGATCCGGTGCTGCCGCTCGTACAGGGCCACCTGCGAGAACTTGCGTTCGGCCGTCTGGTACGCAATCGCCCCCTCCACGATGGTCTTGCCCGGCAGCGAGTAGCCGAACAGCAGGCCGTAACACTCCCGGCCGTAGACCTCGGCGGCGGAGAGGATGACGCTCAGGAACGCCTGCTCGGAGACGTAGATCTGCTCCATCGTCACCCCCGTGATGCGAGCCGGTGCGCCGCATGAAGCGCGGCGGGTCTCCGCACCCGCCGCGCTCGGTCTCGTGTGCTGTGCCTACTTGGCCCCGCGCCGCTTCAGGACCCGCTCCACGCGCCAGGCGGCGACGGCGGCGTCGGCGTCCCGGCCCTCCGTCTGCTCCACGACGGCCTCGTAGTGCGCGAGCGCCGCCTCCAGGCGTCCGGCGGCCTCCAGGACGGCCGCCAGGTCGAACCGCAGCGTCGCGTCGTCGGGGTGCTTCTCCACGGCCTCCGTCAGGAGCCGGGCGGCCGTCTCCAGGTCGCCGGTCTCGGCGGCCTTCAGGCCGTCGTTGCCCAAGCCGTCCAGGGTGCCGCGTGTCCGGACCTCGGCCTCCACGGCCTGCGGCGAAAGCATCGCGACGACGTCCTCGGCACAGCCGACGAGGAGGTCGGCCAGGATCGTATCCGTCGGCGGGACGCGGTCGGGGTCGTCCGGCCGGCCGAGGCCCAACTCGCCCCGGACCTGCGGGTCGGCCGTCGAGTCGTACGCGCGGTCGGCCTCGAGGGCGAAGAGCGGTTCCTTCGTGCCGGGACGGGCCACGCGGCACGTCACGTGGGCGGAGGCCGTGCGGACGAGCGTCGGCACCTGCCGCGTCTGCCAGGCGCCCGCGGCCTCGTCGTATAGACGGACGGTCCGCGTTGCGCGCTGCTCGTCCGTCTTCAGGGTGATGCGGCCGGTCAAGCGGACGGCCCGGGCGCGGGCGTCGGCGTCGCCGTCGATCGCCCAGTGGCGCGAGAGGCGTTTCTGGAGTGCCTCGGTCAGCACTGCGGCGGCGTCGTGGCCGGGCGGGTGGACGCGGAAGTCGCCCACGCGGACCATCTCGGTCCCCTCCGGCAGGGTCACCGGCGCCGGCAGCACGTGCCGCACCGAGAGAACGGGCGCCGCGCAGCCGGCCGTCGCCGCTGCGCACGCCGCCAGGAGGACCATCGTCATCGACCGGGCTGCACGCATTGCCGTCTCCCTTTAACGGTTTGTAGGATAACGCGACACGACCGTGTTGCGCGGCGGGTCTGGAGTACCCACCGCGCTCGAACCGCCCGCTGTCCTCTGCGCGGCTGGTGCGGAGCCCCGCCGCGCACGCCGTCGCGAGGGGTCGGTCCGACCCGCCTATGGTACTACCCCGTCCGTGCCGGGTGCAACGCGAAGTTGCGGCGGTCTCGGCAGTTTGTTGATTCCGCCGGGCGGGGCGGTCTATACTGGTGGCGAACCCGGACGCCGCATCGCCCAGGAGCCCGCATGAAACGTCTTGCTGCCGCCATCCTGTGGATTCTCGCCCCGGCCGGCGCCCTCGCCGTCGGCCTCGTCCTGTGCGACGGGGGCCGCCTCACGGCCGCCTCGCCCGAATTGCCGAAGGCGGAGCGCGAGCGCCAGTTCCTCCCGCCCGCCCCGGAAGGGGACGCGTGGGTGCTCGTCTGGCACGACGAGTTCGACGGCGAGAAAATCGACCAGTCGCAGTGGGAGATCATCGGCGACCGGCGACGCCGCGACGGCTTCTGGGTCAAGAGCGACTCCTACCTCGACGGCGAGGGCCGCCTCGTCCTCCGCACTCGCAAGCAGGGCGACCGCTTCACCTCCGGCGCCATGCGGACGCAGGGCAAGTTCGAGTACCGCTTCGGCTATTGGGAGTGCCGGTGCAAGTTCCCGTCCGAGGTGGGCCACTGGCCGGCGTTCTGGCTCTTCTCCCGTCCCGGCGTCAACAAGATCGGCAACGACGGCCGCGACGGCACCGAGATCGACATCATGGAGAAACCGTTCCGAGACGCCCGCACGAACCACGCCCTGCACTGGGACGGGTACGGCAAGCATCACAAGTCGGCCGTCAAGCACCTGGAGATCCCCGGCCTGATGAAGGGCTGGCACACCTTCGGCCTGCACTGGTCGCCGGACGAATACGTTTTCTACGTGGACGGCAAGGAGACGTGGCGGACGAAGGCGGGGGGCGTGTCGCAGGTGCCGGCGTTCGTCAAGTTGACGGAGGAGATCGGCCCGTGGGCGGGCGACATCAAGAAGGCGAACCTGCCGGACCATACCCTCTTTGATTATGTGCGGGTCTTCGATTTGAAGAGCCGGGTGAAGTGATTTCGTGTGCTAACGCATGTCATTCTGAGGAGCCCGTAAGGGCGACGAAGAATCTCGCCTTGCCGCCGTCCGCACGGCGAGATCCTTCGCTTCGCTCAGGATGACAACGGTTCCGGAGAGCGCTGCCATGACCCGATGCACGACACTTGTGATCCTGGCGGCCCTTGCCGCCGGGGCCGCCGGCTGCGGCGCCCAGGGCATTCTCCTGGGTACCGAGGGCGAGTATCTCCTGACGGTCCGCGACGCCGTCGCCCCGCCCGGCGAGGAGGTCCCGCTCGTCGCGCGGCTGCAGCAGGGCGACCTCCTGCGCGGCCGGCAGGGGCACGTGCTGCGGTTCAAGCGAGGCGAGAACCTCTTCAAGGCCGCCGAGACCGACGACGAGGGCGTGGCCCGCGTCACCTTCACGCCCGAGGTGCCGGGCGACCACGTTTTCACGGTCGAGGTCGCGGCCGCCGGCCTGCCGGACGACCCGCCCGACCCGCGCGACCTGCTCGTCGCCTGCCGACCGCCGGACACGCCCATGGCCGTGGTCGACCTCGACAAGACGGTCGTCGGATCGGGGTTCCAGACGGTCCTTCTGGGCAACCCCGACCCGATGCCGGGTTCCGTCGACGTGCTGAAGCGCCTGGCGGCCGACCGCACCGTCATCTACCTCACGCACCGGCCGGACTACTTCGGCCCGAAGAGCAAACGGTGGCTCTGGGTCCAGGGGTATCCGCGCGGGCCCGTGCTGTTGTCGACGGCGAGTTCGTTCCTGAAGGGCAGCGGCACGTTCAAGCGCGAGATGCTCCAGAGCCTGCAGAAGGACTTCACGAAGATCGAGGTCGGCATCGGCGACAAGTTTTCCGACGTCGAGGCGTATCACGCCACCGGGATGACGGCGATCCTGATTCTGCCGATCCCGGACGCCCCCTCCGCCGAGGCGTTGGCGGAGTTGGCCGACCAGGTTGAGGCGCTGCCCGACGCCATCCACGTGGTGACGGGGTGGGAGCAGGTGGAGGCGGTCCTGTTCGACGGCAAGGCGTATCCGCCGGACCCGATGGCGAAGGACCTCCGCGCCCGCGCCGCCGAGAAGAAGAAGGAAGAGGAAGCGGCCGAGGAGAAGTGAGCCCTCGCGGCGCCACATTTAGCCCCCGATGCGGGCGCGCGTGAGCGCGGTGGGTCTCCGTACTGCCGCTCAGCGGCTCAGGAATCTCGCCGTGCACGTTTTTTGAAAAGGATATCCCCGTGCGACACATGACCCTCCTCCTCACCGCCGCCTGCCTCGCCTGCGCCGGCTGCATCGGCTCGGAGCAACTCGACCCGGGCGACCTGGACCGGTGGGCGGCCCTGAACGCCGACGCCGGGATCCTCGGGCCGAGGGCGTCGCTGGAGGTGTCCGGCCAGAAACTGCCCACCCGGTGGGTCTTCCGCCAGAACCCGAGTCTCGTGTGGTCGGCGCTCTCCATCGCACGGGCCTGGGAACGGATTGGGGACGGGACCGACGAGGTCGAAGTCCTCATCAGCCCGACCCACGCCGGCGAACTGGCCGACCTCATGGCCCAGGGCCGGGAGGCGCTCGAGCAGATGCGCGACGTCTGCAGCCGAGAGGAGGAAGAGGAGATCGACACCCGGCGATGGGCCGACGGCATGGCCGCCGCCCTGGCCGGCATCGAGCGCGTCTCACGCAAGGTGACCGCCGGGCCGGGCGAGACCCCGCGCGGAGAGGAACCCCTCGGCGCCTCGGCCGCCCCCCTCCTCGACATGCTCGTCCAGTACCTGAACCAGCGGACGGGCGGGACCCTGCTGGCGGACCTGCCGCCCGACGAGGTGCACCGCGTGCGGGTCGTGCTCGTGCAGACGGTGCTGCAGGTCGGGTTTGCGGCGGCGGGGCGGCAGCCGCAGGAGGGGCTCCGCGAGGCCGTCGTCGACGCGATGCAGACGGCCGAGAAGCCGGAGGATGCCGAGGAGCCGGTGGCGGAGATGCTGGCCGGCGCCGTCGGGCAGGCCCCGCCCGCCCCGGCGGGCAATGGGGGACTGGCAGGGCCCGTCCGGGCGGTCCTGTCGTACGCGCCGAAGGCCCTCCAGGCGTTCGAGATGCTGGCCCGCCAGTGGGATCGCATGGAGTACGTGGCGTTCGAGTTCCACGAGCGGGCGGGCGAGACGAACGTGGCGGCGACGCTGGCCGTCCGTGAGGGCCAGGAGGTCCGCCTCGAGGACATGGTCATGTTCCAGCCGGTCCTGGCGTTCCGCGGGACGAGCCGCGTGGCCGTCGTGCCCGACCTCCCGCCCACCGGCGAGACGGTCGTGGCGTTTCAGCCGGACGTGCCCGCGGCCGAAGACGGGAAGGGCGACGGGGGGGCCGGCGAAGAAGCCGGCGGCGAGGCGGAGGCGGACGCCGGGCCGACGGGCGGCGTCGAACTGCGGTTCGAGGGCGTCGTGTGGGGCCTTGCGAAACTCTTCGCCCTGCCGCTCGCCGACGGCCGGCTGCGCGAGGTCCGCGTCTTCGTCGGCGAACCCGGCGAGGCCGACCGCATCATCAACGTGGCCCTCGTGATGGAGGCGACGGGCGGGGGAAAGGACCCCAGACGGGTCCTGCACTTCCAGGACGTCCGCCGCCGCCGGCGCGAGCGCGGGCCGTTCGACATCCGCACCGTCACGGAGCGCGAGGAGCAGGTCTTCAATTATCTGACGCCCGGCAAGCGGTATACCTTTACGCGGGTCAAGACGGGCGAGGAGTGACCCGGCGTGTCGCGCGGCGTGCATGACTACCCACCGTGCGGATCGCAACGCCTCGCGGCTCGTCGGAACGATGCGGCGGAAATCCGCGCTTGACACCCCGGCGCCGGCCGATATAATCAGTGACACGGATCGCGGGGTGGAGCAGTCTGGTAGCTCGTCGGGCTCATAACCCGAAGGTCGCAGGTTCGAATCCTGCCCCCGCTACCACCAACCACGGGGACGCGCCGGACGGCGTGTCCCCTTTTGCATGGGCCGTTGCGGAGGCGGACGCCGGGCAGGATGAGAACCTGCGCGTCGGCGGAGCCGACGCCCCGCAGGTGCGACGCCGAAGGCGCCGCGAAGCGAATCCTGCCCCCGCTACCACCAACCACGGGGACGCGCCGGACGGCGTGTCCCC
>CAZNYC010000047.1:22935-27262 GCA_964577175.1 uncultured Anaerolineales bacterium
GGCAGGATGAGAACCTGCGCGTCGGCGGAGCCGACGCCCCGCAGGTGCGACGCCGGCGGTGGCGGGCGGCCGGATGCTGATCCGCACCGGGTCGCACCTGCTGGCCCTGCCGGCGGAGTAGGCCGCCGCGCGCCACGGCAGACCGTCGGCAGAGCCTCGATCCGTGCGGTGCGGCTTGTGTTCGCCGGCCCGCTTGCGGGCCGCGCGCCGTTGTGTGGCCCGGCCGGTCTTGCCCGGCCGGGAAAACCGCCGTGACGGGTGCCAAGCAGCAGGCCGCGGCGCGAATGCCAAATGATAAATGCTAAATGGGGCCGGTGGCCTGTGGAGAACGCGCCTCCGGCGACGTTCCAAAGGCCGCAGGCCTCCTTGGGCAGCCGCCTTCGCCACGGGGCAGGCTTCGGCGGCCGTGTTGGCAGGTGGTGATTGGACATTCCTGCCGCGGCACGCCGCGGCCTACCTGCTCGTGCCCCTTCCGCGCAGCGTGATTTGGCTTTTATCATTTGGCATTTGACATTCGTTCTCCACCAACCACCCACCCTGGCCCTCTCCCACCAGGGGAAAGGGAATGCCCGGCCGCGGCACGCCGCGGCCTACACGTCCATCTCCAGCCCATCGTACGCCAGACGCAGGCCGCCGGGGACTTCCGGCAGGTCGGGCAGGGCGGCTTCGGTGGCGGCGTGGTCCAGGTCGTGCGTCATGTGGATGAAGTACGCCTGCCGCGGCGCGAGCGACCGGACGGCCTCCACGGCCTCGGCCACCGTGAAGTGGGTGGGGTGCGGCTTGTGGCGCAGGGCGTCGAGGAACAGCACGTCCAGGCCGCCCAGCATCTCGCGGGAGGTCTCCGGCACGCCGCCGCAGTCCGGGCACCACGCCAGCGACGCCCCGTCCGGCGCGTCGATGCGGACGCCGAACGCCGGCAGCACGCCGTGCACCAGCGGCACGGGCGTCAGGCGATGGCCGGCCACCTCCACCGGCCCCGTCCACGGCCGCCAGTCGACCACGGGGATGCCGAACATCCGCCAGCCGGCGTCGGTGACGGCGTACTCGAAGATCCGCTGGAGCCGCGCCAGCGCGCTCGGATGGGCATAGACGGGAATCGCCGCCTGGGCCACCTCGGCGAAACGGCGGAGGTCGTCGAACCCCATGACGTGGTCGGCGTGGGCGTGCGAGTAGACGACGGCGTCGACGCGGTCGAGCCCCGCGGCGACGGCCTGGAGACGGAGTTCCGGCGTCGTGTCGATGAGGACCGTCCGCTCGCCCAGGCGGACGGCGGCCGAGGTCCGCATCCGCCGGTTCCGCGGGTCGTCACTCGTGCAGACGGGGCACCGGCAGCCGATCATCGGAATGCCGTGGCTGGTGCCGGAGCCGAGGACCGTCAGGTGCACGGGGTCACCCGCCTTCCGCCTCGGCCGTTGCCTTGAGGTCGTCGGGCAGGTTCTCGGTATGGCGGCACTTGGGATAGCCGGAGCATCCGAGGAACTTGCCGCGTCGTCCGGACCGGATGACGAGGTTCTTGCCGCAGTCCGGGCAGGTGCGGTCGGTGGGGACGGCCTTGGGCCGCGACCGGCCGCCGGCTTTGCCCTTGCCCTTGCCGCCGCCTTTGGCGCCCGAGCCGCCTTTGCCCTTGCCTTTGCCCTTCGGCGGGAGGCCCAACTGCTCGCGGAGTTCGTCGGTCAGGGGGCGGGTGTTGCGGCACTTGGGGAAGCCGGAGCAGGCGAGGAACGGCCCGCGGCGTCCCCGCTTGACGACCATCGCCGAGCCGCACTTCTCGCACGCCTGGTCGGTCTCGATGGGCTTGACGGGGTTGCCCTGGTCGTCGCAGGGGAGGGTGTTGCGGCACTTGGGGTAGTTCTCGCAGCCGAGGAACGGTTCGCCGCGGCGGTTGGTGCGGAGGAGCATCTTGCCGCCGCACTTCTCGCACGCGTGTTCGGTGGGTTTGGGTTCGGGGCGCTGGTCGGCCTCCAGGGGGCGGGTGTATTTGCAGTCCGGGAAGTTTTCGCATCCGAGGAACGGCCCGTTCTTCGACCACCGTTTGACGAGGTTGCCGCCGCACTCCGGGCAGGGGCCGGCGTCCTCGGCCACCTGGTGCTTGGCGCTTTCCATTTCGTCGCGGGCCTGCTCCAGGGCCTCGGCGAACGGGTCCCAGAACTCGCGGACCACGCGGAGCCAGTCCGTCCGCGAGGCCTCGACGTCGTCCAGTTCGTCCTCCATGTGGCTGGTGAACGCGTAGTCCATGATCTTGGGGAAGTGGGCGACGAGTTTCTGCGTGACCACCTCGCCCAGGTCCGTGGCGTAGAGGGAGCGTTTGCCCTCCTTCGGCTCCATCTTCTTGCGGCAGGCGTTGCACTGCTCGTCCTTGATCTCCGGGCCGATGGGGTTGCCGCGATAATCGCACGGCACCGTGTACCGGCACGTGGGGTATGCCGTGCACCGCAGGTACATGCTCGGCTTCTGCTCCACGTAGCCGCGATCCTGGATGGTGGAGATGATGGTGGCGTAGGTGGACGGCCGGCCGATGCCGAGTTCCTCCAGTTTCCGCACGAGCGAGGCCTCGGTGTACCGCGCGGGCGGACGGGAGAAATGCTGGCTGAGGTCCAGGTTCACGAGCGTGAGGGCGTCCTGGTCGGCGAGGTCCGGCAGTTGCTGCTCGTCCTTCGACTGCCGGACGCCGGCCACCTTCGTGTACCCGTCGAAGACGAGGACGCGTCCGCGGGCCTTGAAGAGGCCGGTGCGGCCTTGGCCGTCCGAGGCTTCGGCGGCATCGACCTCCACGTTCGTCACGTCCCACTGGGCGGGGGTCATCTGGCTCGCGACGAACTGTGTCCAGATGAGTTCGTACAGGCGGGCGTCGTCGCGGCCGAGGTGCTTGGCGACGGACTCGGGTGTCCGCGAGACGTCCGTCGGACGGATGGCCTCGTGGGCTTCCTGGGCGCCCTTCTTCGAGCGGTAGTGGGTCGGTTTCTCCGGCAGGTACGCGTCGCCGTACGCCTTCTGGATGAGGTCGCGGGCGGCCGACTGGGCCGACGGGGCCACCCGGTGCGAGTCCGTCCGCATGTACGTGATGAGGGCCACCGAGCCCTCGGCGCCGAGTTCCACGCCCTGGTACAGGTGCTGGGCGATGGTCATCGTCTTGCGGGTGGAGAAGCCGAGCCGGGACGAGGCCGCCCGCTGGAGTTCGCTCGTGATGAACGGCGGGGACGGGCGGTCCTTCTTGCGCGTACGCTCGGCGGAGCGGACGGTATAGGCGGCGTCGCGGAGCCAGTCGCCCGCGGCGTAGGCGGCGTCGCGATTGTCGGCGGCGAACGCCTCGCCGTCCACCTCGGCGAGCCCGGCCGTGAAGGTCGTCCCGTCCTCGCCGGCGGGGGCGAGTTCGGCCGTCACCCGCCACGATTCCTCCGGCCGGAAGGCCCGCAGTTCCTGCTCCTTCTCCACCACCAGGCGCGTGGCCACGCTCTGCACCCGGCCGGCCGAGAGGCCCTTGGCGATCTTCTTCCAGAGGAGCGGACTCAGTTTGTAGCCGACCAGGCGGTCCAGGATGCGCCGGGCCTCCTGGGCCGAGACCTTGTCCATGTTGATGCGGCCGGGATCGGCGAACGCCTGCTGGATCGCCGATTTCGTGATCTCGTTGAACGTGACGCGGTGGACGCCCGCCGGGTCGAGGCCCAGGGCCTGGCACAGGTGCCAGGCGATGGCCTCGCCCTCGCGGTCGAGGTCGGTGGCCATGTAGACGTCGCCGGCGCCGCGGACGGCCTTCTTCAGGCCGCCGACGACCTTCTTCTTGCCACCGAGGATTTCGTACTCGGGCTCGAAATCGTTGTCAACGTCGACGCCGAGTTTCTTGGGCGGCAGGTCGCGCACGTGGCCCATCGAGGCCGTGACCTTGTACCCCTTGCCGAGGTACCGCTCGATGGTCTTGGCCTTGGCGGGGCTCTCGACGATCACGATACTCTTGCCGTTTGTGGTCCGTTTGGCCAAGCGTTCGGCCTTTCCCGAGGTTCGGATTCGCGGATGCGGGTCGTTCTAATACTCTCGTCAGGGCGGCCTGTCAAGATGTAGCCCAATTGTACGGGTTGCCGACGTGGTGGGGACAAGGGGGAAGGGGCAAATTTCAGGGTTCAAAGACGGCGCGCGCCGAGCCACGGGGTTGAGCCGACGACGACTTGCGGGGGCGCCGCCGAACGCCGGCCCGCCTGCGGGCCGCACGCTGTTCGGGCGCGCCGGCACGCCTTCACCGGTTCAACGGTGGCTGTCAGCGGGGCGCTGAATCGATATTCTGAGAAAACGCGATAGCGCGCACCCCCCGAAAATGCGCTTTTTCCGACCCCGA
>CAZNYC010000048.1:0-27014 GCA_964577175.1 uncultured Anaerolineales bacterium
TCACCCTCTGGCTTCGACCGGCTGCGGCGACCGCAGCCGGCGTCGGGCTGCATCGCCAACCCGGAGACGGGTTGCCTGCTTCGCCCTCCTTGCCTGCGGCCGCCTCGCTCGGCCTCGGGCCGACGAGGGGTGATTCGGATAGGCTCTTACGGGGTTCGTACGAGACGTCCTCCCCAAGTTCGGTTCAGGCATCATAGTTCGCCGCGCCGAACTTGTCAAGCGGGAAATCCCGGAAAGCGGGGATCTTCTCGGGGCTCCCCTGCCACGAAGTCGGTGTCTTCCCAGAAGGGCTCTACGCGGGAAACGTCCGTTCTCCGACCGCATCGCCCCCCGCACCGGGACTGCCAGGGGCGATTCCGAAGAAGCGAGGCGGGTGCGGGGACCCACCGCGCAAGATGTCGACTTAGCGTTGTCGCGTTAGTGAGCCTGGTAGAAGTAAAGTGAAGATGTTATTCTGAGGCCCTGCGCGAGAGGCCGACGCGCAGTACCCCCGGCGCAGTGAGGGATCTCGCCGTGCCAATGGCATCAAGGCGAGATTCTTCGTCGCGCCCCGCCGGAGGCGGGCCGCTCCTCAGAATGACAAGCGCGCACGCCTTTGACTTGCCTCACTACCCGCCCACGCACCAGAGGCGGTCGTGGGTCCGGATGTAAAGCCGGCCGCCGGCAACGGCGATGGTGGAGCGGACGTTCTTCCCGCCCATGTCGATGCGTGAAATGACCTGCGGCGTATCGCCCGCCCGGAGGACCGCGACCTCGCCGGCGGCGCTCAGGCAGTACACCTTGCCGTCGGCCCCCGTCGGTGAGGCGCGCCAGACCGCGCCGCCCAGGTCCATTTTGCCGCGCTCCTCGCCGGTGGCCGGGTCGAGCACCGTCAGGCGCTTTCGGTCGCTGTCGAGGACGTACAGGCGGCCGTCGTAGAGGAGCGGCGTGGCGGAATCGCTGGACGGGCGGTCGAGGGCCCATCGCGGCCGGGCCGTCTCGCCCGCCGGTTCCAGCGCCACGAGCCTGCTCCCCCTCAGCAGGGGGACGAAGACGCGCCCGTCGCCCGGCGTCGGCGACGGGATGAGCCGCTGCCGGTCCCGGTGCGCGGGATTGTAGCACCATCGCCAGCGCTCGTGGCCGGTGGCGGGGTCGTGGCCGGTCACGTAATCGCCGCCCGCCAGGCAGAGGTCCACGCGCCCGTCCAGCGTCAGCGGGACGGCACTGCCGTAGGACTCGAACGATTCGTCGGTCGTCTCGGTCGGCCGGACCTGCCGCCACTCGGTCTTCCCCGTGGCCGGGTCCATCGCCAGGAGGAAGGAATCGAGTTGGCGTTTTCGGCCGGCCTCGGTGGCGCGGCCGGGGCTGTAGCGGTACGGCCAGGGTCGGCGGAGCATCATGACGTACAGGCGGCCGCCGTAGAGGAGCGGGCTGGAACTGTACCCGTACTTGATGGTCAACTTGCCGAACTCCTCCCCCAGGTTCCGCCGCCAGAGGACCTTGCCGCCGGCGGCCAGGCCGGCCATCTCGCCCGTGCCGTACAGGAAGACGACCGTCTTGCCGTCCGTGACGGGCGAGGGCGAGGCCATCGTGTTCCGCGGCGCCCGGGCGTTCGTGCCGAGGCGGACCTTCCACAGCGACCGCCCGTCCGCGGCGGAGAACGCCATGCCGAGCAGCGCCCCGGACGCCTCATCCGTGGAACTGACGAACACGCGGTCGCCGCAGATCACGGGCGTGGCGTCGCCGGGACCGGGCAGCGGGGCGGACCAGGCGATGCCGTCGGTGCGGCTCCAGGTGGCGGGCAGCCCCGTCTCGGGACTGGACCCGTCGAAGTTCGGCCCGCGCCACTGCGGCCAGTCGGCGGCGAGGGACGAGGCGGCCGCCAAGGCGCCCACCAGGACCGGGAGCATGCAGAGCGTGCGACGGGCCATTGCGTTTCCTCGCATAGCGACGGACGACGAAACCGGGGCATCCGGACTCGACAGGGTAAACCCGGCTTCAGTGGGAAGGTGTCGGCAGGTCCACGGCGCTCATGCACGACGCGCCGGCCAGGTTTACCCGCCGTAGCTGCGGATTCAACTTTGAAACGCAACAAGCGAAACGACGGCTTGTGGCGTTTAAGGGCCTCTGCCTCGGCTCCGAGGCTGCCAGGGGCCCCTTTCGCCCCGCCGCCTCGGCGTCGGCCCGGAGCCCTTCGGGCCGCCGGGTGAGGCCGACGCCGACGCGACGGGGCTCCAGGGGCTTGGGGGGGTTGTTGCGTTTCAAAGTTGAATCCGCAAGCCCAAAGGGCGAAGGCAGGGACGGTGGCTAGATATGGCAATCCACAATCCACAATCCGAAATCCGTCAGTCGCCCTCGCTCAGCCGCGTGTAGTACCGCTTGAGGTACTCCTCGTAGCCGCGGGGCATGGGCTTCTCGAGGGCGTCGAGGACGTCCTTCTGGACCTCGGTCGGCAGGGCCGCGCTCGTGTCGCGACGGACGCGCATCTGGCCCGTCAGCAGCATCTTCGTGCCCTTGAGGTTCTCAAGGACCACGTCCCGGCGGCGGCGGGCGGTGTGGTACCGGCCGGCCAGGAGGTCGCGCTCCACGCGGCGCATGGCGCCGATGGCCCGGTCCAGCGTGAACGATTCGTAGTTGCGGACCTTCATGCCGGCCTTGACGCCCTCGGCCTTGTTGCGGAGTTGGGCCTGGCGGCCGGCCAGGGCGCCCATGCGGCGCCGAACCTGGGGCGGGACGGGCCCTTCGAGCCCCTCCTGGCCGGCGCCGGAAATCTTCCCGCCGCCCGTGGCGCCGGTGGGCGCCTCGGCGCTGGTGTCCTTGACCTCGCCCTGGGAGTAATCATCGGGCGAGAGGCGGGTGGGCGTGCGCCGGCCGCCCTTGCCGGTGGCGGTCTCCTCGACGAACTCGCCGGAGGCCTTGCCGGTGCGTCCTTCGCCGCTGCGTCCGCTGATTTCGCTCGTGTTGGGCAGGCGGTTACCCGTCACGCCCTTGGCGGAGAAGTTCGAGATGGGACCGTCCATGGCGTCCCAGCCCGCGCCCTTGTCGAGCGAGTCGCCGGCGCCCGCGGTCACGTCGTCCATTTCCTCGAAGAGGTCCTCCTCCTGTTCCAGGAGGTCGCCGACGAGGTCCTCCAGTTGCTCGGGCAGTTCGGCGTGCGGGATCTCGTAATCGCCCGTGAAGTCCTCCTGGCTCCAGGCCTCGCGGTCGGGCGTGTCGGGGAGCCACCGTTCGAGGTTCTCGACGATCTCCTCGGCGCCCTCCATGCCGAGTTCCTCGAGCGGCACGACGATGTCCATCGCCTTCTTCGAGAGGGCGTCGGACGCCATCTCGACGTCGGTCTTCACCTCGATGAGTTCCTTGCAGAGGCTCGGGTTCGAGGCGTCGACCTCGGGCACCTTCGAGAAGTCGGCGATGGCCTCGGTCAGGAACTTGTCCCACTGGTCCTCGATGGCCTTCAGGCGCTCCAGTTCGCGCTGGTCGGTCTCGGTGTAATCGTCGACGGGCCGCTTCGCCAGTTCCTTCGACGCCTCGATCACCTTCTTCTGCTCGTCCAGGAAATCCTTGAGACGGTCGCGGAGTTCCTTCAGGTCGTCCAGCGTGTCGTCGGGCATGTCGGAGGCCGACAGCCGCTTCTGCTCGTCGCGGACGGCGTCGGCGAGGCGGCCGGTGATGTCCAGGATGCGGCGGAGGACCGCGATGATGGCGTCCTGGTCCTTCACGAGGGCCCCGGCCAGCGCCGGCACCTCGGCCAGGGGTTCGGCACCGGCGACGTCCGCAAGCGCCCCGGCCGCCCGGACGGCCGAGGCCATCTCGTTGGCCGAGAGCATCTCGAGCGTCTCGCGGACCGGAACCGTCTCGGCGTCGAACGTCACGTCGCGGACGACCGCCCGCGTGCCCTGGCGAATGTCTTCCTGGGCCGCGCGGAGCGACCCGCCGGCCGTTCCGACGGCGTCGGCGTCGTTCATCCCGGCGAGGCCGTCGGCGGCGGTGCGGGCATCCTCCTGCTTCTTCAAGATCTCGCGGAGCCGGTCGAACAGGCGGGAGAGTTGCCCCAGCCGCTGGGCGGCCGCCTCGTCCTTGTCCTGGAGAAGGATCTTGTACTTGGCGGTCGTGGCCACGTTCGGCCCGCGCGGCGTGTCGCCGCCCTGGTACGTCCGGCCGTCCTGCGCCTCGGCCCAGTACGTGACGGTCTGCCCCTTGCGGTACCGGGCGGCCGCCAGGTGCAGCCCGTGGTCGACGACCGTTTCCTTGGGATCGGCGAACTCCGTCCACTCGCGGAGGACCCGCGGCTCCTCCTCGCCCTCGGCCTGGGCGAGCAGCCGAATCTGCGCCACGCCGTACCGGTCCGCCGCCTTCAGGCCCATCTTGACGGTGTCGCCGACGGCGGCGGCGACGTCGCGGCCGGGCACCGTGAACCGGACGACGGGGGGCCCGTCCTCCAGGGCCTTGACGCGGTACACGACCGCCGCCCCGCCGGGCGCCTGGCCGTCCAGATGCACCTCGTACGTATCGTCCTCGACGACCGTGAAGCGGCCGGAGAGCGTGCGGCCGTCGTCGCCGGCCAGGCAGGGGACCTTCTCGCCGCTGCCGAACAGGAGCGTGGCGGCCTCGACCGCCGAGGAGACGTGGGCCCGCCACTCGACCCGCGTGCCGATGAGGCACCGCACCTCGCCGCCGTTGTTCTCGACGGTCTGCGCCTCCAGGCCCGTGTACGCGGGATAGTGGTACACGACGTCGATCCGCTCGACGAGCGGCGGTTCCTTCAGGGCGACGCGGAACTCGCGGCTCTCCGTCCCACCCACGTGCAGCCGGTACGTGAACGGCTGGAGGACCTGCGGCACGCGGTAGGTGAACCGGTCGAGGCCGGCGCCGGCGCACCGGAGGGTCTTGCGTTCGGTTTCGCCCTCGGCAGCGCCGGTGATTTCGATCTCGCCGTCGAAGCGGCGGCCGGCGGGATCGGAAATCTGCGCCTCGATGACCATCGGCTCGCCCTTGAGCCAGTCGGCGTTGCCGGGGGTGACGCTGAGGAATCGGACCGCGCCGACGGAGGAAACGTCCGAAAGCGGCATAAGGATCTGCAGCCCCGCCGACGAGAACCGCCCGAACGCCAGCAGGATGAACGCCGCCAGCAGGGTGATGGCCACGCATGCCGCCAAGCCCCATCGCCGGGCCCGTCGTTCGCTGACGGCCGAAGCCAGGTCCACGCCGCGCGACCCGCTCGACGCCTCGTCGATGGCCCGCTGGACCAAGGGGCCGGACCACGTGTCCGCCTCCTCGGCCAGCAGAATCGTGTTGATGAGGCTGTTCCCCAGTTCCGGCAGGCGGGTCTCCAGGAACCGGGCGACTTCCTTGTCGTTCGGATCGTACCGCAGCGGCACGACGAGCCACCGCCAGAACGCCACGACCGTGACCGCAACGCCGGTCAGCAGCAGGACGAACCGGCCGGCGGGCCCGAACCGCAAGTATCCCTGCGCCACCGTGGCGAGCAGGACCGTGCCGCAGACGACCGTCGCGAGGGTGAAGAGGCCTTCGAGGATCGCCAGGCGCCGCATCCGCGCCCGGACCTGCTCCACGCGGACGAGCACCTCGTGGTAGGGACGGTAATTCGTGAGTGTGGTCACAGACACCTCCCGCGCCGTCGGCTGACTCGCGGCTTACACTCTATTATACGCATACGGCGGCGGAATGCGGAGAGAATGACGGCCAGTGCTCAATGCCCAATGTTCAATGTTCAAGGAGGCTTCGCCTATAAGGCGTCGCCCTGAGAGGAGCCCTGCTCGTCAATTGGGTCCTTGCCGGCCGTCCGGAAACTCTGGGCGAAAATCAACCGACGTTCGTGCGCCTCCTGCCATAACAAGCGACATTCGTCTCGCAGGGCCGGCGCCGCCGTCGCGATGAGTTGAAGCCCGTACTCCGTCTCGCCGGCCTCCTTTCGGCAAATGCCCACTCGATTCCTGAAGTCTTTCCGGGACACCGCTTCGTCGGCCTCCCTGTTGTTCGCGCCGATGCTCGTGCCGGACCTGACGAGTTGACGGATCAGGGGGACTGTAACCACATCGCGTGGCACCTTCCTGGCAAACCGGACAATGTTCTCCGCAAAGGTCATTGTCCGGTCAGCCAGATTGTACACGCGCTTTTCCCCTTTCCGCGGCAGCGGGCTTGGACATTGAGCATTGGGCATTGAGCATTCGCCTTAAGGTCGTATCTCCACCTTCGATGCGCCAACGACAACCAGGTCAAACAGTTCCTCCACGTGCCGATTGTGCATCCGGATGCAGCCTTCGGAGACCTGCTGGCCGATCGTTTCCGGCTCGATCGTCCCGTGGATGCCGTAATGGTTCCCCAGGTCGATCCACCGCGTGCCCAGCGGGTTGTCCGGCGCCCCGGCGTCGCGGTACGCCGACCGCGGCTTGTGCTGCGGCTGGTACGGGGGATTGACAATCTTGTTCTTCACGATGAACGTGCCTTGCGGCGTCGAGTTGTCCGTCCCGACGGCCACGGCGTACACGCGGACGCACACCTCGTCCAGCCAGGCCCGCAACTCGTACCGGCTCTTGATGACCTCCAGGTGGATGGGCCCCTGGACAACCTTCAGTTTCTGCCCCGCCCGGATCGCCGACGTCTCCAGCCCGTTCAGTTTCATCACGAGCGGGTACGAGATCAGGTACTTCTGGCCGATGCCCGAGAGCGTCGCGCCCGGCTGCACCGTGTGCATCCTGGAGTACGGGTCGCCCGGCCGGCAGGTTTTCGAGAACTGGAGCCGGTCGGCGAGGTCGCGGACGGCGGCGTTGACACGGACCGCCAGGTCGCCTCGCACCCCCATCCGGACGGCCTCGCTGAGTCGCTGCTGGGCCACGACGGGCCGCGTGTCGGCCATGGCGAGGGCCTCTTCGGCCAGTGCCGCCCCAGAGGCCTCGGCGCGCGGCGCCTCGGGCGTCGTCATGGCCGTCGTCCCACCGGCCTCTGCCGATGCCGCCTCTGCGGCGGCGGAGGCGGTCGCGGCCGGCGCCGCCTCGCCCGGCGTCTGCGCGGCGCCCGGCCCCTTCTCTTCCGTCGGCGCCGGCGGCCGGGCGCGGTCGGCCGACGGGCTGCCGCCGGCCTCACCGCCGCCCGTCTGCGCCGGTGCCCCGGCGGGGGTTTCCACGGTCGCCGGCGCCGGCGGCGCCGGCTTCTCGGGCGACTCGCCCTCCTCCGGCCGGCGCACGTAATGCGCCACCCCCAACGTAACACCGACAAGAACGACCGCGACGACGGCCGTTACCACGATGCGTCCAAATCTGGTCATACGTTCGCTACTCCTCCCCCGACGGGTTCTCGGATGGGGCCGGCCCGGCGGCCGTGTGGTTGAACCGCAGCACCTCGGCGTCGGTGACGATCATATCCATCGGCTGGTCGTGCGGGCCGGCGGGGACGGCGTCCAGCACCTGCTCGGCCAGGGCGAGGGCGATGCGGACGGCCCGCACGCCGCTCTGCGCCAGCAGCCGGTCGTAGTACCCCCCGCCCTTGCCGAGGCGGTTGCCCCGGCGGTCCACCGCCCGGCACGGTACGAGGACGACGTCGATCTCCGCCGGCGCGACGGCCGGCGCCTCCGGGGCCGTCAGGATGCCGAACCGCCCAGGCCGAAGCGCCGGATGGGCCGACGCCGACGCCACGTCCGCCGGTTCCAGGAGCACCGGCACCATGGCCCGAGCGTCGGCGGAGGCGTCGCCCCGTTCGCCGGGCGCGTCCAGCCGGGGGATCACCACCCGCTTGCCGCGCCCCCACGCCCATTGGATGATCGGCCAGGTGCAGATCTCGGTCGGCAGAGACAGGAACGCCATGAGCGTTGCGGCCTGGGCCGCGGCGGGCACGGCCGCCAGATGCCGGGCCGCCGACACCCCGGCGGCGCGGCGACGGGACGCGCTCAGACCCGTCAGCCGGGCCGCCACGGCGCGGCGGGTCCGGGCCTTCGCGTCGGCTCGGTCGGTGGAATCGGCCACGCTATCTCCAACTGTACCGGCAGGTGAGGCGGATGTCCAGGACATGGCGGCCGGGCGGGCCGTTACAGGCCGAAAAAGTCCGGCTTACCGTCATTTCGCCCGCCGGACGGCGGCGGCACGGGCCGGCGCCCCGACGGCGGGCTCGACTCCTGCAGATACGACGGCGGCGGGCCGAGGTTCGGACCCCAGCCCCACCCGAAGGCGCTCACGTAAACCGACGGCTGGTTGGCCAGGTCCACCGACGCGCGGGCCAGGCCGATCAGGACGATCCAGTCGCCCACGCCGGGGCTACGGGCCGCGCCCTGCGGCGCACCGAGGGCCCGGTCCAGGGCCGACGTCTCCACCGCCAGCCGCACGCCCGACCGGTAGACCCGGAGGAACGTGTAGTCCCGGCCGGCGTGCTTCACGGTCTCCAGCCGCTGGGCATACGCCATCAGGCCGCGCGGGAACGGGCCCCTGCCCTTACCGAGGTCCTCGGAGACCTGCTGCGTCAGCCGGCGGCGGTACGGGTCGCCGACGCGGCGGAGGGCGTCGAGCAGACCGGTCGTGTTCTCGACGACGGCTTCCATGACGTTGGTGCTGGTGGCGGGGTCGGCGGCCAGGCGGGTGGCGCCTTCGGCGGCGCGGGCGTAGAACTCGTACAGGCCGTCCTCGCACACGATGCCGTCGCCGCCGCACGTGTCGCACCGCTTGGGGACCTCGCGGATGATCGGCCGGACCATCCCCCCGATCCGCCGTTTGCCGACCACCTTCTTCACGGTCACCTTGCCGTCGCCGCCGCAGGTGTCGCACCGGCTCCGCAACTTGACGGCCCGGACGGCCCGGGCGAACTGCTGGGGCGTCATGGGTTCACCGGGCAGCGTCGCAACGAGGGCGGGCCAGACGGGGGCCGGCAACTCCGAGAGGGGCCTCAGTTTTGCTTCGGCGCCCAGCAGGGCGCGGCGGAGGGCGGAGGCGGGTACGGCCAGCAGACCGTCCACGCCCTCCAGGTGCATCACGGTCGCCACCACGCCGCCGTCCGCGTCGACGACGGGCGCCGCGGCGCCCATGCCCTTGGCGGGAGCAAAGAGACGGCCGAAAGTCATCTCCGGCGCCGGCGCTTTCACGCCGCACGCCTCGGCCAGATCGGTCGCGGGGACCGCCTCGGCGAGACGGCCGGTGGCCAAATCGACATCCGCCGCGTGGCGCCACCCCACGACGACGATCGGCAGCCCCTCGTCGGCGGCCCCGGCCTCCGTCGAGAGCGACAACCCGCCGAGGGCCTTCTTCGCCTCGGGCAACGCGACGGCCACGAGACCGGTGGCACGGTCGGCCATGCCGAACCGGTCCGACTCCAGCGGCTCGCCTTCCTTGAACCGGATGGTCACCTTCTCCACGCCCGGCCGGGCCAGCGCCGAGAGGTCCGTGATGACGAACTTCCCGGCCCCAAGGAGGAACCCGGTGGCGTAGGCCTCCGGCACGCCCAAGGCCCCTTCGGCCTGGACCAGGCAGACGCGGGGCGTCGTGCGCTGGTGGATTTCCAGCGGATCCGGAAGCGCGGGCGCCGCCTCGGCGCACAGCCCCTCTGCCGGCGCCCCGGTCACGAGGGCGCCGACCGCGACCGTCAGCAGAATCGCACAGGGGGACTTCACAAGCATCGCCTGCCTGCCATGGTTCCTGCGTCCGACTTCTTGTACGACGGGGTCGGCGGAACGTCCGGGCGATACGGACGCCCGGCAGCCGTTCCTATTGTCGCCAAAACGGCCCGCCGATGTCCAGTTCTGTTCGGCGGCAGCCGAGATGCCATGCCGCGCGGTGGGCCTCCGTCCCCACCGCGCTCGAAAGGGCCCCCTATGGGGCTGCGCGGCGTGTGCAAAGGGCCGACGCGCGCGAGTTCGCGTTGTCGTGTTAGCCCGGCGGTCCGCCCAGACCGCCGGGCGGTATCTCTCATAACCGCCCGCCGCGGGGCCGTTTCGATGCTGGACGGGTCACCTGGGCACTCGTATAATGCGTGTACTTCCGCCCGACGACCTCTGCGGCGTCCAGGAACGAATCATGACGCAGCGTCCCGACGGTGCACGCTCCGCGCCGACATCGAGCGTCAACTGGAAACGGATGGTCCGGGTGTGGGGCCTCCTGGCGGCGAGCATGACGGTGGGGGCCCTGGCGTGCTGGTCGGCGATGCGTGCAGCCGTGCCGGAGGGCCCCCCGCCGCTGCCCCCCGTGGCCGGCCTGCCGGAGAAAGGGCAACTGGCCGACCTCGTCTGGCCCGCCGAGATGACCGAGCCGCGACCCTGGGACTACATCGTCCTCCACCACTCCGCCACGGCGAAGGCCACGGTCGAGGCCATCCGCAGGTACCACGTCGGTATCGGGTTCGAGGGCGTCGGGTACCACTTCGTCATCAACAACGGACGAGCGGACGGCACGGCCGACGGCGAGGTCACGCCGACCCAGCGGTGGCTGGAGCAGCGGAGGGGCGCCCACGCCCGCATCGCGGACCATCCGGAGTACAACAGCGCGGGCATCGGCATCTGCCTGGTCGGCAACTTCGAGAAGGAGCCGCCGACCGCCAAACAGATGGTCGCGCTGGAGCGGCTCGTTCTGGTCCTCGCCCGGCGGTACGACATCCCCCTGCATTCGATCGTCGGCCACGGAGAACTCAAGAACACGAAATGTCCCGGACGCCTCTTCCCGATGGAATCGTTCCTGATGGACCTGCGCCAGGCGATCCTTCGCCGGCACCTCGAGGGCCGCAATGCCGTCCCCTGACCCGACCCACCGGAGCCCCGGCGTGACGCCGAACGACCAAGGCGACGTCCCCGCCGGCCCCGCCTCGCCGGCGATGGGCCAGGTCATCGACCGCCTGGACCGGGCGGCCATCCTGGCACGCCGCGACCCCCTCCGCCGAGGCAACATCATCGATCTGCCCGAGAAGGACGACGTCGTCATCCTGGGCGACATCCACGGCGACGCCGAGAACTTCCACCGCGTCATTGAATGGGCGGGGCTGCACCTGCACAAGAAACGCTACCTGGTGCTCCAGGAGTTGATCCACGGCGGCCCGCGCGACACCCAGGGCGGCGACGTCAGTTTCCGCCTCCTGGAAGAGGCCGCCGCCCTCAAGTGCCGCTTCCCCTCCCAGGTCCAGTTGATCCTCTCGAACCACGACCTGTGCGAGGTGCTCGGCTCGGTCGTCAAGAAGGCGGGCGCGAACGTCAGCGCCCCGTTCTGGCGGGGCATCGAGGACGCGTACGGCCAGGACTGGCCGGAGGTGCACGGGGCGTACCGGCGGTTCCTCTCCGCCCTGCCCCTGGGCGTCCGGACGCCGAGCGGCATCTTCGTCAGCCACTCCACGCCCCAGCGGAGTGCCCTCCGGCGGTTCGATTACAGCATCTTCGACCGCGCCCTCTCCATGGACGATTACCTGCCGGGCGGCAGCGTGTACGAACTCGTCTGGGGCCGCAACCACGACCAGGCCGCCGCCGACGAGTTCGCCCGCCACGTGGGGGCCGAGATCCTCGTCACCGGCCACCAGACCTCGCTGCCGGGCGTGAAGACGCCGACGTCGCGGCACATCATCCTGACTTCCGACGGGCCGCTCGGACGGTTCCTGGCCCTCCGCCTGAACGTCCGGGCCCCCTACCACGTGGTGCTGCGGCAGGCGATGAAGATCCGGTCGCTGCGGTAGCCGGTGCCACGGAGTGCTCGCCAATCCGTGCACTCCCGGCCGGGCAAGACCGGCCGGGCCACACAAGAAATGCGATGCCGCACGGTGTACCTCCCGGTGCACGGCGCCGGACCCATCCGCACCCCGGCGAGAGAAGGACTGCCCACGCCCATGATCGTTCACGAACGGGGGACGGTGGAAACGGTGGGCGGCGCGGCGGCGCGGGTCCGCCTGGAGCCCGCCCGGGCCGAGGCGTGCGCCCACTGCCGGGCGTGCAAGCCCGCCGGCCAGGGCGTCTACCTCCTCAACGTCGACGCGGGCGACCTTCACCCCGGCGACCGCGTCACCGTGGCTGTCCCGGTGCCGAATCCCTGGTGGGCCATCGGGCTCGTTTTCGCCCTGCCGCTGGCGGCCATGGTGGTCGGGGCGATCGTCGGCGCCGAGTGGCGCGGCCTACGGGAGTGGCTCGGCCTGGACGCCGACGGCACGGCGCTGCTGGCGGCGCTGGTCCTGGCGGTCGTCGCGCTGGGCAGTGCCGCCGCGTGCGAGCGGCGGTTCCGGCGCCGCCACCGGCCCCGCGTCGTCCGGGTCCACCCGGAGAAGGGGCGCGGCGGCGGTTTTGCTTGACTTCCGGCCGGCCGGCTGGTACACACCCCGGTTCACGGGGCGAACGCTGCAACGGGGGGCCGGGGACGCAGCCTTTACAGACGGACACGGCGGTGCGGCCGGCCGCCCTCCAGAACGGACCCACCGGGCCGACACGCCGCCGCCAACCGGGGCGCCGCCTCCCGTCGGTGGCCGACGTGCCGACGGCCCCGTCCCCCAACGCTGCCCGCCTCGTCCGACAACGGATTCCGCCGTGCGCACAGGGAGAACCCTATGGCCGATTCGATTGAATCGTTCGTCAGCAAACTCCAGGACGAAGGCGTCGAGGCCGGCAAGAAAGAGGCCGAGAAGATCCGCGCCGAGGCCCGGGACGAGGCCGACCGCATCGTGACGGAGGCCCAGGAGAAGGCCGAGAAGATTTGCCAGGACGCCGAGCGCGACGCCGAAGACACCCGCCAGCGCGGCCGGACGGACCTCCAACTCGCCGCACGCGATACCGTGCTGCGGCTGCGCGAGACCCTCGAACGCGCCCTGGAGACGGTGCTGGTGCACGGCACGGAGACGTCGCTGGGCGACGTCGAGTTCCTCAAGGGCCTCATCCACGACGTGGTCATGCAGTACGCCCAGGCGGACCAGAAGGGCGAGACGAGCGTCAAGATCCGCGTCAGCGACGAGGCCAAGGACCAACTGACCGAATGGTGCCGGCAGCAACTCGCCCCGCAGGCCCAGGAGGCCGGCGCCGCCGCCGACATCCAGGGGGCCCTGGCAGAGGCCGGGTTCGAGTACCAGGTCCGGGACGCCAACGTCGAGGTCACGCAGGCGTCGGTCGTCGAGACGCTGCAGGACCTCGTCAGCCCCCGGCTGCGGGACATGCTCGCCAAGGCCACCGAGCCACCGACCTCGCACCGTTAGCCGCCCTGCTTGCAGGGCGCGTTCGCCACGCCGCGAGCCGAGTAAACTCGTCGGCTAACTGTGGCAACAGCGCACGAAGGCGCCAATGGCCGTCGGAAACTACTATCTCGTCACGGCCCTGCCGGCCCTGGGGGACCCCGGGGCGCCGCCGCCGATCGCGCCGGCGGACCTGGTGGACCACGTGCGCGGCGCCAGCGCCCGGCCGCTCGTGGAAACGATCTTCCTCAGCGACGACCTGCTCCAGCGCGACGCGTATCTGGCGGGGGAAACCGGGCAGACGGAACCGGCCGTCCTCTCGGCCGCCCAGGTCCAGGACGAGGAACCCCTGCCGCCTGCCCTGGCCGGCGAGGAGGCGGAGGAGGCCCCCGGCCGCACGGGCCCCGCCGGCGACGCCCTCTGGGCCCGTTATTTCCGCCATGCGGCGGACGTGGCCCGGCGCCACCGAAGCCCGTTCCTCGAGGCATGGGTCGGCTACGAGGTCGCCCTGCGGAACGCCCTGGCCCGCGCGCGGGCCAAGAGCCTGGACCTCGACCCGGAACCGTACGTGGTGGTGCCGGATTTGGCCGACCGCGACGCGGACGTCTCGCCGCTCGTCTCGGAGTGGACCGATGCGGCGAACCCGCTGGAAGGCCTCCGGGCGCTCGACCGCGCCCGGTGGCAGTGGCTCGACGACCACGACGCGCACTTTACGTTCGCCGACGACGAACTCGCCGCTTACGCCGCCAAACTCATGCTCCTCGTGCGCTGGCACCGGCTGGAGCAGGCGGAGCGAAAGGAATCGGACTGACCCACTGCCGCGCCCCGCATGCCGCGGGGCCCTGCACTGCACGCCTCCGGAAGGATGCACGCCGTGAACGGGAAAATCGTTGCCGTCTTCGGAAACATGATCGTCGCCGAGACGCCCGACGAGGTCGTCCAGAACGCCACCGGCTACTGCCTCCGCAGCGACGGGGCCCGCCTGCTGTCGGAGGTCATCCGGGTGCGCGGCAAGGTGGCGGACCTCCAGGTGTTCGAGGAAACGCGCGGTCTGCGCGTCGGCGACGAGGTCGAGTTCCAGGAGCAGATGCTCTCGGTCACCCTCGGCCCCGGCCTGCTCGGGAACGTCTACGACGGTCTCCAGAACCCCCTGTACAATCTTGCCGAGGAGACCGGCTTCTTCCTCACCGCCGGCGTCTACCTCGACGGCCTGCCGGGCGACACGAAGTGGACATTCACGCCCAAGGTCAGCGAGGGCGACTCCGTCCGCGCCGCCGACACCCTCGGCACCGTCCCCGAGGGCATCTTCGACCACCAGGTCATGACGCCCTTCGACCTGCCAAACGCCTGGACCGTCGCCGACATCGCCGGCGAGGGCGAGTACGCCGTCAATGACCGGATCGCCGTCCTGAAAGACGGCGACGGCAACGAGCGGCCCGTGACGATGGCGCAGGACTGGCCCGTCAAACGGGCCCTGAACGTCTCGAAGCGGCGCCTCATGCCCACCGAACCGCTCGTCACCCGCGTCCGCATCATCGACACGATGTTCCCGATCGTGCGCGGCGGGACGTACTGCATCCCCGGCCCGTTCGGGGCCGGCAAGACGGTGCTCCAGCACATCACGGCCAAGCACGCCGAGATCGACATCGTGATCGTGGCGGCGTGCGGCGAACGGGCCGGCGAGGTCGTCGAACTGCTCCGGACGTTCCCCGAACTGGACGACCCGCGCACCGGCCGCTCGCTCATGGAACGGACCATCATCATCTGCAACACGAGCGCGATGCCGGTCTCGGCCCGCGAGGCGTCGGTCTACACCGCCGTCACGATGGCCGAGTACTACCGCCAGATGGGCCTGAACGTCCTCATGCTGGCCGACTCCACCAGCCGATGGGCGCAGGCGCTGCGGGAGATTTCCGGCCGCCTCGAGGAAATCCCCGGCGAGGAAGCCTACCCCGCGTACCTCGAGAGCCGCATCGCCGGCTTCTACGAGCGGGCCGGCGCCATCGAACTCCGCGACGGGCGGGTCGGCTCGGTGACGATCGGCGGCAGCGTGAGCCCGGCCGGCGGCAACTTCGAGGAACCTGTGACCCAGGGCACCCTGAAGGTCGTCGGGGCGTTCGAGGGGCTCTCGAAAGACCGCGCCGACGCCCGCCGGTACCCCGCCGTCGACCCCCTCGAATCCTGGAGCCGTTACAGCGGCTTCATCGCCCCGGAGAAGGTCCAGCGGATGCGGAACCTGCTTCGGCGCGGCAACGAGGTCCGGCAGATGATGACCGTCGTCGGCGAGGAAGGCATCACGGTGGACGAGTACACCGAGATGCAGAAGGCCGACTTCTTCGACAACGTCTACCTCCAGCAGAACGCGTTCGACGAGGTCGATGCCGCCACCCGCCGCGAGCGGCAGCAGTTCGTCTTCGACAAGATCCTCGAGGTCGTCAACCGCGCGTACGACTTCCGGGACAACGACCATGCCCGCAACACCTTCGTCGAGGTCCAGGACCTGTTCCGGAACCTGAACTACGCCCCGGCCGACATCGTTCGCCTGCGCGAGCGCATGGCCGAAACCCCGCAGGGCGAGGAGGGCGAAAAGGCCGAAGGCGAGGCCCCCGAACAGGCCGAGGAGCGCGACCGTATCGAAACCGAAGACCGCGACCCCGAGGAGTTCTGGCGCATCCTCGAAAGAATAGACCGGTTCATCGAAACGGCGGGCGGAACGGCCGGGCAACGCGAGAGCACCGAGGCGAAGGCCGAAACGGCGGGGGCAGAGAATGAAAAATGATACATGTCCTCGTCGCACCAGGCTGTCATTCTGAGGCTCCGCTTACGGAGCCGAAGAATCTCGCCGTGCAAAAGGCATCAAGGCGAGATTCTTCGTCGCGGCCCGCCTTCGGCGGGTAAACATCGCCGCTCCTCAGAATGACAACTCCGGGCATTACGTTTACCGCGATCGGTAAACCGCTGCGCCAATTGGCGCAGCCACATTTGGCATTTAGCATTTAACATTTAACATTCGGAGCCTGGCCCGACAGCGGCCGAGAGGTTAAGCCCATGCGAAAGTACTTCGACGAGATCACCCAGATCTCCGGCAACGTCGTCACCGTCCGCGCCAGCGGCATCGGGTACGATGAACTCGGCATCGTGGCCGGCGACACGAAATCCTCGCTGGCCAGCGTCATCCGGCTGGAGGAGGACCTGGTGTCGCTCCAGGTCTTCGCCGGCACGCAGGGCGTCTCGACGGGCGACCGCATCCGGTTCCTCGGCCGGCCCATGCAGGTGCCCTTCTCCGACGACCTCTTGGGGCGCGTCTTCGACGGCGCCGGCCGGCCCCGCGACGGGCGGCCGCAGGTCGAGGCCGAGCCGGTGGACATCGGCGGCCCGCCCGTCAACCCCACCGTCCGCCGGATGCCCGACAACATGATCCGCACGGGCATCCCGATGATCGACATCTTCAACTCGCTCGTCGAATCGCAGAAACTGCCGATCTTCTCAGTGCCCGGCGAACCGTACAACGAACTCCTGGCCCGCGTCGGCCTCCAGGCCGAGGCCGAGGTCATCGTCTTCGGCGGCATGGGCCTGCGGCACGACGATTACCTGACGTTCCGCAACACGTTCGAGGAAGGCGGCGTCCTCGGCCGCACGATCATGTTCATCCACACGGCCGCCGACCCCACCGTCGAATGCCTCATGGTGCCGGACCTGTGCCTGGCGGTGGGCGAGAGTTTCGCCCTCCAGGGCAAACGCGTCCTCTGCCTGCTGACGGACATGACCGCCTTCTCCGACGCCCTCAAGGAAATCGCCATCACGATGGAGCAGATTCCCTCCAACCGCGGGTACCCGGGCGACCTGTACACCCAACTTGCCCGCCGCTACGAGAAGGCCGTCGATTTCGACGAGGCCGGCTCCATGACCGTCCTCGCCTGCACCACCATGCCCGGCGACGACGTGACCCACCCCGTGCCGGACAACACCGGCTACATCACCGAGGGGCAGTTCTACCTGCGGAACCAGTGGATCGAACCGTTCGGCAGCCTGTCGCGCCTGAAACAGCAGGTGAACGACAAGACCCGCGACGACCATCGGCCCATCATGAACGCCTGCATCCAGTTGTACGCCCTGTGCCGCGAGAGCCGCGAGAAACGCGATATGGGGTTCGAGATGTCCAACTGGGATAAGAAACTTCTCAAGTACGGCGACCTGTTCGAGACGCGGATCATGTCGCTGGAGGTGAACATCTCGCTCGAAGAGGCGCTGGACCGGTGCTGGGAGATGCTGGCCGAGTGCTTCGACCCCGCCGAAACGGGCATCCGCCGGGCCGTCATCAAAAACCATTGGCCGAAGGACCTCGCCGAGACGCCGAAAGAGGAACGGGCCGAGGAAGAACCGGCCCCGGTTGCCGCGGAGGAGTAACGAGTTCGGACTGCGGATTACGGAATCCCGCTTGCCAAGGGCAATCTGAGATCCGAAATCTCTCATGTGCACATAGCGAGCAGTTCGCTTAGCACTACAACGCTAAGTCCGCATTTTGCGCGGTGGGTCTCCGCACCCACCGCGACCGAAAGGGCGTTTTTGGGGCTGCGCGGCGGGTGCGGAGACCCGCCGCGCACGAGTTAGCGTTGTGTTTGCGTGTTAGCCGCGACGCGAGGCGGAGCGGAGCGCGTGAGACGGATAGGAACCGACTAGGCAAACGACATGCCGAAGAAAATCAAGTATACGAGGCCGGAACTCAAACGCCAGCGAGACGCCCTCGCGCGGTTCGAGCGGTATCTGCCTACCCTCAAACTCAAGCAGCAGCAACTCCAGATGACGATGCGCGAGGTCCGAAAGGAACTCCGACAGGCCGAGACGGAAGTCCGCCGGGCCGAGGAGCGGTTCGACGCCTACCGCCATCTCCTCAACGACCGCGCCGGCATCGACGTCGAGGGCGCCGCCGAACCCGAGGAGGTCCGCACCTCCACGGCGAACATCGCGGGCGTGCGGGTCCCGGTGTTCGAGGAGGTCACCTTCGCCTCGCCCACGTACAGCCTCTTCGCCACGCCCGCATGGGTGGACCGGGCCCTCTCGGACCTCAGGGACCGCAACCGCCTGCGGGCCCAGGCCCAGGTCCTCCGCGAGCGGCACGAGGCGCTCGACCGGGAACTGACGAAGATCATGCAGCGGGTGAACCTGTTCGAGAAGGTCAAGATCCCCGAGACGCGCGACAACATCCGCCGCATCCGCATTCACCTCGGCGACGCCATGACCGCCGCCGTCTGCCGGGCCAAGATCGCCAAGGAAAAACTCGCCGGCCGGGAGCCGCCCGGCGCCGACGCCGCGGCCGCCGGTGCCGCCCAGGAGGCCTCCGCGTCATGATCGTCCCGATGGCCAAAACGTTCATCGTGGCCCGCCGGGCCGACCGCGAGGCCCTCCTCCAGGCCCTTCGCCGCCTGGGCGTCCTGCACGTCAAGCCCGTGGACCCGTCCCGCGCCGCGCCCGACGCCGAGACCACCGAGACGCTCGACCGCATGCGCCGCGCGATCCAGATTCTCGACACGACCGAGCCGCAGGGAGCCGCCCCGGACGTCTCGCCCGACGAGGCGGCCGAAGAGGTGCTCCACATCCAGCGCGCCGGCGCCGAGCGGATGAATCGCCTGGCCACGCTCCACCAGCAGATCGAGCGGTTCGCCCACTGGGGCGACGTGACCGAAGACCAGCGCCGCGCCCTCCGCGCCGCCGGCATCGAGCCGCAGTTCTTCGCCGTCCCCGCCGATGCCGCCGGCGACATCCAGGCCGAGTGCGTCGAGGTCCTCGGCCCCTGGCAGGGCAAACGCGTCCTCGTTGCGGTCGTCCAGCGGCAAGGCGCCCCGGAGGTGCCCGAAGAGGCCGACCCCGTTCCCCCGCCGCCGCGCGACCGGCCGTCGCTGCGGGCCGAGGCCCGCGAGATCGATGCGGCCATCGAGAAGGACGTCGACCGGCTCCGTCGCCTGGCGAACCTCACCGATGCCATGCGCGAGGCCCGCGGGCGCCTGGCGGCCAAGGCCGAATGGACCGCCACCGCCCGCAGCGCCCTGGAAGACGAGCGGCTGTACGCCCTCCAGGGGTGGGTGCCGGCCGAGGAGATCGAGTCCCTCGCCGGCCGCCTCGCCGGCGCAGGCGTCGAGGCCGCCGTCGAGGCCGTCGAGCCCGACGAGTCGGAAGAGCCCCCCACCCTCATCCGCTACCCCCGGTGGGCCAGGCCCATCAAGGGCCTCTTTGATATATTGAATACGTTGCCCGGCTACCGCGAGATGGACCTGGCGCCGTTCTTCATGGTCGCCCTGCCGCTCTTTGCGGCCATGCTCATCGGCGACGCCGGTTACGGCCTGGTCATCAGCCTGCTGGCGATCGTGTTCTACGGCAAACTCGTGCGGCAAGCCGGCCGGCCCAAGACGCAGTTGCTCCTGGTCGTCGGGGTGATGACGCTCGCCTGGGGGGTGCTGTCGGCCAACTACTTCGGGATCACCCCCGGCTCCCTCGCGGAAGCGGGCGGGTACACCCAGGTCGCCGGCGGCAAGACGGTGCCGGACTACGACGCCCTCCGCGCCGGGACGGACGCCTGGGCGACCGTCGGGCGGGCGATGCTTGCCCCCGCCGTCGCCTGGCATCCCGACCCCCAGGCCGCGCGGTATCTGCTGATGAAAATCTCGTTCGTCATCGGGGCGGTCCACCTTATCCTGGCCCACCTGCGCAAGGCGCTCGACTATGCCCCCGACCAGCGGTTCCTGGCGGAACTGGGGTGGTGCGGGGTGCTGGGCGGCATGTTCATCCTGATCTGGTACCTGATGTTCATCGACGTGAAGCAGACGCCCACCTACGTGTGGGGCATCATCGGGGGCGCCATGGCCCTGCCGATTCTTTTCGGCAGCCCGGCGCGGAACCCCGCGATACGCGTGGGCAAAGGCCTGGCCGCGTCGCTCCTGCCGCTGCTCTCGACGTTCAGCGACACGATGAGTTACGTCCGCCTGATGGCCGTCGGCCTGGCCAGTTACTACATCGCGTCGGCGTTCAACACGCTGGCCGCCCTCGTCGCCGACGCCACCACCTGGTACGGCGTGGCGCCGGAAGCGGTGCTGCTGTTCGGGCACGGGCTGAACATCGGTCTGGCGGCAATTGCGATCTTCGCACACGGTGTGCGATTGAATATGCTGGAGTTCTCGAACAATGCGGGCGTGCAGTGGGCGGGGTTCGCCTATGCCCCCTTCGCGGCCGCGAAGGACCACGAGGAGTAGGAGCCCATGGAATTCTTCGGACAGTTGGGACTGGCACTGCCGCTGGGGCTGGGCGCGCTCGGCAGCGCCCTCGGCATCGGGGCCGCCGGACGCGCCGCCGCCGGCGCCTGGGCCAAGGAGGCCAAGGCCGGAAAGGCACTCAACTTCTCCTACATCATCCTGACCGGCATGCCGCTCAGCCAGACGATCTACGGCTTCATCCTGATGCTCGTCGGCCTGAGCGGCCTCGTGTACCAGCCCGAGTTGCTGGCCGAGAACGCCGGCGCCCTGCTCACCATCGGCCTCGCGGGCGGCCTGGCCGAACTCTTCAGCGCCTGGATGCAGGGCCTCATCGGCGCCGCTGGGTGCCGGGCACTCTCCGAAGGCGAAGGCAAGGGCCTGGTGTTCATCATCATCGCGATGGGCATCGTCGAGACGGTCGGCCTCTTCGGCTTCGTCTTCCTGCTGCTCGTCCTGCCGGCCTGACCCGCCGGCGAGACGGTACGCATCGTGCCGCGCGGCGGGTCTCCGCACCCGCCGCGCTTATGTACGAAGCGCAACGTTTAGCCGCGACGCGCCGCGGAGCGCTCCGCTGCGCGTCGCGGCTGAAATGCGCGGGCCCCAGGTCCTGCGCGGCGGGTACGGAGACCCACCGCGCACCATCACTTCAGTTTCGCCGCCTACCACCGCGGCTCGATGCGAACCAGTTGCGTATCCTTCTTGCCGCGAAGCACGAACAGCACCACCTCCGTCGGCTTCTCCGCGACGACGTCCTCGAACACCTTCCTGAACGTCGCCAGGTCCGGCGTCGGCCGGTTCTGCACCTTCTTGACGATGTCGTTCACCTCGAGGCCGCCGTCGACCGCCCAGCCGGCCGGTTTCAGGAACGAGACGACCACGCCCTTCTCGTCGCGGGGCAGTTCGCGCGAGATATAATCCTGAACGACCATCTCCCGCACCGTCATGCCGAACGCCTCGTTGGCGTACCGCTCGGCCTCGCCGGGACCCTTCGGCTGCGGCGCGAGGGTCACGGTGACGTCCTTCGTTTTTCCGTCGCGCCACACCGCCAGGGTCACCTGTTCGCCCACGTCCTGCTCGCGGATGCGGTTGACGAAGTTCTCGACGAGTTGCCCCTCGGTGCCCGTAATGGACTTGCCGCCGACGGCGAGGACGATGTCCTCGGCCTGGATGCCGGCGTCCTCGGCGGGGCTGCCTTCGATGACCCGTCCCACGACCACGCCGCGACGGTCGCCCAGGTTGAAGTAGTCCGCCAGGCCCTTCGTGACGGGCGTCAGGGTGTGGACGCCCAGCCACGCCTGCCGGACCGACGCCCCGCCCGTCGGCGGATTGCGCAGCCGCTCGATGAACCGCTCCACGGGCCACAGCACCTCCGCCAGCGACCATTTCGGACGGGCGTTCGTCGCCCGGTTGAGCCGCACGAGCCCCACGATGCCCACCGCCTTGCCGTCCAGCGTCAGGACGGGCGTGCCGGGCGAGCCCAGGCCCTGCGCCACGAGGTACGTCACCACGGGCTGATCGAGCCGGGCCGACACCCGGCCCACCTTGACCACGCGGGCGAAGCCGTCCGGCTCGCCCAGGTTCGCCATCGTCAGCAGCGGGTCGCCGAGGCGGACCGTCACGTCGTCGGCGAACTCCAGGGGCGGCAGGGCCGGCGCCTCCGGGTCCGTCACCTTCACGAACGCCACCTGGGCCTGCTCGTCCTTGCCGAGGTACTCCGCTTCGTATTCCCGCAGGTCGTCGCCGTCGGTCACGCTGACCTTGAAATCGCGAAACTGCGTCAGCGGAATCCGCGACGGGATCGCCGCACTGGCGAACATCACGAGGTTCCCTTCCCCCACCACGGTGCCCAGGACGTGGGCGTCCGCCCGCGCCCCGTCCTCGCGCTCGATGTAGAACGAGACGACCACCGTCGACGGGACGACCTCTTCGCGGACACGGCGGATGCGCTCGGCGGTCTCATCCGCCCGGCCCGCATCGGCCGGCAGCAGCACGAGACTCGCCAGCAGCAGCGTGGTGACGGCGGTGCGGACGGTCATGGCGATTCCTTTCCTTCAGGCGTCTCGGCGGCGGGCACCTCTGCCGCGCCCTCCGCGGCGTAGTCGATCTTCAGCAGCACCGGCACGACGCCCTGCCCTCGCCGCACCTTCAGGAGCACCCGTTTCTCGCGGCCCTCGACGGCCGCCTCGTACGCCCGGCGAAGATCGTCCACGTTTTCGACGTCCGTCGTCCCCACGCGGACGACGACGTCGTCGTCCTCGACGCCGGCCTCCTCGGCCGGCTCGCCGCGGCGGACGCCGGTCACGTACACGCCCTTCGTGTCGGGCAGCCGCTCGCGCTGGGCCAGGCGGTCGGTGATGTTCTGTCCCACGAATCCCCACGCCTCGAAGTTCTCTTCCTCGCCGCGGACGGTCGTCAGTTCCTCGGTCACGAGGTCGAGCGTCTTGGCTTCGCCCCCGCGTTTTATCCGGATCCGGACCGTCGACCCCACGGGCGTGCTCGCCACCCGCCGACGCAGTTCAAACAACTGTTCCGGGTACCGGCCCCGGACGGGCTCGCCGGCGAACGCGACGAGGATGTCCTGCGGCCGGACGCCGGCCTCGTGCGCCGGCCCGCCCGGCACGACGCTCGACACCACCGCCCCCTCCATCCGGCCGACGTCCAGAAACGTCTCCAGGTCCTGGAGCGGCTGAAGCGTCAGCCCGATCGTGCTCCGCTTCACCTTGCCGTGCGCCAGAATCTGCCGGACGGCTTCCTTGGCCACGTTGATGGGGACGGCGAAGCCGAGGTCGTTCCCCCCGCCGCGCGTGTTGATGCCGATCACCTCGCCGCGCAGGTTCACGAGCGGCCCGCCGGAGTTGCCCGGGTTGATCGCCGCGTCCGTCTGCAGCCACGTGTTGAAGAGGCCCGTCTCCAGGCCGCCCGGCATCTCCAGGCCCGTCCCCAGGATGCGGTCCACGCACGAGATGATGCCCCAGGAGATCGACCGCGACAGGCCGAACGGGCTCCCGATGGCCAGGACGCTGTCGCCCTCGGCCACCCTGTCGGAGTCGCCGAAGGTGGCGAAGTCGAACGCCAGGTCCTTCTCGGCGACCTCGTCCAGGTCCAACCGGATGACCGCCAGGTCCGTCCACGGGTCGCCGCCCACGAGCCGGGCCTTGACGCGTTCCTTGTTGAACAGCGTGACGGTGAGTTCGTCGGCCCGGCCGGCCACGTGGTAGTTCGTGAGGATGTGCCCCTCCGAGTCGAAGATGACGCCCGACCCGTTTCCCCCTCGCCGCCGCTTCTTGCCGCTCACGTATTCCACCCGGCGGGCGTCCACCCGCACCGTGGCGGGGTACACGCGGTCGCGGGCCACCTTGGTGGCCGTCTCGAGCGCGGTGTACACGGCCCGGGCCTGCTCGACCTCGCTGCACCCCGTCGCCGACAGCAGCACGCCGACCCATCCCAGGACGATAGCAATGCGCATGAACCGCGATCCTTTCCGTGTCATCGGGAATCGGCAGAGTGTACGCCACGGGACCACCCGACCGCAAGCGCCCTCTGGCGACGGGGCGAACGTTCAATCGCGGGTGGCATGCCCGCCCCAGGCAGGTGATCTCTCGCGCCTCTGCGATAGCATGCGTTCCCGCCGGAGGGAAAGCACGCCACCCGCCGCACCAGAGGGTTATTCGGGAAACCGCTCAGGCCGAAGGCCTTTTTTGGCATTTGACATTTGTCATTTATCATTCGGCCTGCGACGCGGCCTCCTCGTGCCCGCGCCCCTCATGACGGTGCGCCCCGCCCGACCGCAGACGCCGCCACGTCCGCCGCACCCATCGGCCGGCCGCGTACACAAGGTATGCCGCGACCACGACGCCGCCCGCCGTCATCACCCAGGCGGGCAGGAGGCCGTGCGGTTCGTCCGGGGCGACCTCCACGGCCATCGCGCCGACGGCCGCATCCAGCGCCACGCCGCACACCAGCGCCACGACCACGATGGTCCCCACGTACAGGACGGCCGAGGCCTTGCCGAGCATCCGGCCCACGGTCAGCACCGTCGCCAGGTTTGTCGCGGGCCCGACGAGCAGCAGCACCAGGGCCGCCCCGGGATGCAGTCCCTTGAGCACCAGCGCCGCCGCCAGCGGCGTCGACGCCGTCGCGCACACGTACAGGGGCAATCCGACGGCCAGCATCGCCGCCATCGACGCCCACCGGTTCCCCAGGTACGCCACGAAGAAGTCGTCCGGCACCAGGGCCGTCACCAGGCCCGCCAGCACCAGGCCGAGGGTGAGCGCCGGCCCCACGTCGTCGGCCATCTCGTACACGACGAACCGCCAGAACCGCGCCCACCGCCCTTCGCCCGCCGCGTGCTCGCACGTGTCGCTGTGGCAGAGGTGACAGGCGGCCTCCTCGACGGGCGGCGCGGGGCCCTCGCCCCGCAGCGTTTCCAGCAGTCCCGCCGACGCCGCCGTCACCAGGGCCGCCAGCGGACGGACCACCGTCATGATCGGCCCCATCAGCGCGTAGGTGACGACGATGCTGTCGATACTCGTCTCGGGCGTCGAGATGAGGAACGAAACCGTGGCCCCTCGGCCGGCCCCTTTGCGCCGGAGCGCATACGCCGCCGGCAGCACGCTGCAACTGCACAGGGGCAGCGGCATGCCGAAGACCGCCGCCTTCAGCACGGCGCCCCAGCCGGCGCCGCCGAGATGCCGCGACAGCCACTCCCGCGAGACGAGCACGTGGACGAGGCCGGCGGCGAGGAACCCGAAGATGATGTAAATCCCCGCCTCGGCCAGCATCGCCCAAGTGCCGTGCAGAATCTCGATCAGCGTTTCCACGGGGCCTCCCATCGTCCGACCACGTCCCTTCCCGATTATAGGTGTCCGGCGGCCGTGATGACACCCCGAGGCGTCGTCCTTGTGGACGCCGAAGGAGGCGCGTAGAATGGGACCCTCGGCATTGAATCGCCGTTCGCCGCGCTCGTCCGTATTTGAATTGGAGGTTCCATGATCCGCCGACGCGCATCCACCGCCCTTCTCGCCCTGCTGTTCGCAGCGGCCGCCCTTCCCGTGGCGGCTTCCGCCGCCGACGAGGTCGCCTGGAAACACTACCACGTCCGCTCCCCCGCCACGGGCAAGATCGAGCGGTTCTGGGTGGGCCACCGCAAGGGCCTCGACCCGGACGAGGCGTACCCGGTCCTCTACTTCCTGCCAGGCCTCCTGGGCAACGAGGGGATGGGGCGCAAACACTTCGACCCGCACCTCTCGAAGTACGACCTCATCCTCGTCTCGACCTCCGTCGGCGGGTCCACCTGGTTCATGAACTCCCCCCGCCGGCCGTGGATGAAGTGGGGCGACTTCCTCCGACGGGAACTCCGCACGTTCGTCGAGGGCCGGTACCCCGCCTCCCGCGAAAAGGGCCAGCGAGGCATCATGGGCATCTCCGCCGGAGGACACGCCGCGTTCTACCACGCCAGCACCCACCCGGACCTGTACGGCAGCGTGACGGTCCTGTCCGGGGCGATGGACCTGCGCGGCTACGCGGGGGCCGTCGGCCTGGACTACTGGATCGGCCCGCGGAGCCCCGCCTTCTTCGGCCGATACAAGGACCGCTCGTGCATCGTCCTGGCCGCCGAGCACACCGGCGCCTTGCCGTTCGCCCTCGCCCTGGAGGCCGGCAGCAAGGACGGCGCCCTTCAGCAGATGCAGGCCTTCCGCCGCGTTCTCGACGCCAAGGGCATTGCCTACCACTGGCACGTGGGCACGGGCGGCCACAACTGGACCTTCTGGAAGAGCCGCATCGACGACGTCCTCGCCTGGCACGCCAAACAGTTCGCACTCCATCGCCGCGAGAACCTCTACACCGGGGAGGCCGAGGCCGCGCCGTCGCCCCTGGAGGTCATCGACGGGCCACCGGACATCGGCCTTTCGGACGAGGCGCGGGCGCGCCTGCAGGCCCCGTGGACGGCGTCGGCGGACACCCGCCCCGTGAAGACGGGCGGCCTTCCCGACGAGGGTTCCCCGCTACGCAAAGGGGCCGACGGGGAGACGTTCGCCGAGGCCGAGTTCGGCGCCGACCTCCCCTCCCGCGGCCACGAGGCCGCCCTGTTCGTCTATCGGCTGACGCTCGCCGTCTCGGCCCCGATGCCGAAGGCCGGCACCGTGGCCGTGTCCGGCCGGCTCCGCAACGGCCGGCGGATGAGCATCCTGAGGACACCCGCCGCCCCTCTGCCCGTTCCCGCCGGTGAGGGCGGACGCAAGATCGAGGTCCGCGCCCGTATCGCCCTGGAACTCAAGGCCCCCGACCCGATTCGCGGCGGCATCGTCCTGGCCCTTCAACCGATCGATGGTGAGGGCGAACCCGTCGGCGAACCCGTCCTCGGCAAGGCAAAGCCGGGCACCGCCTCCCTGGAACGCTGGCCCATCGCCCCCCAGGCCCGCACGCTCTGGACCGTCACCCTGAAGGGCGACGACGCCCTGCCCCTGGCGGCCGTCCACGACGCCCGCCTCGAAGCCGAGCCGTAGAGCGCGGCCTCCGGCCGCGAATGCTCAATGCCCAATGCCCAAGCAGGCCTGCGGCCTGTGGATACGGCCCGCGGCCCGCAAGCGCGGCGTGTGCTCCGGCCGCTGTTGTGTGCCCCGGCCGGCTTGCCCGGCCGTGCGCTACGAACCGCGCGCTGTCATGCTG
>CAZNYC010000049.1:0-5792 GCA_964577175.1 uncultured Anaerolineales bacterium
CGGATATTATCGAGAATTACCCCGGCCTGACGCGGGAAGACGTCCAGGCCTGCCTGGCTTACGCGAGTGAGGTCCTGCACCTGCACAAAGTGTTTCCGGCTCAGGCATAAGCGATGCGCATCCTGGCGGACGAGAACATTCCGCGCTGCCTGGTCGACGCGCTCCAAAGGCAAGACCACGATGTGACGTGGGTTCGTCTGGACACGCCGGGGGCGACCGACCGCGCGGTCCTGGCTGAAGCCTGTAAAACGAACCGTCTGCTTCTCACCTTTGACAAGGACTTCGGCGAGTTGGCTTTTCGAGAGGGGTGTTCCACCCCTTCTTGCGGCATCATTCTTCTTCGATTGTTCAGCGCAACGCCTGAGCGGCTTGCCGCAAGGGTGACCGCGCTGGTCGGAAGCCGTAGCGACTGGGCCGGCCATCTGTCGGTGCTGGAGGAAGGTCGCATCCGGATGACGCCTCTCCCCCCGGTCGGCGACGGTCCGGGCTAAGCCGACAAGGCATCGCGCCGGCCGGAACCTTCGCCGCACCGTAAGGTTCAACCCTGCGGTACCCGAACATCTCCTATAGGAGACCCGTCATGGCCTCACGCGACACGTCGAAGGACACGGCCCCGCGCCTGTCGCGCCGCCGCTTCGTTGCCGGAACCGCCGCCGCGGCCGCCGCCGTCACGGTGGTCCCGCGGCACGTCCTGGGCGGGGCGGGGCACCAGCCGCCGAGCGACACGCTGAACATCGCCGGCGTGGGCATCGCCGGAAAGGGGTTCCACGACGTCCAGAGCGTCTCCGGCGAGAACATCGTCGCCATCTGCGACGTGGACGCCCGCCAGGTGGGCCGCGGCCTGAAGGAGTGGCCCAAGGCCAAGGGCTTCAAGGATTTCCGCAAGATGCTCGACGCCCAGAAGGACATCGACGCCGTCAGCATCGCCGTGCCGGACCACAACCACGCGGCCATCACGATGGCGGCGATCAAGCGCGGCAAGCACGTCTTCTGCCAGAAGCCGCTCACGCATTCGGTGCATGAGGCGTTCGCCGTCGGCGAGGCCGCCAAGAAACACGGCGTGGCCACCCAGATGGGCAACCAGGGCCAGGCCGGCGAGGGGGCGCGCCTGGTGTGCGAGATGATCTGGGACGGCGCCATCGGCCGCGTCCGCGAAATCCACGCCTGGTCGAACCGCACGCACCGCATCTCGCCGCGCGGCATCCGCCGGCCCAAGGAGACCCCGCCCGTCCCCGACTGGATGGACTGGGACCTGTGGGTCGGCCCGTCGCCGATGCGGCCGTACCATCCGTGCTACCACCCGTTCGCGTGGCGGGGATGGTGGGACTTCGGCACCGGCGTCCTGGGCGACATCGGCTGCCACCAACTCTCCACCGTCTTCAAGGCGCTCGACCTCCAGCACCCGACAAGTGTGGAGGCGTGCTCGACGAACGAACAGGAACCGCCGGAGGTCCACAACGAGACCGCGCCCCTTGCCTCGATCACCACGTACAAGTTCCCCGAGCACAAGGGCCACGGGCCCGTCACCCTCAGGTGGTACGACGGGGCGATGCGGCCGCCGAGGCCGGAGGTGCTCGAACCCGGCCGCGACTTCGGCCGGGGCGACGGCACGATGATCGTCGGCGACAAGGGCACCATCCTGGGCCACCGGCTCATCCCCGAGAAGCGGCAGCAGGAGTACGGCAAGCCGCCGCGGAAACTCGAGCGGTCGCCCGGCCATCACAAGGAATGGCTCATTGCCGCCAAGGGCGGGAAGCGCGCGGGCAGCGACTTCGTCGACCACGCCGCCCATCTGGCCGGCATCGTCCTCCTGGGCAACTGCGCCATCCGGACGGGCGAGAAACTGCTGTGGGACGGCAAGGCCCGCACGTTCACCAACTCCGACGCCGCCAACGCCCTCCTGAACCCGCCGTATCGCGACGGGTGGACGTTGTAGGATCCAACCGTCGGGGGCCGTTTCATACACCCCCCCCCTCCCTTGACGGGAGAGGGTTCGGGTGAGGGTCAGGGACGTGCCATCATGCGCGGCGGGTCTCTGCACCCGTCGCGATGCCGTTTTGCCCTTTCAGGGCTTTGGGGTGTTGAGGCCTGCCCCTGTACCCGGGGCATCGCCGTGGGTACAGGTAGCCATCACACGATGCGCTGCCCTGAAAGGGCGGCACAAAGGCGGAACGGTGGGCAGTGGGTACGGAGACCCACCGCCCACGGGCGCTCAACGCGCTCCACCCACGATAGTAGGGGGCTGGGAACGCGGACTGCAAGGCGGCGGGAAAATCACTTCTCACGAAACCAACGCCTCCCGCGAACGTATGTGAGGGAAAGGCTGGCCAGCATGCACGCGCCGCGGCTGGCCGCGGCCTACATCGGCCCGTGCCCGTTCAGATGCCGCGCCAGGTACCGCGCCGTGTGGCTTTCCTCGGACCGGACGACCTCCTCGGGCGTGCCCTCGGCGACGATGCGGCCGCCGTCGGCGCCGCCCTCCGGGCCGAGGTCGATGATCCAATCGGCGCTCTTGATGACCTCGTAGTTGTGCTCGACCACCAGGACCGTGTTGCCCATGTCCACGAGGCGGTTCAGCACGTCCAGCAGCCGCTGGATGTCCGCGAAGTGCAGGCCCGTCGTCGGCTCGTCCAGGACGTACAGCGTCTGGCCGGTCGCCCGTTTGCCGAGTTCGGCCGAGAGTTTCACCCGCTGCGCCTCGCCGCCCGAGAGGGTCGTCGAGTTCTGCCCGAGTTCGATGTACCCGAGCCCGACGGCCTCCAGCGTTTCGAGTTTGTGGACGATGCGCTGGAAGTTCTCGAAGAAGCGGACGGCCTCGCTCACGTGCATGTTCAGCACGTCGGCAATCGTCTTGCCGCGGTAGGTGATCTCGAGCGTCTCGCGGCCAAAGCGCGTGCCCTTGCACGCCTTGCACGTGACGTACACGTCGGGCAGGAAATGCATTTCGACCTTGCGGACGCCCTGGCCCCGGCACGCTTCGCACCGCCCGCCCTTGGTATTGAAACTGAACCGCCCGGGCCCGTAGCCGCGCACCTTCGCCTCGCGCGTGCGGGCGAAGACCCGCCGGATGTGGTCGAACACCTTCGTGTACGTGGCGGCGTTGGAGCGGGGTGTGCGGCCGATGGGGCTCTGGTCGATCTCGATGACCCGGTCTATTCTCTCCAGGCCCGCCACGCGCCGGTGCGCGCCGGGCTTGACGCGCGAGCCGTAGAGCGCCCGCCTGAGCGCCGGCACGAGCGTCTGCGCGACGAGGGTGCTCTTGCCGGAACCGCTGACGCCCGTCACGCACACGAGGCACCCCAGCGGGACGGTGACGTTGATCTTCCGGAGGTTGTTCTCGGCCGCCCCGTACAGGCGGATGCTGTGCCGCTTCTTCACGCGCCGCCGCTCGTCCGGCACGGCGATCGCCTCGTGGCCTGCGAGGTAGTGGCCGGTCAGCGAGTCCGGCGAGGCCGCGACCTCCTCCACGGTGCCCTCGGTCACGACCCGGCCGCCGCGGGCGCCGGCGCCGGGGCCCATGTCCACCAGGTGGTCGGCCGTGCGGATCGTGTCCTCGTCGTGCTCGACGACCATGACGGTGTTGCCGAGGTCGCGCAGGCGGCAGAGGGTGTCGAGCAGGCGATGGTTGTCGCGGGCGTGGAGGCCGATGGTCGGCTCGTCGAGGACGTAGCAGACGCCCACGAGGCCGCTGCCCACCTGGGTGGCCAGGCGGATCCGCTGCGCCTCGCCGCCGGAGAGGGTGCCCGAGGCGCGGTCGAGCGTCAGGTACTCGACGCCCACGTCCAGGAGGAACCGCAGGCGGTTGCGGATCTCCGAGAGCACCTGCCGGGCGATCGCCGCCTTCGTGCCGCCGAGTTCCAGCGTATCGAAGAACGCGGCCGCCTCCTGGATGCTCATCGCCGTGATCTCGTGCAGGGGTTTGTCGGCGATGCGGACGGCCCGTGCCTCCGGCCGCAGGCGTGCCCCGTCGCAGTCCGGGCACGGCTGGGGCGTCATGAAATCGCCGAGCCACCGTTTGACCGAGGCGCTGCGGGTCTCCTCGCCCAGGCGCTCGAGGCTGGGGATGACGCCTTCCCACTCGGCCTCCGGCGCCTTGCCGTTGCCGGCGGCCCGCTTCAACTGCCCGCCGTGCAGCAGCACCTTGCGGACGCGCTTCGGCAGTTTACGGAAGGGGACCGTCCGGTCGATGCCGAACTCGCGGGCGAAATGGTCCAGCGCCTCGGCGTAGAACGCGCGGTACCGTTTCGGCCCCTGCCGCCAAGGGGCGATGGCGCCCTCGGCGAGCGAGCGGTCCGGGTCCGGCACGATGAGGTCCTCGTCCAGCCGCTGCAGCATGCCCAGACCGTGGCACTGGGGGCACGCCCCGTACGGGCTGTTGAAACTGAACAGCCGCGGCGTCAGTTCCTCCAGGCTCACGTTGCACGTCGTGCACGCATAGCGTTCGCTATACAGGGTGTTCGTCCAGTCGCCGTCGCCGGTCTCGTGGCAGATGACGACGAGGCCGTCGGTCATCCGCAGGGCCTGCTCGATGGAGTCGGCCAGGCGGTCGCGGGCGGCCGCCTTCACGATGAGCCGGTCGACCACGGCCTCGACCGTGTGCCGGCGGCGTTTGTCGAGGTCCGGCACCTCGCGGACCTCGTACATCCGGCGGTCGATGCGGACGCGGACGAAGCCGTCCGCCACGATGGTGCGGATGACGTCCTTGTGCTCGCCCCGCTGGCCGCGCACCAGCGGCACCAGGACCATCAGGCGGGTGCCCTGCGGCAGGTCCATGACGCGGTCGACGATTTCCTCGGCCCGCTGCGGCCGGATCTGGCGCCCGCACGACGGGCAGTACGCCGTGCCGACCCGGGCGTACAGGAGGCGCAGGTAGTCGTGAATCTCGGTGGCCGTGGCGACGGTGGACCGGGGGCTGAAGCCGCCCCGCCGCTGGTGGATGGCGATGGTGGGCGGCAGCCCCTCGATGGCGTCGACGTCCGGCTTCTCCATCTGTTCCAGGAACTGCCGGGCGTAGGCGCTGAGGGATTCGACGTACCGGCGCTGGCCCTCGGCGTAGACCGTGTCGAACGCCAAACTGGACTTGCCGCTGCCCGACAGGCCCGTGACGACGACGAGTTTGTCGCGGGGGATCTCCAGGTCGAGGTTCTTGAGGTTGTGCTGGCGGGCGCCGTGGATGGCGATGGCCTCGTCGCCGCCGGCCGGGGGAGGAGCGGGGGCCTCCGGGTCGACGCCGGCCGGCGCCTTGGCCCCGGCAGGCGGACCGTCTTCCTGGGCCGTCGGCGGCTTGCGGGGCGGGTGTGTCCGATTCGACGTCCGCTTGGCCAATACCGGCTCCGTGCGACGGGGCGCGAGGGGGTCCGAATCTAAAATCCTACCATGCGGCCGGCCGTTTGGCAAGTCCGGCGCGGAGCGTGCTTTTCACGCCGCGGTGTTTCGGGTATCTTAGCGGCGCTGTCGTTTGGGCTCGTGCCGTTCGAGCCGGCCGCGGGAGCGGCCGGGTATCCTCATCCGGCATGGCACGTTCTGCGGCAGATGAGAATAACCCGCCGCTTCCGCGGCGGGCCCGAAAGGCAGCGGGGCGGGACGAACAATAGCGCGGTGGGTCTCCGCACCCACCGCGCGCAAGACGGCAGAATCGCGGCGGGTGCGGAGACCCGCCGCGCGAATCATCGAGGAGTCAGGGCAGGAACCTCCCATGGTCACGCCGGCGATGAAACAATACCGGCAACTCAAGAGCCAGTACCCGGACGCCATCCTCTTCTTCCGGATGGGCGACTTCTACGAACTCTTCT
>CAZNYC010000049.1:5892-26723 GCA_964577175.1 uncultured Anaerolineales bacterium
CAGTACCCGGACGCCATCCTCTTCTTCCGGATGGGCGACTTCTACGAACTCTTCTACGAGGACGCCCGCATCGGCGCCCGCGTCATGGGCATCGCCCTGACGAGCCGGTCCAAGGGCGCCAGCGCCATCCCGATGTGCGGCGTGCCGTACCACGCCGTCGACTCGTATCTGGCGAAGATGATCCGGGCCGGGTACCGCGTGGCCATCTGCGAGCAGATGGAGGACCCCGCCCAGGCCAAGGGCCTCGTGAAGCGCGACATCAGCCGCGTCGTCACGCCCGGCACGCTCACGGACGATGCGCTCCTGGAGGACAAGGAGAACAACTTCCTGGCGGCGGTCCATCTGGACGGCCACCGGGCGGGGCTGGCGTGGGTGGACCTCTCGACGGGCGGCTTCTGGGTGCGGGACATTTCGCGCGACGCCGTCGCCGACGAACTCGTCCGCCTGCGCCCGCGCGAGTGCCTCGTGCCGGAAGGGGCTGAGGACGCCGCCGCCGACCTCCTCGCCGTCGTCCGCGAGGCCACCGGCGCCGCGGTCACGGAGCGGTCGGCGTTCGTCTTCGACCGCGGCGAGGCCGAGCGGGTCCTCACGCAGCACTTCGGCACGGACACGCTCGAGGGGTTCGGCGTGGCGGACGTGGCGGCGGGTCTCTCGGCCGCCGGCGCCGTCGTCGATTACCTCCAGGAAACGCAGCGGACGGAACTCGGCCACATCCGCCGCATCCAGCGGGTGCAGGGCGGCCGGTCGATGTACCTGGATGAGACGACGCAGCGCAGTTTGGAACTCGTCGAGACCCTGCGCCAGCGCCGCCGCGAGCACAGCCTGCTGTGGGTGCTCGATAAGACGGAGACCGCGCCGGGCGGCCGGCTGCTCAGGCGGTGGATCAACTTCCCCCTCGCCGCCGTCGAACCGATTCGGGAGCGCCTGGACGCCGTCGAGGAACTCGTCCAGGACGGCGACCTGCGAGACGACCTGGCCCACCGCCTGTCCGAGACCGCCGACATCGAGCGGATCCTGGGCCGGGTGGCCACCCGCCGCGCCACGCCGCGGGACCTGCTGGGACTGGCGCGGACGCTCGCGGTGCTGCCGGCCGTCAAGGCGCGCCTCTCGGCCCGCGAGAGCGACCTGCTCGCGCGGCTGGAGGGCGAACTGGACCTGCTCGGCGACCTGCGGGACCTCGTCGGCCGCGCCATCAGCGACGACGCCCCGGCGCGCCTCAGCGACGGCGGGGTCATCGCGGCCGGCTACGACGAGGAACTCGACCGGCTGCGCGAGGTCGGCTCGTCCGGGGCCGAGTGGCTCGCCCGGTTCCAGGCCCGCGAAATCGAGCGGACCGGCATCCCCACACTCAAGGTCGGCTTCAACAAGGTATTCGGATACTATATCGAGGTCACCCATGCCCACACCGACCGCGTGCCGGACGACTACGTCCGCAAGCAGACCCTGAAGAACGCCGAACGGTACATCACGCCCGACCTGAAGGAGCACGAGGTCGAGGTCCTCGGCGCTGAGGAGAAGGCCAGGGCCCTGGAGGCCCGGCTCTTCGAGGAGGTCCGCGAGCAGGTCGCCGCCGAGACCGACCGACTCCAGGCCACGGCCGAGGCCCTGGCCCAGGTGGACGCCCTCGTCAGCCTGGCCCGCGTGGCCGTCGAACGCGGGTACGTCAAGCCGGGGGTCGTGGAGGAACCCGTCCTCGATATTCGTGACGGCCGGCACCCGGTGCTGGAGCAGGTGCTCGGCTCGGAGTTCGTCCCGAACGACGTGGCCCTCGGCGGCGAGGACGAGGCCCGCATCGCCATCATCACGGGCCCGAACATGGCGGGCAAGTCGACCTATATCCGGCAGGTGGCGCTGGCGGCCCTGATGGCCCACGTCGGCTCGTGGGTGCCGGCCCGCAGCGCGACGGTCGGCCTGGTGGACCGCATCTTCACGCGGGTCGGGGCGGCCGACGAACTCGCGCGCGGCCGGAGTACCTTCATGGTCGAGATGAGCGAGACCGCCAACATCCTGAACAACGCCACGCCGCGCAGCCTCATCATCCTGGACGAGGTCGGGCGGGGCACGAGCACGTTCGACGGCGTGGCCCTGGCGTGGGCGGTGACCGAGCACCTGGCCGCCCGCCTCGCCTGCCGCACCCTCTTCGCCACGCACTATCACGAACTGACGGAACTGGCCGAGGTGCTCGACGGCGTCGCGAACTTCAACGTGGCCGTCCGCGAATGGCAGGACCAGGTCGTGTTCCTCCACAAGATCCTGGAGGGCGGGACGGACAAGAGTTACGGCGTGCACGTGGCCCGGCTGGCCGGCGTGCCGCGCGAGGTCGTCGACCGCGCCCGTCAGATCCTCTCCGATTTGGAATCGGCCCATCTCGATGCCGACGGCCGGCCGCGCATCGCCCCGTCCGAACCCGGCCCGCACGTGCGGCAGGTGCAACTGGCGCTGTTCGAAGGGGAGGGCGGGGCGGTTGTCGATGCCCTCCGCCGCCTCGACCTCGAGGCGATGACGCCGATCGAGGCGCTCAACAAACTGCGGGAACTGCAGGAGGGGCTGTGACCCTCCCGCGCGGCGCATCGCCGGACGCATTCCGCGCGGCGGCTCTCCTGGGGCACCGCGCTACACGGTCATGCCGAGCGAGCGCAGCGAGTCGAGGAATCTCGCCGTGGCTGTTGCAGTGTCTGTCTCCCTCTGCCCTGGTGGGAGAGGGCCGGGGTGAGGGGGAAACGGTGTCATCCCGAGCGAGCGAAGGGAGTCGCGAAATCTCGCCTTTGGCGCCCAACTCGGCATGTTGCGCGGTGGGTCTGTGCACCCACCGCGCTCGAAATGCCTTTTCCAGATCTGCGCGGCGCCTGCGGAGACCCGCCGCGCACGAGTTTGCGCTGTATGGCGACCTGCCTCCGTCTTTGTGTTGACACCCCGGACGGCCCCTGCCACAATACGCCCGTTGCACGAGTGCACAGGAACCGGCGGGACGCCTCCGCCCCAGGGGAGACCACTATCATGGCCACCGACCGGCTGTACGATACGCGCGAGGTTGACGGCGTCATGGTCGTCACGTTCCGGCAGAGCCAGATCCTCGACGCGATGACCATCGAGCGGATGTCCTCCAGCCTGAAGGAACTCATCGTCAGCCACGAGGGCGGCAAGTTCATCTTCGACTTCTCCCAGGTCACCTACATGTCCTCCAGCGCCCTGGGTATGCTCATCGGCCTCCAGAAACGCGTCGCCCAGAAAGGCGCCCACCTCAAACTCACGGGCATCCAGAACGAGATCATGGAGGTCTTCCGGATCACGCAACTGGATACCGTCTTCGACATCTACAAAGACACGGACGCCGCCGTCGAGGCGTTCCGCAAGAACCTCTGAGCGGGACCGGCCCATGGGCGGCGACAACCCCGGCGACCTCGTGGAGCGGCACACCGTCGGTCCGGCCGTCGTCCTGACGGTCCGGCCGGCCGAGGTCTACGCCGCCGACGCCATCCAGGGCATCGCCCAGCAGGTCCGCGAGGCGTTCCGCGACGCCCGGGTCGCGACGTTCGTCCTCGACCTCTCGAACGTGACGTTCCTCACCAGCGGGGCCCTGGGCATGTTCATCCACCTGCGGTCGCAACTCGCCGACCAGAGCCGCGAGTTCGTCCTGGCCGGCGCCCGCGGCGAGGTGGCCCGCACGCTCGCCTGCACCCGCCTGGCGGAAATCATGCCCGTCTACGAGACCGTCGAGGCCGCCGTCCGACGCGTCTGTTCCCGAGCCGACGAGCCGGCCGGAGACGCCGCCGAACCGTCCTGAACCCTGACCGCACCCCCGCAACCGGGAGGACCGCCGCATGCCGCGAAGCGAACTCTACTCCACCTACAGCGTCGACCCCGCCATGGTCGTGGCGTTCAAGCCGAACCGCATGCTCGACACCGACTCGGTCGACCGCGTGGCCGACAGCCTCAAGGACCTCCTCGCCCGCGCCGACGAGGACGCGTTCGTCTTCGATTTCTCCGGGGTGGGGTACCTGTCGTCGCGGGCCCTGGGGCTGCTGCTGGGCATCCACCGCGACCTGGCCCGCGACGGGCGCGGCCTGAAACTCGCCGGCCTCTCCGAGGAGAACCGCGAGGTCTTCCGCGTCACGAAACTCGACGCCGTCTTCGACATCTACCCGGACGCCACCGCCGCCATCAAGGCGTTCCAGACGCGCGAGTGACGCCGCGGCGCACGCCGGCGGATTGGGCGGCCATGGGCCCCGCGGCGGCGCGTTTCCCGGCCTCGCCGGACATGGCAATACAATGCTAACTCGAGCGCGGCGGGTTTCCGCAGGCGCCGCGCAACCCGGTAGAGGCCGTTTCGAGCGCGGCGGGGGCGGAGACCCACCGCGCAAATGGCCGACTTGGCGTCGTAGTGTCAGTGTGGCCGCCCACGGTACGATCCGCCCATGCCAGATGCCTGGACCATCCGAGGCGCCGAGTTGCTCGACGACGGCAACCGGTTCGTCCGGGCGGACGTCCGCATCGCCGGCGGGCGGATCGACCGCATCGCCCCGGACCTGGAGCCCGCCGGGGGCGACCTCGACGCGTCGGGCCTCACTCTCTCCCCGGGATTCATCGATATCCACTGTCACAGCGGGTTCGCCGCCCTGGTCTACCCCCAGGCGGAGAGCAAGGTCCTGGCGGGCGTGACGACGGACGTCTCGGGCAACTGCGGGACGTCGCCGTTCCCGCTGGCGGGGGAGTTCCTCGCCCGCCGGCGCAGCGAGTGGGCGCCGCGCGGCCTCGCCGTCGACTGGTCCACGCCCGCGCAGTACTTCGACCGCGCCGAGGCCGCGCCCTCCAGCGTCAACCGGGCGCTGCTCGCCGGCCACGGCGCCATCCGTGCCGCCGTCGTCGGATACGCCGACCGTCCGACCACGGCCGACGATCGCGCCGCCATGCGCCGCCACCTGGCCGACGCCCTGGAGGCCGGGGCCGTCGGCCTTTCCTCCGGCCTCATCTACCCGCCCGGTTGCTACGCGGATGTCGAGGAACTGGCGGACCTTGCCGCCGTCGCCGCCGACGCCGGCGGCTTCTACGCCAGCCACATCCGCAGCGAGAACGACCGGCTCCTGGAGGCGATCGACGAGTTCCTCGACGTCGTCCGCCGCGCCGGCGTCCGCGGCCAGTTGAGTCATCTCAAGGCCTCCGGCCCGTCCAACTGGCCGAAGGGCCGCCAGGCCGTCGAGCGCCTCCGCGCCGCCCGGGCCGACGGTCTCGCGGTCACCGCCGACCGGTACCCGTACCTCTCGAGCATGACGAGCCTCGACTCGTTTCTCCTGCCGAACTGGGCGTTCGAGGGGGGGCACGAGGTGCAACTCGCGCGCCTGGCCGATGCCGCCGACCGCCGGCGCATCGCCGAGGCGTTCCGCTCCGCCCATCCCGACGAGGGGTTCTTCGGCCGCATCACCATCGCCGCCGTGCGCCCCGACGGGCCGCAGGCGGCCGTCGGAAAGACCCTGCGCGAACTGGGCGACGACGCTGGCCGCGACCCGCTCGACGTGGGCCTCGACCTCCTCCGCGAGCACGAGGCCCAGGTCGACGTGACCTACGCCTCCATGAGCGAGGACAACCTGCGCCTCATCCTCGCCGAGCCGTACGTCGCCGTCGGCTCCGACGCGGGGCTCCGCAACCTGCCGGACCCGGACGCCGGCCCGCCGCGGGGCCTGGCCCATCCGCGGGCGTACGGCACCGTCGGCCGCTTCCTGGGCACATACGTGCGGGAGGCGGGCCTCATGGACTGGCAGGAGGGCATCCGACGCCTCACGAGTTTGCCCGCCGACATCCTCGGCCTCGCCGGCCGCGGACGCCTCGACGAGGGCGCCTGGGCGGACCTCGTCCTCTTCGACCGCTCTCGCATCGCCGGCCGGGCCACCTATGCACATCCGTGGCACACGCCGGACGGCATCCGCCACGTCGTCGTCGCCGGCAAACCGGTCGTCCGCGACGGCCGGCACACGGGGGCCACGCCCGGCCGCCTCCTGAGGCGGGAGGACCCATGAGGCCCCGCATCGCGATGGCGACGGACCTCGGCACGCTGGACGGCACGCGGCGCGTCCATCTGCCCGCCGGCTACGCCGACGCCGTCCGGGATGCCGGCGGCGAACCGGTCCTTCTTCCGCCCGTGGCCGGGGGAACGGGCCTGCCCGCCCTCGAGCACCTGGCCGACGGCCTGCTCCTGCCCGGCGGCGACGACCTCGACGCGGGCGCGTGGGGAGAGACGCTGCACCCCGCCGCCCTGCCCGTTGACCCCCGCCGCCAGCGGACGGACGTCGGCCTGCTTGCCATCGCCGAGACCGCCGGCCTGCCCGTCCTCGGCATCTGTCTCGGCATGCAGGAGATGGCCGTCCACCGCGGCGGTCGCCTCATCCAGCACCTGCCCGACGAGCCGGGCGAGCGCCTCGACCACGGCGGCCCGGGGCGGCCGCGCCTCCATCCCGTCCGCGTGGAACCGGGGTCGCTGCTGGCGCGCCTGACGGGGACCGCGACGCTCCAGGTGGGCAGCACGCATCACCAGGCGGTCCGCGACGCCGGGCGGGGCATGCGCACGGCCGCCTGTGCGCCCGACGGCGTCATCGAGGCCATTGAGGACGCCTCGGCCGGCCGCTTCTTCCTCGGCGTCCAGTGGCACCCGGAACGGATGGCGGACCGGCCGGAGCACGCGGCCCTGTTCGAAGGCCTCGTCGGCGCCGCGGCGGCCTGGCGCTGAAGCGCCCTTCGGCCCTGTGGCAATCGAGCCGGCCGCGGGAGCGGCCGGATATCCTCATCCGCCGTGGCATGCGACAAGCCAGGCGCTGATACCCCGCCGTTTACGTGGCGGGCTCGGAGATCGATGGGCCGCGCCGCGCGGTGGCCCAGGAAGACCACCGCGCGGGATGCGCAAACCCGTGCGAGCACACCCCATGGACGAACTCGCCCAGCCCGCCGCGCCGGCGGTCCGCCGGTACGAGCCGCTCGTCCCGGTGGCCGCGGCGCTGGGCGCCGGCATCCTGGCCGGGGAGTACCTGGGCGCGCCGACGGCCGTCTGGTGCGTCGCGGCCATCGCGGCGGCGCTCGCATGGGGGGGCCTCGCGTGGCGCCGGGCGGGCCCCGGCACCCTGCTCGTCCCGCTGCTGGTGGCGATCGTCGCGGCCGGGGCGGCGCGGTACCGCGCGACCGTCGACCCGCCGCCGGACGACGTGGCCCGCTTCGTCCCGCAGGGCAGCCGCATCGCCACGGTCGAAGGGATCGTCGTCCGCTCGCCGCACCCCGGCACGGCGCCGAGGGACGTCTTTCTCCCCTCCACGCCGTACTACCTCCGCACGAAGTTCACGGTCTGGGCCGAGCGGGCGAAGGTGGAGGGCGAGTGGCTGCCCGCCCGCGGCGGCGTGCACGTGAGCGTCCGCGGACCGATGCCGGAGGAGGCCGGCGACGGCGGGGCGGACGGCCCCGCGCCGCCGCACCTCGGCGACCGCGTCCGCGTCACCGGTCGCCTCATGCGACCCCTGCCGCGCTCGAACCCCGGCACCTTCGACGTCGCCACCTACTTCCGCCGGCAGGGTGTGCGGGTCTGCGTCTCGACGGACCATTGGGAAGCCGTGCGCGTTGTCGAGGCCGCCGCCGACCCGCTTCGTGCCGCCGTCGGCGCGGCAGGACGCTGGGGCGTCCGGCGCTTCGAGGCGATCCGCAGCCCCGAGGGACGGGCCGTCGCCTCCGCCATCGTCCTCGGCCGCCGCGACTTGCTGCGGTTCGACACCGGCGACGCCGGCGACATCGAACGGGCGTTTATCGTCACGGGCACCGCCCACTTCCTGGCGGTCTCGGGCCTGGCCGTCGGCCTGGCGGCGATGGTGGTGCTGCTTGCCGCGAGGCTCATCGGGCTGGGGCCGAAGCCGACGGCCCTCCTCGTCGCCGTCGTCATCGGCGCGTACGCGATGATGACGGAACTGAAGCCGCCCGTCGTGCGGGCGACGATCCTCGTCTGGCTCCTCTGCTTCGCGTGGGCCACGGGTCGCGAGCGCCAGCGGCTGACGGCCCTGGCCGCCGCGGTCCTGGTGATCCTGCTCATCCGGCCGGGCGACCTCTTTACGACCTCGTTCCAACTCTCGTTCGCCGTCGTCTTCGGCATGTTCTACTTGGCGGCGAAGATTGACGGCGTCCTGTTTCGCCGGCCCGTCGATCCGCTGGCCGACGAAGAGCCCGCGCCCGGCACGTTCCGCCTGCCCTCCTACGTCCGGCGGACGTTCAGCCTGTCGCTGGCGGCGGCGCTCGTGGCCGTGCCGCTGGCCGCCAACCGGTTCCACCTCGTCGGCTGGCTCGCGCCGGTGGCGAGCGTGATCCTGGCGCCGCTCGTGTTCGTGCTCGTCGCCGGGAGCATGGCTTTGGTGGTCTTCGGGGCGCCGGCCCCGTGGCTGGGCGACCTGCTGGCGGCCGTCCCGGACGGCATGGCCCGGGCGATTACGGGCGTGGTGTCGGCCCTTTCTCGCGTGCCGGGTGGACATTTCTACACCTCCGGCTTCGCCGCCGGGTGGCTCGTGGTGACCTACGGCCTCCTGGCGGCGTGGGTGTGGCGGGAGCGCATACGTCTGCGTACCCTTTCCCCCGGCGGGAGAGGGCAGGGTGAGGGGGTGATTCTGACCCGCCGGCGCCTCGCCATCGCCGTCCTCGCCGCGGCGGCCGTCTTCCTTTGGACCCGCGGCCACCGGGCGCCCGAGGGCGTCCGGGCCACGTTCGTCGCCGTCGGCAGCGGCAACACGACCCTCCTGGAACTCCCCTGCGGCCGGAACCTGCTGTACGACGCCGGTTCCGCGCTCTCCTACGCCCGGGCGGGGGAGGGCACCACCGCCCCCGTCCTGTGGTCGCGCGGCGTGGGGCGGGTCGATGCCGCCTTCCTCAGCCACGCCCACTTCGACCATTTCAAGGACGTCCTGCCGCTGGTGGACCGCTTCGCCATCCGCCGCGTGTTCGTCCCGCCGACGTTCCCGCGCCGGCGCCTCAGCGTCGACGAGGCGGTGGTCGAGGCGCTGCTGGCGCGCGGCGTGGAGGTCACGTTCTTCGGGGCGGGGGATACGCTCGCCGGAACGGGCCGGACGCGCGTGCGCGGCCTGTGGCCGAGGGGCGCCGTGTCGCAGACGGACGACATCAACGACGGGTCGCTCGTCCTCTCCGTGGGACCCGTCCATCCGACCCGTTTCAGTGCAGGAAAAGGGGTGGTGGAGGAGGGAGAGGGGCGGCTCCTCCTCGCGGGCGACATCGAACCGCCCGCCATCGCAGGACTTATCCGGGCCGAGCCGGACCTGCGCGCGGGCGTTGTCCTCTGGCCTCACCACGGCCACGCCCCGGCGGCAGCCCGGGATCTCCTGCGGCACACGGGGGCACAGGTGACGGTCATCTCGGCCGCCCGCGGCTGGAACCCCCGGCCCCTCCCCGCCTGGCTCGCCGAGGACGGCGTGGCGTGCTATCACACGGGGCGGGATGGGACGGTGACGGTGGAGGTGGGGGACGAGGGTGTAAGCACCATGACCTTTCGCGGTCGGTGAGTCTGGAGCGGGGCGAAGTGAAATCGGAAACCGGGAAGCGGAAAGCGGAAATGAACGGCGCACGGCCACGGCGAGATCCCTCGGCTCGGCCCTGAAGGGCCTCGCTCGGGATGACGGCGCTTGGGGCTCTGCTCGGGATGACATCTCGCCGCGGCACGCCGCGGCCTACGGGACTCTCCGCGCGCCGGGATTCCCACAGGACGGAGGCCTGCTTGGGCATTGGGCATTGAACATTGAGCATTCGCGCAAAGCGAGATTCTTCCGAAGTCGGGAAGCGGAAAGCGGAAATGAACGGCGAACGGCCACGGCGAGATTCTTCGCTCGCTCCGCTCGCTCAGAATGACGGCGCTTGGGGCTCCGCTCGCTCAGAATGACGGCGCTTGGGGCTCCGCTCGCTCAGAATGACGGCGCTTGGGGCTCTGCTCGGGATGACAATTCAGCCGCGGCACGCCGCGGCCTACATGATTTCCCGCCGTCCTTTGCGCTCTTTGTGCCCTTTGCGGTTCAAACCCGTCTGCGGTGCGCCCCCTCACCCCGTCCCTCTCCCGCCAGGGAGAGGGGGCTCACCCCGTGACCACCAGGTTATCGGCATGGATGACTTCGTCGTACGGGTGGTCGCCGAGGACCTGGCGGAACCTGCTCGACCGCAGGCCCTTGATTTTCTCGACATCCGTCGACGCGTAATTCGTCAGGCCCTGGGCGATGAGCATGCCGTCGGGGCCCGCGACGGCGACGACGTCGCCGGGCTCGAATCGCCCCTCGACGGCCGTGATGCCGGAGGCCAGGAGGCTCTTGCGTCCGCGGACGGCCCTTGCGGCCCCGTCGTCGATGACGAGTTTGCCGCGGGCGCGCCGCGTCAGGCCGATCCACCGATGGCGGGCGGTCATCTTGCCGGGCCCTGCGGCCGCCTCGGCCGCCGGGACGAACAGCGTGCCGACGGGTTCACCGGCCACCAGGTCCGCGAGGACGTTCTCGCGCCGCCCGTCGGCGATGGCGGCCATGTCGCCGGCGGCGACGACGAGGGCGGCCGCCTCCAGTTTCGTCGCCATCCCGCCGGAGCCGAGCGTCGACCGCGTCGGGTCCACGGCCGCCTTCACCTCGGCGAAGTCCTCGACCACGTCGAAGCGTTCCTGCCGGGCCCGGTCGCGGAAGACGCCGTCGACGGTCGTCAGCAGCACCAGGAGGTCCGCCCGCAGCAGGTTCGTGACCATGGCCGCCAGCAGATCGTTCTCGCCGAACCGGATTTCGTCGACGCTGACGGTATCGTTCTCGTTGACGACGGGCACGGCCCCGTAGGCCTGGAGGGCGGCGATACAGTTGCGGATATTCAGATACCGTCCGCGGTCCTCCACGTCGCCGCGGACGAGCAGAATCTGGGCGGCGTGCCGGCCGCGGCGCCGAAGGGCGGCGTCGAACCGCATCATCAGTTTGGCCTGGCCGACGGCGGCGCACGCTTGGAGGCGGGGCAGGTCGTCGGGACGCTCGGCGAGGTCCATCTCGCCGACGCCGGCGGCGATGGCGCCGCTGGAGACGACCGCCACGCGCAGGCCGGCATCCTTCAGGTCCGCCACCTGGCCCGCGACGGCGTCGATCCGCTCCTGCTGGAGCACGCCGGCGTCGTTGCACAGGACGTTGCTGCCGAGTTTGACGACGACGGATTGGACCCGTTGCATCAGGTCGCGTCGCTGGTTGGGGGTCATGGCGTGTTCTCGAATGGCGTGTGCCACGGCGGGTCTTGCCCGCCGTGCTTCCCGCCCGCGCCGCGCACGGCCGGACGAGACCGGCCGTGGCACGGGCCGCGCGACGTGCGGCCCGCTTCGCGCGCGGCGGGTACGGCGCCCCGCCGGGCATGGTTCATTATGCCTCCGGCTGCAGCGCGCCGACGACCTCGCGGACGAGTTCGACGTTCCGGGCCGTGGCGCCCTGCATCCGGGCGATCGTGTCGCGGGCGGCCTCGCCCATTTGACGGCGCCGGTCCGGGCGGGTCAAGAGGTCCTTCAGGGCGTCGGCGAGGTCCGCCGCGCCCGTCACCTCGCGCGCGGCGCCGGCCGCGACGAGGGCGGGGGCCTCGACCGGGAAGTTGAACATCGCCGGGCCCCACAGCATCGGCCTGGCCAGCGACCCGGGCTCCATCGGGTTCGAACCGCCTAGCGCTGCGAGGCTGCGGCCGACGAAGACGACGTCCGCCAGGGCGTACCACGGCATGAGTTCGCCCATCGTGTCGCCGAGGATGACGGGCGGTTCGCCTTGCGACTGGCGGGTGCCACGGTTTGCTTGCCGAACCGTGTGCTCCGATCCGGCTGCACGGATGGACGAGCAATCCGTGGCACCTTCTTCATCCCGGATGGACGAGCCATCCGTGGCACCGCCCTCGACCTGCTGCGACCGGCGGAGGAGCGGCAGGCCGGCTGCGCGAATCGCCTGGGCGGCCCCGTCGAAACTCTCCGGCCGGCGCGGCACGAGGACGAGCCGCAGGGGGATGCCCGCCGCGCGCACGCGGCCGTAGGCGGCCAGGAGGGGCTCCTCCTCGCCGGGGCCGGTGCTCCCGGCCACGAGGACGGGTTCGTCCGGGGCGAGGCCGGCCGCGCGGGCGAGGGCGTCCGCCCCCTCGACCGAATCGGCGAACGTGACGCCGTCGTGTTTCATCTGGCCGGTCACGCGGATGCGCTCCGGGTCGGCCCCGAGGGCGACGAGCCGGTCGCGGTACACCTCCGCCTGCACGCCGATGGCCGACACGCACCCCAGCACCTGCCGCACGATCGGCCGGATGCGCCGGTACCCGCGGGCGCCGCGCTCGGTCAGGCGGACGTTGACGCAGACGACCGGCACGCGGCGTCGGGCGGCGGCGAAGAAGAAGTTCGGCCACCATTCCGATTCCACCTGGATGACGGCCGTCGGCCGGACCCGCCGGAACGCCGCTGCCACGCACGGCCATAGGTCGAGCGGAAAGTGGAAGACGGGCAGGTCCGGCAGCCGCTCGCGTGCCCGCTCGCGGCCGGTCAGGGTGGTGGTCGAGACGACGATGTCGGCCTGCGGGTACGCCTCGGCCAGGGCCGGGACGAACGTGCGGGCGGCCTCCACCTCGCCCACGCTGATGGCGTGGACCCAGAAGCGCGGGCGGCCGGGGTCGAAGCGCGGCACGAGACCCCACCGCTCGCCCACGTTCGCCCGGTACTTGCGGCGGGTGGCGAGGAGGTAAAGGTAGTACGGCCATCCGACGGCCGACGCCCCGGCGTAGGCGGCGTTCACCGTCAGCACCGAGAGGAGGTTGGGCCGGTCCTGTGGCATGGGCGGCATGCTACCATGCAGCGAGCGGGTTGACGAGGGTTCTTCGGGATTCGAGCCCGCCGCGGCAGCGGCGGGGCATCACCATCTGGCGTGGCACGTGCCAGCGCGGATGAGGATGACCGGCCGCTCCCGCGGCCGGCTCGAACGGCTGCCCCTTTTACCTTGCAACCCCCACCGGCGGGTGCTAGATTCAGGCTTGGCGACGGGATCGGCACGCCGGGAGAGACATCGGGCCGCGCATGGACGAGTGGATGCTGGCGACGGGGGCGGGCGGACCGGCGGGCGCGGTGCTCGGCCCGGTGGCGGTCTTCGCCGCCGCCATGGAGGCCGGCGCCGAGGCGCCGCCGCAGATGCCGTTGGGCGCCACGTGGCCGTGGGGCGTCTTCTTCGGCCTCCTGGGCCTGTGCGTCGGCAGTTTCCTGAACGTGTGCATCCACCGGCTGCCGGCGGGGAAGGGGCTCGTCTGGCCGGGGTCGCACTGCCCGCAGTGCCTGGCACCCATCGCGTGGTACGATAATCTGCCGGTGCTGAGTTATTTCATCCTTCGCGGACGGTGCCGGCGGTGCGGCAGCGGGTTCTCGACCCGCTACATGCTGGTCGAGGCCGCCACGGGCGCCCTGTTCTTCGGCTACTGGCTGGCGTATTTCCGGCTGGGCGTGCGGGACGGTGCCGACCACCTGGCCGTCTACGCGGTGCACATGGTGCTGGCGTCGGCGCTGGTGGTCTCGGGCGTCATCGACTACGAGCGGAAGGAGATTTACACCTCCGTCACGAACACGGCCCTCGTGGTGGGGCTGGTGGCGTCGCTGATCTGGCCCCAGGTGCAGCGTGTGGGGACGTACGACGGCGCGCTGCCCGGCTGGACCGGCTGGCCGCGGGCCGATGCCCTGCTGCTTGCCCTGCTCGGAGCGGCCGTCGGGGCCGGCATCATCTACGCGACGCGGGCCCTCGGCACGCTCGTCTTCCGCAAGGAGGCGATGGGCATCGGCGACGTGTACCTGATGGCGGCGGTCGGGGCTTGTCTGGGCTGGGAGGCCGCGGTCCTGGTGTTCTTCGCGGCCCCGTTTCTGGGACTGGTGTACGGGGTGTATCACCTGGCCCGCAAGGAGGGCAGCGAGGTGCCGTACGGCCCGTTCCTGGGGATGGCCGCCGGGCTCGTCATGCTGCTGCAGGACGAGGTGGTGGCGTACTTCCGGCCGGGGATCGAGGCGATCTTTTTCGGCTGAGGGACTGTGCCGCCACCGCCCTTTCTCTGGACGAGAGAGGAATGAAACAGCCTGGGAGCCTCGTCCGTCCGGGACGGACCGTCGAAAGGCTCGGAGCGCAAAGGAGACTGCCATGCGACACAACGACCGTCCACGGCCGTGGGTGAGGCGAAGCCTGCTGGCCCTCGGGGTCGCCCTGCTCGCCGCCGCCGGGCTCGGGTGCGAGCAGCAGCAACTCGAGGAACGCAACGCGGCCCTTCAGAAGCAGTTGGAGCAGGCGCTGGTGAAGAACGCGGACCTGCAGGCGGAGGCCGACCGGATCGAGGGCGAGAACCAGCAACTCGTCAGCGAACTCGCCCAGGCCCGCGACGCCGCACGTCAGGCCGCCGCCAAACCCGCGCCGGCCAAGCCCGACTTCGGCGAGGGCGTCGACGTCAGCGTCAAGGGCGGCGTCACGACCGTCACGCTGCCCAACACGATCCTGTTCGACGTCGGCAAGGCCACGCTGAAGTCCTCCTCGAAACGGGTGCTCGGCAAGATCGCCTCCACGCTGAAGAGCCGGTACAAGGGCCAGATCATCCGTGTGGAGGGACACACCGACAGCCAGCCCATCCGCAAGACGAAGAAGTTGTGGCAGGACAACTGGGACCTCTCGTGCAACCGCGCCATGGCGGTCGTCCGGTACCTGGTGGGCAAGGGCATCGACCCGAAACAGATTTACGCATCGGGGTTCAGTTACTACAAGCCGGTGGCGTCGAACAAGACGGCGAAGGGCCGGGCGCAGAACCGTCGGGTGGCGATCGTCGTGTCGCCGCGGTAGATGGCGGTTGGGGATGTCCGGCCGCTTCCGCGGCCGGCTCGAACAGCAGACCACGCCAGCGGGAGGCGGCCCCCGGGACCGCCTCCCGCCCGTTTGCAGGAGACCGGACGTTGGCGACCGTCATCGTGGATTACGGGCGCGGCAACCTGCGAAGCGTCCAGAAGGCGCTGGAGCGCGCCGGCGAGGACGCCGCGGTCTCGGACCGTCCGGAGACCGTCGCCGGTGCCGACCGCCTCGTCGTGCCGGGTGTCGGTGCGTTCGGCGACGCGATGGCGGCGCTGGCGGCGCGCGGCCTCATCGAGCCGATCCATGCGGTGATCGAGGCGGGCCGGCCGATGCTCGGCATTTGCCTGGGGCTCCAGGTGCTGCTGGAGGAGAGCGAGGAAGTGGCCGAGGCCCCCGTCGACGTCGAGGCCCTCGGCCGGGAGACGCTGCCCCAGGGGCTGGGTCTCATCGCGGGACGGGTGGCGCGGTTCCCGGAGGCGCTGGCCGAGCGGGGCCTCAAGGTTCCTCACATGGGCTGGAATCGGGCGGAGCCGGCGGGCGACTGCCCCCTGTTCGCCGGCATGCCGCGCGAAGGGGTGTACTTCTACTTTGCGCACTCGTATCATGCGGCCCCGCGGGAGGAGTCGGTCGTCGCCGCCTGGACGGACTACGGCGGCCGGTTCGCCAGCGCCATCGCGCGCGACAACGTCTACGCGACGCAATTTCACCCGGAGAAGAGCCAGCGCGCGGGGCAGGCGCTGCTCGAGAACTTCCTGACCCGGACGTGACACGTTTGAATCCCCCGCGGTGGCCCGGGCCGCCGCGCCGAAACGAGAATCAGGGCTGGGCGCCTCAACGCCCGGTCATGAGCGCAGCGAATGGCCGGGGACTCGGAGCGCACGGCCGGGCAAGACCGGCCGTGGCACGCGGCGCAGTCAACAATCGTGAGGTATGGCATGCTGATCCTGCCGGCCATCGACCTGCGGGGCGGGCACTGCGTCCGCCTGGAGCAGGGCGACTACCAGCGAGAGACCGTCTTCGAGGAGGATCCCGTCGCCGTCGCCCGCCGGTTCCAGGAGGCCGGCGCCCGGTGGCTCCACATGGTGGACCTCGACGGTGCCCGCGAGGGCGAGCCGCAGAACCTCGACCCCGTCGCCCGCGTCGTCCGGGCCGTGGGCATGCAGGTGGAATTGGGCGGCGGCGTCCGGACGACCGAGACGGCCGAGCGCGTGCTGGCCCTGGGCGTGGCGCGCGTCATCGTCGGCACGCGGGCCGTGCGCGAGCCGGAGTGGCTGGCCGAGGTCGCGCGGGCCCATCCCGGCCGCGTAGCCCTGGGCCTCGACGCCCGCGGCGGCGACGTGGCCGTCGAGGGATGGCGGCAGGGCACCGGCCGCAGCGTCGCCGACGTCCTGGCCGAGGCCGACGGCCTGCCGCTGGCGGCGATAGTCTACACAGACATTGCCAAAGATGGTATGATGGCGGGTCCCGCGGTGGATGCGACGGCCGACCTCGCCCGCCGGACCGCGCTGCCGGTCATCGCCTCGGGCGGCGTGACGACCGCCGAGGACGTCGATCAACTGGCGGCCACGGGCGTCATCCACGGCGCCATCATCGGCCGGGCCCTGTACGAGGGAACCCTGACCGTCGCCGATGCGATCGCCGCCGCCGGCGACCAGGCGGAAACCGACGCTTAGCGAGGTGTGGCGCGCGGCGGGCCGGAGCCTGTCCGGAGCGCAGCCGGGGGGCACTCGCCGCGCAAGCCCGCGCAGGTGCCACGGTTTGCTTGTCAAACCGTGTTCCCCGGACGCGCGGCACCGATTGACAAGCAATCGGTGGCACACGGCGCGCCGTGCCGGCCCACCGTTCGTGCACGGCGGGTACGGAGATCCGCCGCGCATGAGCCTCGGCACGCTGACGGGGAATCGAAGCCTGAAGACTGCGACCCTTTGGAGACAGACATGGCAGATGTGACCACCGACGCAATCCGCAACGTCGTCCTGATCGGCAGCACCGGCGCGGGCAAGACCCAACTGGCCGAGGCCCTCCTGCACAAGGCGGGCGCGATCAACCGCCTCGGCATCCCCGACGAGGGCAACACCGTCAGCGACTTCGAACCGGAAGAGAAGGAGCGGGCCACGAGCGTCGCCACGGCCGTCCTGCACTGCCAGGTGGGCGAGGCGCACCTGAACCTGCTCGACACGCCCGGCTATGCCGACTTCGTCGGGGCGGCCCTCAGGGGCGTGTCGGCGTGCGAGACGGCGGTCCTGGTGCTGAGCGCGGCCCACGGGGTGGACATCCACTCGCGGCGGCTGTTCAAGGCGGCGGAGGCGGGCAACCTGGCCAAGATCGTCGTCGTCAACAAGGCCGACGGCGAGAACGTCGACCTGGCGCCGCTCGTCGGCCAGATTCGCGAAGCGCTCGGTCCGGCGTGCCGGCCGCTCGCCATCCCCGTCGGGCAGGGGCCCGAGTTCAAGGGCGTGGTCGATGCGCTCGCCAACGATTCCGGCGAGGCCCTCATGGACGTGGCGTCGGCCCACGGGGAACTCGTCGAGTCCATCATCGAGGCCGACGAAGGCCTCATGGAACGCTACCTGGGCGACGAGGAAATCAGCGAGGACGAACTCGCCGGCGCGATTACCCAGGCCCTGGCGGGCGGCACGCTCATCCCCGTCTTCTTCACCAGCGCCCGCCAGGAACTGGGCGTCCAGGAACTCCTCGACTACCTGGCCCGCTACGCGCCGAGCCCCGCGCAGGGACCCCGGCGCAGCGCCAAGACGGGCACCGAAGAAGACGCCGAGGAAGTGGCCCTGGAGGCCGACCCGGACGGTCCGCTGGCCGCCCAGGTCTTCAAGGTCGTCAGCGACCCGTTCGTGGGCAAGGTGTCGTACCTGCGGATCTACCGCGGCCGGCTGGAGGCCGACACGACCGCCCGCGTCAACGACGACCGGCGCGAGACGAAGTTCGGCCAGATCCTGCGGTGCCAGGGGAAGGACACGGAGCCGATGCCGGCGGCCGTGGCGGGCGACATCGTCGGCGTCTCGAAGATGGAGGCCCTCAGCATCGGCGACACCGTCTCCTCGGGCTCCGACACGGTCCTTCTGCCGCCCATCGACATGCCCGTGCCGATGTTCGCGCTCGCCCTGGAACCCAAGAGCCGCGGCGACGAGCAGAAGATCTCCGAGGCGCTCGCCAAGATGCTCGACGAGGACAACACCCTCGCGACCAGCCGCGACCCGCAGACGAAGGAGATGGTCGTCTCGGGCCTCGGCGACATCCACATCACCGTGCTCCTGGAGCGGATGAAGCGCCGCTACCAGGTGGAGGTCGACACGAAGCCGCCCAAGATCCCGTACCGCGAAACGCTGACCGGCCAGGCCGAGGGCCACTACCGGCACAAGAAGCAGACCGGCGGGGCAGGGCAGTTCGGCGAGGTGTACCTGCGCGTCGAACCGCTCCAGCGCGACGAAGGGTTCGAGTTCGTCGACGATATCTTCGGCGGGGCCATCCCGAAGCAGTTCCTCCCGGCCGTCGAGAAAGGCGTCCGCGAGGCCATGGACGAGGGCGTCATCGCCGGTTACCCGTTCCAGGACGTGCGGGTCACCGTCTACGACGGCAAACACCACGACGTGGACTCGAAGGAGGTGGCGTTCAAGATCGCCGGCCGCAACGCCTTCCGCGAGGCCGTCCGCGGCGCCAAGCCGACCCTGCTCGAGCCGTATGTCAATATGGAAATTACCGTGCCGGACGAGTTCCTCGGCTCGATCACCGGCGACCTGAACAGCCGCCGCGGCCGCATCATGGGCATGGAGGCCGGGCCGGGCGGGACGCAGACCATCCGCGTCCAGGTGCCGCTGGCCGAGGTCGCCCAGTACAACACGCAACTGCGGAGCATGACGGGCGGGCAGGGCAGTTACCTCATGGAGTTCTCGCACTACGAGCCCGTGCCGTCCCAGGTGCAGCAGCAGATCGTGGAACGGGCGGCCGCGGCGAAGGAAGAGGAATCGTAACCGACCGCGCGCCGCGCTGCTTCACGGGCGGCGGTCGCCCGGCCTGCCGCGCGGGTGCGCGGCGCGCGGCGGGTACGGAGGCCCACCGCGCTCAGGCCTCGGGCCGTCTGCCGAAGCCGCAGGGCAGGCGCTCGCGCAGCCGCGTTTCGCTCAACCATTTGCCGGACGCCCGATTTCGGGCTATAATCGTCGTACACCTCCGGACGCACCAGTGGGACATCGGCCGATGGACGAACCGGGCAACCAGGAGCGCGGCATCCCCGACATCATCGACCGGATCGTCGACACGTACGACACGATCTCGCAGATCAACCACCTGGGCCGGCGGCCGCTGCCGTCGCACGAGGCCGTCGCCGAGATCCTCGCCGGGCTGAAGGAAATCCTGTACCCGGGGTACTTTGGCCGGCGGAACTTCACGCCCGTCAACATCCGGTACCACATCGGCGACCGGGTCTGGCAGGTCCATCGGCTCCTCGTCGAGCAGATCTACCGGAGCATCGTGCACGGGTGCCGGCACACCGAGGGCCGGTGCCGCACGTGCAGCGACGTGGCCGCCGACCTGGCGGCCGAGTTCCTTCGGCGCATTCCCCGCCTGCGCGAGTACCTCCAGACGGACGTCCAGGCCCTCTACGACGGCGACCCCGCCGCCAAGGGCCTGGAGGAGATCATCTTCTCCTACCCCGGCCTGGAGGCGGTCACCGTCTATCGCATCGCTCACGAACTGTGGCAGATGGACGTGCCCATGCTGCCCCGCATCATGACGGAGATGGCCCACGGCGCCACCGGCATCGACATCCACCCCGGCGCCCATATCGGCCGGCGGTTCTTCATCGACCACGGGACGGGGGTGGTGATCGGCGAGACGTGCGAGATCGGCGACAACGTGAAGATTTACCAGGGCGTGACGCTGGGCGCCCTGAGTTTCCCCAAGGACGAGAAGGGCGATCTGATCCGCGGCCACAAACGCCATCCCACGCTCCGGGACAACGTGACCATCTATTCCGGCGCCACGCTGCTGGGCGGCGAGACGATCGTCGGCGAGGGGAGTACGATCGGCGGCAACGTGTGGCTGACGCACTCGGTGCCCCCGGGGTCGGTCGTCATGATGGAGGAACCGGCCCTCGTGGTGGCGGATAAGAAGGCCTCGCGCAGGCCGTCCGACGGCGGCGGCAAGGGGCCGGACACGCGCTGCACGTAAGGGGAGTTTTTTCTTGCGGACCCGTAACCGGCGGTCTAGCATGCAGTTGGCGACGTCCCGTCCGCGGAACGACCCCCGCTTCGGACGCAACTCCGTACGGTTGCCGCCCTTGGCGTGCGACGAGCGTGCGGATTTCTTGCCGCTCAAGACAGGCTGGCCGGAATCGGTTGGACAGCGACCCGACGAACCCTCCACAGCCGAGAGGGACCATCTATGAGGACCGTCACGAAGAAGGAACTGACGGACCGCATCGCCGACACCCTCGGGGCCAAACGCACGCTCGTCAAAGACGTCGTCCAGCAGTTATTCGACGAAATCATCGGCGAACTGGCCGACGGCAATCGGCTGGAGTTTCGCGACTTCGGCGTCTTCGAGATCCGGACCCGCAAACCCCGCATGGCCCAGAACCCGCGGACGCTGGAACAGGTCCCGGTGCCACCCAAATCGACGGTGAAATTCAAGGTCGGCCGGCGGATGAAACGGTCGGTCGAGAACGCCCATGCCGCCGAGGACGCCGGCCGGACCTCGCAGCCGCACCCGCAGGCCGAGCCGGAAGTCGAGTCCGCCGCCGCACGCGACGCCGCCGGCCCGGACGCCTGACCGCCGGCGGTCCCAACGCCATCGGACATGGCCCCGTCGGAGCCCGGAGGCGGGTGTGAAACAGCGCGACCAGGCCATCCAGGAATTGGCGCTCCAGGTTTTTGAACTCACCCGGCGCACCTGGTTCGAGTCGCAGCGCGAGAAGTTCAAGGGCGGCTACGACCTGTCGGAGTCGGAGTTCCTCGCCCTCGACGCCCTCGA
>CAZNYC010000050.1:0-26484 GCA_964577175.1 uncultured Anaerolineales bacterium
AGGCCGGTGAAGAGGCCGGCGAACAGTCCGACGAAGAGGCCGGCGAACAGGCCCAGGAAGACGACGAGACCAAGGGCGACTGAGAGCCTGCCCGGATGGGGCTCCAGGCCCATTGCAGCGCCCCTGCGAGCCCGAAAAAGCCCTTTGTGAAGGCAACGTCAGGACGAGGAAAGGCCGGCGCGAATTCGTGAGATTTGTCTTGCCAACCTTCCTCCGGCCGCGCTACAATTACGTGACGTGAGGGGTCACCTCAAGCACCAATTCGGCATCCGTTTCTGATGCGAGGGGGCGAAGCGCGTGCCTCGGTCGTTGGAGGTTACACGACCGGCCGGTTCCCGCAAAGGGTACACGTCGCCGGTCGGCACAAAGAGGGGTCGGCGCATGGACTCTGGCCTGCAGTTATATCTGCGGGAAATCAACCACACGCGTCTTCTGACGCCGGAGGAGGAAATTCAACTCGCCCGGCGAATCAAGAAGGGAGACCTGCTGGCCAGAGACGAGATGATCCGTTGTAACCTCCGCCTGGTCGTTTCCATCGCCAAGAACTACACGCGGCGGGGCCTCAGCCTGCTGGACCTCATCGAGGAAGGCAACCTGGGCCTGCTGCGCGCCGTGGAGAAGTTCGACCCGGCCCAGGGGTGCCGGTTTTCCACCTACGCCTCGTGGTGGATTCGCCAGTCGATCAAACGGAGCCTCATCAACGCCGTCAAACCGGTCGAGATTCCCGCCTACATGGTCGAGATGATCAACAAGTGGCGCCGGACGGCGGTGCGGCTGGAGTGCGACCTCGGCCGCCCGCCGTCCCAGGAAGAGATCGCCAAGGCGATGGGCATCTCGAAGCGGCAGGTGTCGGTCGTCACGCGGGCCGCCCGCGCCTTCAGTTCGCCGTACCAGGCGGTGTCGGAGGATGCGGACTGGTCGCTGTCGGAGATGGTGGCCGACGAGGGCGCGCCCTCGCCCGCCGACATCCTCCTCGAAAACCGCCGCAAGGCCGCCGTCAACGACATGCTCAGCAAGATCGACGAGCGGGCGGCCGAAATCCTCCGACTGCGGTTCGGCCTGGACGGCAACGAGGCGATGACGCTCAAGGAAATCGGCGAGCGCATCGGCCTGACGCGCGAACGGGTCCGACAGATCGAACGCGACGCCGTCGCCACCATCGAGGAGGCCATCCGCAGCCAGGAAGAGGACGCCGGCGCCGCCGTCCAGCAGTCGCAGTGACCGCTTCCTTGGCCCCCTAAGAGTTGTCCCACATTGAGCCTACTTCTTCTGCTGCGAAGTCAATCGCCTCAAACCGTCGTCGCCACAAGAGTGCGGTTGGTTCGTTGCGACACAACCGGCAGCTACGCTGCGCCATTTATCTTGTCATGGTTCGCCCTTTTGTGTACGCTGCGCGACGCAGACGGTGCCACCTCCGAACAATCGTACCCAAGGGTAAATGCCGGTACCTGAAGTAGGGGCAGGAATATGGATCCCAACTTGCGAGCGTATCTCCGCGAGGCTAGGCTGGCACGGCGGCTAACGGCCGAAGAAGAGGTGCAACTCGCCAGGCGCATCAGGAAGGGCGACCTTCTGGCCCGCGACGAGATGATCCGCTGCAACCTCCGCCTCGTCGTCTCCATCGCCAAGAACTACACGCGCCGGGGTCTGAGCCTGCTCGAACTTATCACCGAGGGGGAGGACGGCCTTCTGCGGGCCGTCGAGAAGTTCGACCCCGACCGCGGGTACCGCTTGTCGACGCACGCTGGCCGGTGGATCCGCCGCTCGATAGAGCGCAGGCTTATCAACGCGCTCAAGCCGGTCGAAATCCCCGCCTACATGGTCGAGATGATCAACAAGTGGCGCCGGACGGCGGTGCGGCTGGAGTGCGACCTCGGCCGCCCGCCGTCCCAGGAAGAGATCGCCAAGGCGATGGGCATCTCGAAGCGGCAGGTGTCGGTCGTCACGCGGGCCGCCCGCGCCTTCAGTTCGCCGTACCAGGCGGTGTCGGAGGATGCGGACTGGTCGCTGTCGGAGATGGTGGCCGACGAGGGCGCGCCCTCGCCCGCCGACATCCTCCTCGAAAACCGCCGCAAGGCCGCCGTCAACGACATGCTCAGCAAGATCGACGAGCGGGCGGCCGAAATCCTCCGACTGCGGTTCGGCCTGGACGGCAACGAGGCGATGACGCTCAAGGAAATCGGCGAGCGCATCGGCCTGACGCGCGAACGGGTCCGACAGATCGAACGCGACGCCGTCGCCACCATCGAGGAGGCCATCCGCAGCCAGGAAGAGGACGCCGGCGCCGCCGTCCAGCAGTCGCAGTGACCTGCGCCGCCCGCCTGCCGATCCGCCCACCATGAAGGAGGTTCCAGTGACGCCCTCGCCGCAGCCGACCGACCTGCGTTCCCACATCCGAAGCGTGCCCGATTTCCCGAAAGACGGCGTGATGTTCCGCGACATCACGCCGCTGCTCCTGGAGCCCGAGGCGTTCCGCGAGGCCCTTCGCCGCATGCGCGAGCCGTACGAGCCGGGCGACGTGGACCTCGTCGTCGGGGCGGAGTCGCGCGGCTTCATCTTCGGGGCGCCGCTCGCCCTGGACCTGGACGCCGGCTTCGTGCCCATCCGCAAAATGGGCAAACTCCCCGCCGAGATCGTCAGCGTCACCTACGACCTCGAGTACGGCACCGACACGATCGAGATGCACACCGACGCCGTCCGCGAGGGCACCCGCGTTCTCATGGTCGACGACCTGCTGGCCACGGGCGGCACGATGGCCGCTTCGTGCAAGATGGTGGAGGAGGCGGGCGGCAAGATCGCCGGTGTCGAGTTCCTCATCGAACTGGCGTTCCTGAACGGGCGGGCCCGGCTGAAGGACTATCCCGTCCGCAGCCAGATCGTCTACGACGACGAATCGCCGTGACGGGCCGTGTCACCAGGGGTGCGTGGAGGCGCCGCCGGGCCGTCGGTTGTCATTCTGAGCCGTCCGAAGGGCGGCGAAGCATCTCGCCGTGACCGTTGCCTTGCTTTCGCGCGCTCCGCGGGGCGGGTACGGAGACCCGCTGCGCATAGCGTGATGCGTCGGCCTTAACCGCGGTTGGTCTGCTTCTTGTTTTTCTTCCGACTCTTCTTCTTCGCCCGGCCGGACCTCTTCGGTCCGCCTTTGCCGGAGGTCCATCCGTCGGCCAGGGCCAGCGGCAGTGCGTCCTCCATCTTCTGGAGGTACCGGAAGGTCATGTCCCGGCGGATGTCTTTCGGAATCTCGTCCACGTCCTTGCGGTTCCGTTCGGGAAGCAGGATGGTCCTGACGCCGGCCCGCTTGGCGGCGAGGACCTTCTCCTTCACCCCGCCCACCGGCAGCACCAGGCCGCGCAGCGTGATCTCGCCCGTCAGGGCGATGTCGCTGCGCACGCTCCGGCCCGTCAGCAGGCTCGTCAGGGCCGTGAAGACGGTGATGCCGGCGCTCGGCCCGTCCTTGGGCGTGGCGCCGGCCGGAATGTGGATGTGGATATCCCGCTTGCTGAAGTTCTCGGGATCGATGTCCCACCCCTCCGCCCGCGACCGGATGTACGACAGGGCCGCCTGCGCCGACTCCTTCATCACGTCGCCGAGTTGCCCCGTCAGGTTCAGTTGGCCCGTGCCGGGCATCGAGGTGGCCTCGATGAACAGAATGTCGCCGCCCGCGGACGTCCACGCCATGCCGGTGGCGACACCGGGCGTCGAGGTCCGCAGTTTCACCTCCGGCAGGTACCGCGGGGCGCCGAGCAGGTCCGCCGCCGTATTCGAGGTCACGCTCACCTGCTCGCTCTCGTCCTCGGCGATGCGCCGGGCGGTGGCGCGGCACGCGGCGGCGATCTGCCGCTCCAGTTCCCGCACCCCGGCCTCGTGCGTGTAGTTACGGATGATCTTGCGCAGGCCGCCCTTGCGGAACCGGATCTGCTTCGCCTTCAGGCCGTGCGCCTCTCGCTGCCGCGGCACGAGGTAGCGGCGGGCGATGGCCAGTTTCTCCTCCTCCACGTAGCCGGGCAGGCGGATGATCTCCAGCCGGTCCTTCAGCGCCGGCGGAATCGGGTCCAGCAGGTTTGCCGTCCCGATGAACAGGACGCTCGAAAGATCGAACGGCACGTCGAGGTAATGGTCCGTGAACGTGGAGTTCTGCTCGGGGTCGAGGACTTCGAGCAGGGCGCTCGTCGGGTCGCCGCGCCAGTCCGCTCCGAGTTTGTCGACCTCGTCGAGCATGAACACGGGGTTCTTGACGCCCGTCTTCCGGAGTTCCTGGATGATGCGGCCGGGGAGGGCGCCGACGTAGGTTCGCCGGTGCCCGCGGATTTCCGCCTCGTCGCGCATGCCGCCCAGGCTCATGCGGACGAACGTGCGGCCCATGGCGCGGGCGATGCTCCGGCCGAGGCTCGTCTTGCCGACGCCGGGCGGGCCGACGAAGCACAGGATCGGGCCCCGCAGTTCCTCCCGCAACTTCCGCACCGCCAGGTACTCCAGGATCCGTTTTTTCGGCTCCGCCAGGCCGTAGTGGTCGGCGTCGAGGATGCGGCGGGCCTCGCCCAGGCCCAGCCGGTCCTCGGTCCGTTTCTGCCACGGCAGTTCCGCGAGGTATTCAAGATAGGTGCGAACGACGTTAAAGTCGGGCGCGGCCGTCGGCATCGCCTCCATCCGCCGCAGTTCGCGGTCGGCCTCCTTCCGGACCGCCTCCGGCATGCCGGCGGCGTCGAGGTCCGACCGCAACTGTTCCACCAGGGCCGTCTTCTCGTCCTTCTCGCCGAGTTCCTCCTGGATGGACCGCAGTTGTTCGCGCAGGTAGTGTTCGCGCTGGCGCTGCTCGATGCGCCCGCGCGTCTCGGACTGGATCTTGTCCGCCAGTTGCAGGACGTCGATCTCGCGGTGCATCAGGCCGGTCACCGTTCGCAACCGCCGGTCGACGCGCGCCTCCTCCAGCAGGGCCTGTTTCTGTTCGCTGTCCAGCGTCAGGTTCGCGCCGATGAAGTCGGCGAGTTGCCCCGGCGATTCGATGGACGTGACGACCGCCGTGGCCTCCTGCGGCAGGCGGGGCGAAAGGTCCACGATCTCGGTCATCAGGTTCCGCGCCGACACCATCAACGCATCGAGTTCCTTGCCTTCGTCCACGACGTCGGGCATCGGCGTCACGTCCGCACGGTAGAACGGTTCGCTCTGGGTGAGCGCCTCGAGGCGGATGCGGCCGAGGGCCTGGACGATCACGTTCTGCGACTCGTCCTGGAGGCGGACGAGTTTCAGAATCCGCACCGCGCACCCCACGCCGTACAGGTCGTCGAAGCCGGGCTCCTCCTGCTCGGCCGTCTTCTGGAGGACGGTGGCGAACAGGCGGTCGCCCATCGCCGCCTCCTGAACCAGGGCGAGGCTGCGCGGCCGGCCCACCGTCAGCGGCTGGATGATGCCGGGGAACAGCACCATGTCGCGCACCGGCATCGCGGGCAGGTTGTCCGGGATGCGCGGCGTCTCGTCCGCCTCGGACTCGCCCGCCGGCGCCGGCGGTTTACTGACCTTGATCTGATCGGGCACGTCGCCTCCCTCGCGTCGGTCAGGTCTTCGGTATGCGGATGCGCAGCAGACCCTCCCGCAGCCGCGCCGTGATGCCGTCTTGGTCGATGTTCTGCGGCAGGACGATGCGCCGGCGGAACCGGCCCTCCTCGATCTCCATCTGGTGCCACCCCGTCTTCTCGGGTGAGGTCGGGTCTCGCCGGCACCCGGTTACCGTCAGGCACCCGCGTTCCGTGACCACCTCCACCTCGCTCCGGCGGACCCCGGCCAGTTCCACGATGACCTCGTAATGGTCCGAGGTTTCGCACACGTCGATGGCGGGGGACCAGTCGGCCGCCTGCTCCCCCGACGACGGTGGACAGGCGCGCAGCACCTTGTGCATCAGGTGGCCCATGTGCCGGGCCAGGTGACCCAGGTCGTCGCGGGGCTCGGCAGACAGGACGGACGGGCGCATGGATGGCTCCTTCGCGGACGGGCGGTTGCTTCCTCCATGATACGGCGCGGCCGCCGGCCACGCAACGCTCCGGCCGGAGCGCAAAGCGACGGGGCACACCGCCCGCGGCGGCGCGCCCCGTGGCATGCACGCGGCATGAGAGTCAGGACGTCGTCGATTCGGATTGCCCCTCCGAGCCCTGGACCTCGATCCGCCTGGCTCGCGCTTCCTCCTTCTTCGGCAGCCGGATCTCCAGCACGCCCTGCCTGGCGGTCGCGGTCACGTTGTCGGGATCCACCGACGTGGGCAGCGCCAGGCTCCGGGTGAACGAGCCGTACCGGCGCTCCACCCGGTGGTAGTTGCGCCCGGACTGCTCGGTCTCGTCGGTCTTCTCGCCGCGGATCGTCAGCGTGTCGCCGACGACGGAGATATCGAGTTCATTCGGGTCGATACCCGGAATCTCCGCGTGCACCAGGACCGCCTCGTCCGTTTCGGACACGTCCAGGGCGGGCGACCACTCGGCCAGGCCGAACGGCTCGCTCGCCGAGGTCCAGAACCGGTTGAACAGGTCGTTCATCTCGTCGCGGAGCGACGAGAGCGTCGTGGCGGGCATCGTGCGCCCGCGATACGGGATAAGTGCCATGTTCCTCCCTCCTTTCGTGCGAAGGTTCGCCGGGCATGAGGCATGCGGCTACTCGGCCTTGACCTCGATCCGTCGCGGCTTCAGGCGATCTGACTTCGGCAGCCGCAGCGTCAGCACGCCTTGCCGCACGCCCGCCTCGATGTGCTCCGTGTCGTAATCGGCCGGCAGTTGGAACGCCCGGTAGAACGGGCCGACCTCGAACTCTTTCAGGAGCACGTCGCCTTCGTCGTCGGTCGCGGCGGCGGGTTCGCCGCGGATCACCAGCACGTTGTCCTCCACGGTCACGTCGAGGCCGTCGGGCGCCACGCCGGGCATCTCGGCCACCAGGACCAGGGCGTCCTCGTTTTCGTACACGTCGGTGGCCGGCAGAAAGTAACTCTCGGGCGGCACGGTGGCTTCTCGCTCGCGCTGGACGTCGACATCAATCGGCTTATCCATTTTGGTCACCTCCTCGTCTGGGGCAACGGGTGGGTTACTGGTCCACGTTGACCTGCACGCGTTTCGGCTTTGCCTCCTCGGCCTTTGGGATGCGGACCGTCAGCACGCCGCTCGAGAGCGTCGCCTCCGTGGCGTCGCCCTGGACGGGGCCGGGCAGGTTGATGGCCCGGCTGAAGTGCCCGCCGTCCCGCTCCCGCCGGTGCAGCGTCGTGCCCTCCTTCGGGATGCCGTCATGGCGCGTGCCCGAGAGGGTCAACTGGTCGCGCGTGACGTACACCTCCACGTCGTCCATCTCCAGGCCCGGCACCTCGCACGTGACGACGTACGCCCCGTCCGTCTCACGGACGTTCGTGGCCGGGTACACGTACGCCGACCGGACCCGTCCGGTGGCGAAATGCTTCCCGAAGACGGAGTCGAACAGGCGGTTCATTTCCCGCTGCAACTGGGTGAACGGCTCCGCCGAGGGTACCCATGCTCGAATCGCCATGGCCGTCCTCCTTTTCCTTTCTGGACCGCAGGCTCATTGCTCCACCGTTTATGATTGCAAAGCGAATGCCAATGCGGAGGGCCGCTCACGGCCGAAAACCGCCCTTTCAGCGTTTCTCGCGGGTGCCGCAGCGGCAACCGGCTGCCATTGTGGCAGGCACCGGTGGCTGTTCAACCCGCCTTGCCGAGGCGGCGCGGTCCGTTATAATGGGCCGCTGAAAGGTCCCAAGGGAACATGACGTGACCGACGGCGCGTTCGACATCGTGGTCGTGGGCGGCGGACACGCCGGCTGCGAGGCCGCCCTGGCGGCCGCCCGGCTCGGCGCCCGGACCGCGCTCCTCTCCATCCGCCTCGACCGCATCGCGGAGATGTCGTGCAACCCCGCCATCGGCGGGCAGGCGAAGGGCCAGGTCGTCCGCGAAATCGACGCCCTCGGCGGCGAAATGGCCCGCGTGGCCGACGCCACGGCCATCCAGTACCGCCTCCTGAACCGCAGCAAGGGCCCCGCGGTCCAGAGCCCCCGCGCCCAGTGCGACCGTCGCGCCTACGCCCGCGCGATGCAGGAGGTTCTCCGCGAGCAGGCGGACCTCTCGCGCTTCGAGGACACCGTCGCCGACCTCCTCGTCCGCGCAGACGAGGTCACGGGCGTCCGCTGCGAGGGCGGCCGGACCCTCGCCGCACGGGCCGTTGTCCTGACCACGGGCACGTTTCTGCGCGGCCTGCTGCACCGGGGCGAGGCATCCTGGCCGGGCGGACGGCTGGGCGAGCCGCCCGCGGAAGGACTGTCGGCGAGCCTGGAGCACCTCGGCCTCCGCCTGGGCCGCCTCAAGACCGGCACCCCGCCGCGCGTGGACGGGCGGACCCTGGCGTACACCGCCCTCCAGGAACAGCCGAGCGACGCCGACCCCGTCCGCTTCGCCTTCGATGCGGCCGGCGGACCGCTGGACGCCGTCTCGTGCTGGCTGACGCACACCACGCCGCCCGTGCACGACCGCATCCGCGCAAGCCTCGACCGCGCCCCCATCTACACGGGCCAGATCCAATCCACCGGCCCGCGGTACTGCCCCAGCATCGAGGCGAAGGTCGTCCGCTTCCCCGGGCGCGGCCACCACCAGGTCTTCCTGGAACCCGAGGGGCGGCAGACCCACGTCGTCTACTGCAACGGCATCGCGACCAGCGTGCCCAAGGATGTACAGGACGACATGCTCCGGCACATCCCCGGCATGGAGCGGGCCGCGATCCTCCGTTACGGCTACGCCATCGAGTACGACTTCGTCCCGCCCACGCAGACCCACCCCACGCTGGAGTCGAAATGCATCGGCGGCCTGTTCCTGGCGGGGCAGATCAACGGCACGAGCGGGTACGAGGAGGCGGCCGGGCAGGGCTTGCTGGCCGGCATTAACGCCGTCCAGCGCCTCCTCGGGCGCGAGCCCGTCGTCCTGCGGCGCGACCAGGCCTACCTCGGCGTTCTCGTCGACGACCTCGTCACCAAGGGCACCGAGGAACCGTACCGCATGTTCACGAGCCTGGCGGAGTACCGTCTGCTGCTGCGGCACGACAACGCGGACCGGCGGTTGTCGCACGTCGGCCGCGCGGTCGGCCTGTTGCCGGAGTCGGCGTGGCGGCGGGTCGAGGAGAAGCAGCGGCACATCGAGCGGGCCCGCGAGGCCCTTCGCACCCACCGCCGCGACGGCCGCACCCTCGAAGCGCTCCTCCGCCGGCCGGAGGTCACGTGGGACAGGCTCGTCCGCGACGTGCCGGACCTGGCGGCCCTGGGCATCCCCCCGGAAACCGCACGCCAGGTCGAGATCGAGGCGAAGTACGCGGGGTACCTGGCGCGGCAGGAGCGACAGATTGCGCGGGCCCGGCAGATGGAGGACCGGCCCGTTCCCGCCGACCTCGATTACGACCGCGTCCCGCACCTGAGGAACGAGGCCCGCGAGAAACTGGCCCGCGTCCGCCCGCGATCGCTCGGCCAGGCCGGCCGCATCGCCGGCATCGGCCCGGCCGACCAGGCCGTCCTCATGGTGTATCTGGAGAGCCGCGCGGCGAAGGTCTGATGCGACAAGTCCACGCTCGAGCGCGGTGGGTTTCCGTCTCCACCGCGCACAATGCGCCGGCCGGGCGGTGGCGGGGTGCTGGTTTCGGTGAAGGGCGTCGCGCCTCCGGGCCGATACACACAGGTGCCGGACGGGTTGGGGCCGGCCGGTTAAAAGGCTTGGGGGTCCGCCATGTTGCGACTTCAGGATCGACGCCGTCACGCGCGCACGCAGGTGGTCTGTCCCGTGACGCTGCGGGACAAGCGCGGCCGCATCCTCTTTCGGGGCCGGTCGGCCGACCTCAGCCCGAACGGGGTGAAAGTGGTCGGGCCGCCGCCCGCCGCCATCTCGGTGGGAATGGACGTATGGCTCGAAATGAAGGCGCCGAACCCGTCCTCGACCGGGCCGCGCCGCCGATGCATCAAGGTGCCCGGGTTCGTCCGGCGGCTCACGGACATCGGCGACTGGAAGAGTGTCATCGTCATTATCACCGAAAACGATGTGTCGCCCGACATGCTACCGGGCGGCGGCTGACGCAAGTGCCGCCCGGCCGGCTCACGCCCGCCCCAGGACCCTGAGGGCCGCCAGCGCCGCCAGCACCGCCGCCGCGGCCCACACGAGCGGCCGGTCCATCGGCCGGTACGCCTCCGTTTCCTTCTTCCGCACCACGTCCGCCAGCGAGGCGGGTGTGTCGTGAATACGGCCGCCGGCCGCCCGGACGATCTCTGCCAGCCGCGCCCGGTCCACGCCCAGGCGGACGAGTTCGGCCGGGGGGAGGACGGGCACCGTCAGCCGCTGACGCGCGCCGCCGGGCCGATGGACCGTGGCCGTCCCGCCTGCCGCATCCAGCCCCTCCAGCACCGCCTCGTGCACGCCCGGGGCCACCTGCTCCAATGTGAGGGGCGGAAGCGCGTCGCCTCGCTGCGGCAGGACCGTCGCGACCAGCGGCTCAGCGCCCGGCGTGATGGCATCCGCGCCTTCGCGGACGCGGACCTTCCACCGTGTCCCGTCGCGGACGAGGCGGGCCGACCACGTCGCCGGCGTCTCGGCCGCGGCGAGCCAGCCGAGCAGGGGGGCGAACCCCGCCTTGGCCGTTCCCTGCTCGAGCCACGCCTCCGGCGCCGTCCCGGCCGGCCATGGCATGGCCGCCACCTTCCCCAGTCCGCGCCGCCACGTGGCGAGCAGGGGCCGGGCGTCGTGCTCGGCTTCGCGCGGCCCGGTGACCCAGTGGATGTCGGCGGCGTCCTTCGGCCGCGTGAGGTTGCAGGCGGGGACGCTCGGCAGGCGCGGGGCGGCGGCCGGCCAGACGGGCTCAGGCCGGACCCAGCGGACCGTTCGCCAAAGGGTGCGAAGGCCTTCGCCGCGGGCGCGAAGGATCTCCTGGAGGAACACCTCCGCCAGGCGGGCGAGGTCGGCGCCGGCGTACAGCCGGCCGCCCGTCTCGGAGGCGAGCCGCCCGAGCAGGTCCTCGCGGGCCCCCTCGCCGGTGGCGACCGCGGAGACGCTCGCGCCGCGCGCGCGGGCCGCCTGCGCGAGGGCGTCGACCTGGAAATCCTCGCTCCGCCCGTCGCTGAGGACGAGGACGTGCCGTACGACGACGTCGTCGTCGGCCGGCGGCGACGCAGGGAACATGTCGAGGCCGGCGCGAACGGCCGGCGTGATCCGTGTGCCGCCGCCTGCCTCCATCGCCAGAAGACGCGTCCGCAGCGCATCCCATTCGTCCACGGGCACCATCGCCGTGACGACCGTCGGCTTGCCGGCGAACGCGACGACGCCGATGCGGTCGCCGGCCGCAAGGGCCGGGCGGAGCATCAGCACGGCCTGCTTGGCGCGGGCGAGTTTCTGCGTGCCGCCCACCGTCTCGTTCATCGACCCGCTGGCGTCGAGGACCAGGGCGAGGTGCAGGGCGGGACGCTCCGCCGGCCGGCTGCTGACGGGCAGGATGTCCTCGAGCGGCGAGTCGCCGTACGCCCCCGCCGTGAATGCCGCGTCGCCCCCCACGACCCACAGGCCCAGGCCGCCGTCGGTGACGGCCCGGGCGAGGCGCTCCGACCGCGACCGGCCGAGGACCCACGCGGGCAGATTCTCGAGGACGACGACGGCGGCGTCGGTCGGTAGGGGGCCGGCCGAGACGGACCGCGCCCTCAGGCGGAGCCCTGCCGGGGCCGCCCGGCGAAGGGTCTCCGCGAGCGGTCCGGGCTCCGCGCCCGCATGGACGTAGCACACCTCCCCCGCGGCGCCCACGTTCACGGTGCAGCGGCCGCGGTCGTTCTCCGGGCAGGCGTCGCCCGCACCGGAAGAGACGGTGACGTCGTAGCGGTATCGGCCCGCCGGGAGCGGTCCGTCCCGGAAGGAGACGACGGCACCGGTGTCCGGGGCGACGGGGACCCGGCGGTCCCAGGTGCGGGCCGGGGTGCCGTCCGACGCCGCCCGCACGAGGCGCAGGTCCACCTCTCCGCGGAACGTGGCCGCCAGGCGGACGGTGAGTGCCAGCGGCCGGTCGGGCGACGGCGAGGGCGGGGTCTCGATGCCTGCGACGGCGGCGTCGCGGGCGTCGAGACCGGGGTCGATGGCATGGACGGCGATGCCGGCGGCGGCGAGACGGGCGGCCTGGCGGGCGGCGTCGCCGCGCGTTTCCCGCGCGTCGGTGTAGAGGAGGACGAGCCCCCGGCCGCCGGGCAGGGCGGCCGCCGCCTTGCGGAGGCCGCCGGCTAGGTCGGTACCGTCACCGCCGGCGAAGGGCACGATCTCCGTCCGGCGGGCCGGAAGGGCCCCGGTCCAGGGGACGAGGGCGAGGCCGGGGTCTGTGCCGCGGAGGGCGGCGGCCATGCTCGGCGTGGCGTCTCGGAGGAGGACGACGTGGGCCGCCCCCGTCCGCGCCAGGCGGACGGACGGACCGGCAAGGGCCAGAACGAGCAGCCCGGCGGCGAGGCACCCGAGCGCGGCCCGGAGGCCGGCGCCGGGCCGGCGGGGGCGCCGCAAGGCGGCCCACAGCAGGGCGGCCCAGAGGGGTACGAGCAGGAGCAGCAGCGCGGGCCTCGCCAGGCGGACGTAGTCCATGGGGGCGATTATAGAACGGGGGCCGGGGGCGGACAAATGTTAACGGTGTGGCGTTCGTTTCCGGCGCGGTGGGCCAGAGAAGCCGGGTGCCACGGATTGCTCGGCAATCCGTGCTCGACGGTCACTGAACACGGTTTGACACGCAAACCGTGGCACCTCGGCGATCGCGGCAAGGGGCGGGCCGGGATGCGCCATCCCCCGGCCGGGCAAGACCGGCCGGGCCACCCATGGGACCGCGCGGTGGGCAAGACTGCCCACCTCGCTTCTCCGCTTGAGTGGCACCCGGCACTAACCCTACAACGCGAACTCGTGGGCGGCGGGTCTCCGCACCCGCCGCGCAAATGGCCGAGTTAGCGTTGTAGGGCTAATCCATCCACTGGAAGTTCAGGACGCGGGGGCGGATGAACGAGCCCACGGCGGACCCCGGCATGGGGTGGTGGCTCGCCGACGGGCTGCGGTCCACCAGGGCCCAGAACCGCCGGCCTTGGCGGACGGCGGCCCTTCGGCCATCGGGGTCGTTGCGGTTGTCGTGCATCGCCTGGAGGTCGACGTACTGCACCGTGCCGTAGATGGAGAACGTGTCGCTGCGGACGGTGGCGATGTTCGAGATCAGGGTATAGGCGAGGTCGCGGCGTTCGACGGGGCCCTTGGCCTCCTCGGCCTGAAGGGAGGAGGGGGCGGTGGCGCCGCCGAGCCGATCCTCGTTGACGAGGTCCGCGGGCGATTCGATGGGCCGGGTGGCGCGCAGATTCTTGACGGTCTGGCTGAGATTGCTGATGCCGAACGTGTCGCCGAGGGCTTCAAGGACGTCGGTGCCGGCCGTGTTCAGATTGATTTTGCCGGCGACGCGGATTTCGGAACCGCCGAAGCGTCCGCCCTGGTCGCCGGTCTGGAGTTGGCCCTCGACGGCGACGAAGTCGGTGCCGGTGTCCTTCCCGGCGAAACTGACGGACCCCTGCTGTCCGGCGCGGCCGCCCGTGCCGCCGGCGGTGGGGAGGGTGGCGTCGGCGAAGCCGTCGCCGTCGTTGTCGATGCGGTCGAGCCAGGGGCCGCCGACGGTGAAGAGGTTGGCGGCCTTGAGGCGTCTGACCTCGGCGCCGGTGCCTCCGCCCCCTGCGCCGCCGCCGTCCTGCTGGGCGTACCAGGAGAACTTGATGTACTTCTCCTCCGCCCCCATGGACTGGGCCACCCGGGGGACCCAAGGCCAGAAGGAGTGGTCGTCGTCGCCCGCGGGGCGGGGGAATTGGCAGAGGACCTGGTTCAGGTCGCCGACCCGCCGGAAGGCGCGGAAGCCGACACCCGTGCTGCCCCGGCCGCCACCGCCGCCGCTGACGTTATCGACCCATTCCGGGGGCACGCCCCCGACGGGCACGTCGTCGTCCGTCTCGACCTTGACGGACTTGGGGAACCGGATGGGCACGGCGTCGGCGGGGGGACTGGTGGGAACGGGGTTTTCCCCTTGGACGAACCAGCCGGGTTTGCCGTCGCCCAGACCGTTGTCCCGGTCCAGGAAGATGTAGACGACGCGGACCTCGTGCTGCTCGCTGCCCCCGGGAGGATTGTCGACGATGATCCCGCGTTCGATCGTCGTATCGGTGCTTTCCGAAGGGCTCTCGCCACCGGCCTGGTCGATGTAGTCGCTGTCGATCCGGTCGATGGTGACGCCGCCTTGGCTGCCGCTGTACCGGAGGGTAATGGAACGGATGGCGGCGCTGAGTTTCTCGTCGTCGGCGTTCACGGGGTGATCGATCTTCTGGCGGACCGTGGCCTCGAGGGGCTTGCACGTCTGGCCGTCCAGCAGCCATGTGCCGCCGGCGAGCGCCTCGACCTCGCCGAAGTCCGACTCGCGGGTCGTGTCGCCGCCCGTTTGCATGCTGATATCAATGTCTTCAAGGGGCAGGCCGTCTTTGGGGGCGCCGACGTAAAGGCGCGGCCAGGGGTTGACGATGCCGACGGTGATTTTCCACCGGCGAAGGGTATAGTCGACGTCGCCGTCGTCGTCCTCGTCCACCTCCTGCTCGTCGAGGACTTTGGCGTTCATTTTCTGGATGACGGGCTGGCGCGAGGCGCCCCACTCATTGCCATACTCATGGAGAAGGGCCTCGTCGCTTTCGCCGTCGCGCTGCCTGCCGTCGCGGAAGGCGCAGATGTTGGCGACGAACTGGCGTTCGTCCTGGTCGTCGTTGAGGAAGTCGAGATACTCGATGACGTGGCGGATGTCCTCGGTGCCGTCCAGGTTCAGGTCGACCTTTCGCCAGCGGTACCCTTCCTCGAAACTGGGCAGGAGGGTGAGGGTGCCTCCCTGGCCTCCGGTGCCGGTGCGCTCGCGGTCGTAATTGGGGCGGACCTCGGCGGTCCATCCGACCGTGGTTACGTTCAGGCGGTTGCCGGCGGGGGTCGTGGTGGCGGTGCCCGGGGCGCTCTGGAGTTGGCCCGCGTAGCGTTCCTCGATGAAGTGCTCCAGGCGGCTCGTGAAGTGCGTGCCGGTGAGGCGTCGGAGTTCGAACTCCTCGTCCAACGTGAACGGCTGGTCCTCGTAGCGGCCGGGGTTCTCGATGACCACCTGGAGTTGGCTCCGGTTGCCGGGGTAGTTCTGCGGGGCCCACAGGCCGGGAATCGTGCCGTTGGGATTGAAGAAACTGGACGGCAACCCCCCGGTTCCCCCGGCCCCGCCGCCGCTGAACAGCAGGGACGGGTCGACGTCGCTGATGTAGAAGCCCCGCCGCTCGCTCCCCTGATGCTGGTTGCCGTGCGCGTTCAGGTTCAGCATCCGGCCGTGGTCCAGCACGGTGACGCTGACGCGGACGAGGCCGGCCTCGAACGGGAACGAGAGGTCGGGAATCCACACGCCGTGCCCCGGCCCCGAGGAGATGTCGTACGTGTAACGCGGCACGGTGCCGTCGGACGCGGGGAATCCCAGATTGTTCGGGCGAAGTTGCTCGTCGGTGTCGGTGCCCCAGTCCCGAAGCCCGTACGGGCCGGCCGTCAACTGCCTGTACCGCCGCGCATTCTGGTAACCGTATGAAAACCGGTTGTCCATGATCGAGCCCGTGTTGCTGATGGTGGAGCAGAGCCAGGGGTCGTACTGGGTGCCGGGATGGTCGAACGGTTCGTTACGGAGAAGGCCGGCGTTGTCGGAGGTACCGATGGCGGAGGGGCCGCCGTGGTCGCTCAGCAGGAAGCCCGTGCTGTAATACTCGTGGCGCTGGACGGCGACGCCCTGTTCCTCGGGCTGCTCCATGCTGTTGTAGGCCCAGAGGTCCTGGACGAGGTGATGGCACACGTAATCCACCGCCCCCTCGGCGGCGAGTTTGAGCTGGCTCTGGACGGCAAAGTTGGTGGCGGTGCGGCGGTCGAGGTTGCTCATCGTGACGAACGTGATGCCGATGACCGCCAGGATCGCCAGCAGGCCCAGAACGACGATCAGGACCGAGCCGGTTGACTTCATGGGGTTTCCTTCCATTGAGGCTTGGGGTCGGGGGCCGGGCACGCGCGCCGCCTTACGGGTCGCCGAGCCAGAAGGTCTCCTGCATGGCGACGCCGCGGTAGCGGTCTTGGCCGTCGGGGATGTCGCCGGTTTTGCCTGGGTCGTGGACGGCCACGGTCACGCGAATGGCCTGGGGCCACGTCTGAATGGGCTCGCGGGTGTTGTATCGGATGGTGTCGCCGGCGGACTCGTAGGTGTCGGCCCACCGGTAGGTGCGGGCGGCGTCGTCGCCGCCGTGCCAGTAGTTGGCGCCCATCGAGACGGGCGTGAACGCCTCGACGTAGAACTCGCTCACGCAACTGGCCATGACACGGTTGAGGCTGTCGGGATTGCTGCCGGCGGTGGCGGCCCGGTCCGCCACCCATGGGTCGACGTGGACGGCCCCTTCGCGGGCCGCCCCCCGCGTGGAGAGGAGTTCGGGCGGCGGCGGGGTCGAGCCGCCCCGGCCCCCACCCTGCAGGGAGAGGATGCGCTCGTTCTCCTCGGCGAAGAGGTGGCACAAGTACCCGTGCTCCGACTGCCCGCTCCAGAGGCCCGTCGAGGTGGCGGTGCTGCCCATGATCCAGAGGCTTCTCGCCAGGACCCCCCGCCGCACCGTAACGTCCTGGCCGTCCACACGCAGGATCTGTTGCCCGTCCGTCTTCACCTGGTTGGTGTAGACGACTTCGGCGGCGTTGGATTCCAGCGGGCTGCTGCCCATCTGGCTCCGGCACACGCCGACCGTGACGAAGGCGAGACTGTCCGCCCCGTACCGCCGGATACTCTGTGTGCCGGTGGCCGCCGCGCTGTTCGGCTGGTAAGCGAAACTGCCGGCTCGGGAGGGAACCACGCTTCCCTTTGTAATGTTCAGGTACCCTTCCCGCGTCATGCCGCGGATGTCGCTGTGAAGGCGGTCGAAAAACGCACGCATCTGCTGGTGGGCGAAGTGGACGCCCTCGGCGTCGCCGGCGGTCGTCGCCACGATGCCGAAAATCTCCACCACCCCCAGCATCATCACGGTCATGAGGCTGGCGGCCGTGACGAGTTCCACCAGTGTGAACCCTTTGCGGGTCGGTCGGCGATGGACGGTTCGCATCGGGTCAGTCTCCCAGAATGGTGTGATAGACGGCAATGGCGCCCCGGAGGGACAACCACTCGGCGGTGTTTTCTCCGCCCCGGCGGCCGGGGGTGATGGGACGGTCCGCTACCAGGATCGCGCTGCTTTCGCTCTCGGGGTTCTGAAGGGCCGCGACCGGGAAGATGCTGTCGTCCACAGGGTCTGGGAGGCGTCCCCTGCCGACGCGGCTGACCTTGTACGCCTCACCGCGGTAGTTCGGCTGGGTCGGACGGGACACGTTGTAGTCCAGGATGTAGTCGCCCGGTTCGCCCTGGCCATGGCCCGTCGCATGTCCCCAGTGAACCAGGGGGATGTCTTCCGTCCCGGTGTAATTCAACTCCTCGGCCGGCGATCGGCCGCGCGATTTGTAGATCGCGATCGTGATCCGCCACGGGCCTTCGCTCTCCTCGTTGCCGGAGGACATCAGCGTGTTCATCGGTGTGGCGAAGACCACGGGCGTATAGGCGCCGGCGCTCCACAGGTCGCGGTCGTTCACCTCGTAGGTCCGGACGCGGTCCTCCCGGCTGCCCAGGGTCGTGTCCGCCGGCGGATACAGGAACCGCGACGGGTTATAGCAGCGGAGTTGGTCCGGCAGGGCTTCGTAGTCCAGCAGCCACGTCGTATCGCGCGGGTCCACCTCGTCCTGGGCTTCCCGGCACTCGCGCAGCACGGTGCCGCGCCGGGCACGCATCACGGCCGCGATGCTGCGGGCGCTGAGGGCGGCCATGGTGGTGTCGCGGCTCTGGCGGCTCTGGTCGACGGCCACGGGAAAGACCGAGGCCACCATCGTCATGCCGACGCCGAGGATCCCCGCTGCCATCAGGACCTCGGTCAGGCTGAACCCGCGGTGATGCCTGCGCTGTCGAATCACGGGACGCGCTCCTTCTATCGCTTCAGTCAGGTCCTGTCCGCTGGTATTATAGCGACGAGGCAACGCGGCAACAACTTTTATGACGCTGCCGGCCCGCGCATCGGCCGCAGGACGCCGCCGGACGGCCCCCGTCCGCGCCGCCCCCCGCTTCTTGGAGCGCCTCGCCTGCAAAAAGGGGGCGGATCGTCCTGAAACCCAGGTGTCCCGGCCCGACACAGCCCCTCAGCCGGATTCACCCCGGCCCTGCGGGCCGCGCGCCGCCTTGACACCGCCGCCCCGCCCGGTAGAATGACGCCCGTCCTCGGGGCCCCGCCGGCCCCCGTCAAGGAGACTGACCTCATGGCCGTTCCGATGCTCGACCTGGTTGCCCAGTACCGCACCGTCCGCGACGACGTCCGCGCCGCCGTCGACGAGGTCCTCCAGTCGCAGCGGTGCATCGGCGGGCCCAAGGTGACCGCCTGCGAGAAGGCCATCGCCGAGTACGCCGATGCCCGGTTCGGCATCGGCGCCTCCAGCGGCACGGACGCCATCCTCAACGCCCTGATGAGCCTCGGCGTCGGCGCCGGCGATGAGGTCGTCACCACGCCGTTCACGTTCTTCGCGACGGCTGGCTGCGTGGCCCGCCTGGGCGCCCGCCCCGTCTTCGTCGACATCGACCCCGAGACGTACAACATCGACCCGGCCGGCGTCCCGCCCGTCATGACCGACAAGACGAAGGTCGTCATGCCGGTCCATCTCTTCGGCCAGTGTGCGGACATGGACCCGATTCTGGAGGCGGCCCGCGAGCGGGACGTCGCCGTCGTCGAGGACGCCGCCCAGGCCATCGGCGCCACCTACAAGGGACGCAAGGCCGGTTCGATGGGCGACGCCGGCTGCTTCTCGTTCTTCCCTTCGAAGAACCTCGGGGCGGCGGGCGACGGCGGCATGATCGTCACCAGCAACGCCGCCCTCGCCGACATGTGCACCATCATGAGGAACCACGGCTCCAAGCCCAAGTACTATCACAAGTACGTCGGGGGGAACTTTCGGCTGGACCCGATCCAGGCGGCCGTCGTCCTGGCCAAACTGCCCCACCTGGAGGACTGGCACGAGGGCCGACGCGCGGGCGCCGCCTGGTACGACGAGCGGTTTGCCGACTGCCCCGCCGTCCTCACGCCCGTCGAACGCCCCGAGAACCGGATGATCTACAACCAGTACGTCATCCGGATCAAGGACTCAGGCGGCGGCGCCGGCGCCCGCGACCGCGTCATCGAGCACCTCAAAGAGAAGAACATCGGCCACGCCGTCTACTATCCCGTGCCGCTGCACCTTCAGGGCTGCTTTGCGGACCTTGGGTATGGGGAGGGTGAGTTCCCGCACGCCGAGCAGGCCTCCCGCGAAGTGCTCGCCATTCCGGTCTACCCGGAACTGACGCGCGGGCAGCAGGAGGAAGTCGCCGCCGCCGTCCTCGATGTCGTGGGCTAAGGGTGTCATTCCGAGCGAGTCCCGGCGCGCCGGGACGAGTCGAGGAATCTCGCCGTGGTCTTTGCTGTTGCGTGCGTCTGTGACGTTGCCCGTCTGAAACGGCCCCACCATGCCCGAAACGATGCTCGTCATCGGTGTCGGCAACCCGCTCGCCCGCGACGAGGGCGTGGGTATCCGGGCCGTCGAACGGCTCCGCGAGCGAGACCTGCCGACCGGCGTCCGGGTTCTCGACGCCGGCACGGACCTCCTCGCGGTCCTGCCGCAGATGAGCCGGGCCGACCGCGTCGTCCTCCTCGACGCCGTCCGCGCCGGCGGCGAGCCGGGCACGATCTATCGCCTGACGCTCGACGACCTGCTCGCGAAGGCGATCCACGAGCCCGAGTGGCGGTCGGCCCACGACCTGTCGCTCGTTTCCGCCGTCCGGTTGGCCGAGTCGACGGGGCAGGTGCTGCCGCCCACGGTCCTCCTCGGCGTGGAGCCGGCCGAGGTGGCCCTCGGCGAGGGATTGACGCCGCCCGTCGAGGCCGCCCTCGAACCGCTCGTCGAAAAGGTCCTTGCGGAACTGAATGCGCGCCCCCCGGATCGGGTATAGAAGGAGAACGGTCGCCCGACGTGCCGATATCATTTGGGCGGCCAAGGGGCCGACCCACTTCCCAAAGCCCTCGGAAAGGAGAACGCCATGCAGTATTCGGGTCCGGAAACGGGGGAACTCATCGCCGGCGGCATCGGCCTGCTCATCTCGCTCGTCGTCGCATTGGGCTTCCTGGTTCTGACGATTGTCATCTGGTGGAAGATTTTCTCGAAGGCGGGGTACTCGGGAGCCATGGGACTGCTCATGCTCCTGCCGATTGTCAACCTCATCATGCTCCTCGTTCTGGCGTTCGGCACGTGGCCGATTCACGAGGAACTGGAGCGCGCCAGGATGTACCCCTCGTCGCGGTAGGAGCCTGCCGCCATGACAGTCGGCTTCGTCTGGCACGACCGGTACCTCGCCCACGCCGCCCCGGGTCACCCGGAGCGGCCGGAGCGCCTGACGGCCATCCGCACGGCGCTGGAGGAGGCGGGCGAATGGGACCGCATGACGCCCGTCGCCGTCCGTCCCGTCGACGAGGTCGACCTCCTCCGCGTCCATTCGGCCGACCACGTCCGCCGTGTCCGCGAGACGGCCGATCTGGGCCGCACCGTCTGGTTCGACCCCGACACCTACGCCTGCCCGGCGTCGGCGGAGGCGGCCTTCCTGGCGGCGGGCGGCGTGTGTGCGGCCGTCGACGCGGTCGTGGCAGGGGAGGTGGCCGCGGCGTTCTGCCTGGTCCGTCCGCCCGGCCATCACGCCTGCCGCGAGCGGGCCATGGGTTTCTGCCTCTTCAACAACGTCGCCATCGCCGCCCGCCGCCTCCGGGCCGTCCACGGGGTCCGGCGAATTCTCATCGTCGACTGGGACGTGCATCACGGCAACGGGACCCAGGAGGCGTTTTACGACGACCCGGACGTCCTGTACGTCTCGACGCACCAGTGGCCGCATTATCCCGGCACCGGGGCACGGGACCAGACGGGGCAGGGCGAGGGCGAGGGGACGACGCTCAACTACCCCCTGCCGCACGGGGCGGGGGACGAGGCGTTCCTCGAAGCCATCGACGAGGCGATTGAACGGGCGGAAGGCTTCGGACCCGACTTCGTGCTCGTCTCGGCCGGCTTCGACGCCCACGCCGATGATCCCCTCGCCGGCCTCCGCCTGACGGAGTCGGCTTACGCGGAGGCGACCCGGCGCGTCCGCGACTTGGCCGCCCGAACCGCCGGGGGACGCCTCGTCAGCACGCTGGAAGGCGGATACGACGCGGCCGCCCTCGGCCGCAGCGCCGTCGCCCACGTGCAGGCCCTGTCCGGTGACTGACACAAGAAAGTGAGCGCGGCGGGTCTCCGCACCCGCCGCGCGAGAGTGCAGGCCCTGGCGGGCGGGTAGGGAGCGCGGTGGGCACGACTGCCCACCGCGCGGTGCCAAAGACTGGGCACCGCGCAGCGCCGCCACGCGCCGTGCACAGTTAGCCGCCGGCCTTGCCCGGCGCGCCTGAGAACCGATCATGGCGGACGCCCTCATCTTCGATCTCGACGACACGCTCTGCCCGGAGCGGCCGTTCGTCCTGGCGCGCCTGGACGCCGTCGCCCGGCACCTGGGCGAGCGCTACGGCCCGGTCATCGATTTCCGGGCCGAACTCGTCCGCGCCTACGAGGCCGATCTTCGCACGCATGTATTCGACGCGGTGCTCGAGCGCGCCGGCCTCGAGCCCGACCCTGCCGTCATCCGCGACCTGGTGGACCTCTATCGCAGCACGCCCGCCGAGGTGGAACCGTATCCGGGCGCCGTGCCGGCCCTGGCGTTCTGGTCGGCCCGGCTGCCGCTCGGCCTCATCACGGACGGCTACGGGCCGACGCAGCGGCAGAAGGTGGAATCGCTCGGCATCGCTCGGTACTTCCGGGCCATCGTCTATACGCACGACCTGGGGCCGGACGGTATCAAGCCGAGTGCGGTTCCGTTCCGCCGGGTGCAGGAGGCGATCGGCTTCGCCGGCCCGGCCGTGTACGTCGGCGATAACCCGCGGCTCGACTTTCCCGCCCCGAAGCGGCTGGGCTGGACGGCGGTCCGCATCGCGCGTCCGGGCGCCAAGTTCGCCGAGGCCGAGGCGGACCCCGACGCGCCGCCGGACCACGTCATCAAGAGCCTGGATGAGTTGAGCGCGGTCCCGCCCCTGACGCGTCACCTTGAGCGGGGCTAACACTACAACGCTAACTCATGCGCGGCGGGTCTCCGCACCCGTCGCGCAGCCCTGAAAAGGGCGTTTTGAGCGCGGTGGGTACTCCAGACCCACCGCGCAAAACGCCGACTTAGCGTTGTAGTGCTAAGGGCACATCCGTGATTTATGAGGCGGCGAGGCCTCCATCCGGCCGATATCGCCCTTGACACGCGGGGGAAAACCATTAGACTTGCGAAGCACTCCAATCGGAGTGCCGCCCCGCCAGGGGATTTTGGAATCTCCCGTCCAGAGGAAATCGACATGCCCAACCGGTACGGACCCGGCCCGATCGCGCCGCACGGCGGCGTCCTGGTGAATCGTCTGCTCGAGGAGGAGGCGGCCGACGAAGCCGCCGCCCGCGCCGCCGACCTCCCGAAGGTCACCCTCGCCCGCCGCGAACGGTGCGACTTGGAACTGCTGGCCGTCGGCGCCTTCAGCCCGCTCACCGGCTTCATGACCCGCGAGCAGTTCGACGCCTCCGTCGACGAAATGCACCTGCCCACCGGCGAGCCGTGGGCCGTCCCCATCACCCTCAGCACCGGCCGGGAGGAGGCCGACGCCCTCCGCGAGGGCGAGGACGTCGCGCTCTGGGACCCCGAGTCCGAGCAGGTCCTGGCCGTCCTCCACCTGGCCGAGACGTACGAGCACGACCGCCGGCGCGAGTGCCGCGAGGTCTACCGCACCACGGACCTCGAGCACCCCGGGGTGGCCCTCGTGATGGGCCAGGGCGAGGTGTGCCTGGGCGGCGAGGTGGACGTCATCCGTCTGCCGCCGCACGCGGACCTGGCGCCGTACCGCTGGACGCCCGAGGCCACCCGCACCGAGTTCGACCGCCGCGGATGGAAGACCGTGGCGGCCTTCCAGACCCGCAACCCGTGTCACCGGGCCCACGAGTACCTCCAGAAGGTGGCGATGGAACTCTGCGACGGCCTGCTCCTGCATCCGCTGGTGGGCGAGACGAAGAAGGGCGACATCCCCGCCGACGTCCGCATGCGGACGTACGAAGTCATGTTCGAGAACTATTATCCGACCGACCGCGTCCTCCTGACAGTCCTGCCGGCGTCAATGCGGTACGCCGGGCCGCGCGAGGCCATCCTCCACGCCATCATGCGGAAGAACTACGGCGTCACGCACTTCATCGTCGGCCGCGACCACGCCGGCGTGGGCGACTATTACGGCACGTACGACGCCCAGGAGATCTTCGATGCGTTCGACCCGGACGCCATCGACGTCGTGCCGCTGAAGTTCGAGCACGCCTTCTTCTGCCGCAAGTGCGACGGCATGGTGTCGAACAAGACGTGCCCGCATGGCAAGGAAGACCGGGTGTTCCTCTCCGGCACGAAGGTGCGGGAGATGCTGAAGCGCGGCGAGGCCCCGCCGCCGGAGTTCACCCGGCCGGAGGTCGCCGAGGTCCTCCTGGAGGCCGCCCGGCAGGAGGCCGACGAGTAGCACGTCGGCATACCGGACCACATTCAGCCGTCGGGCTTGCCCGGCGCGTGCCGTTCGAACAACACTCTTGGGTACATCCACGAACGAAGGAGCCACCGCATGTCGCAAGGATTCGTCCTCTGGTTCACGGGCCTGAGCGGATCGGGCAAGTCGACGGTCACGCAGGCGCTGGTCCCTCGATTGCGGGACCGCGGCGTGAAAATCGAGGTGCTCGACGGCGACGTCGTCCGGACCAATCTCTCCAAAGGGCTCGGGTTCTCGAAGGAGGACCGCGACACGAACATCCTCCGCGTGGGGTTCGTCGCGAACCTCCTGGCGCGCAACGGCCTCGCCGCCTGCTGCGCCTGCATCAGCCCGTACCGCGAAATCCGCGGGACGGTCCGCGGGTGGGTCGAGGGCGACGGCGGCAAGTTCATCGAGATCTTCATGGACACCCCCATCGACGCCTGCATCGAGCGCGACCCCAAGGGCCTTTACAAGAAGGCCCTCGCGGGCGAGATCAAGCAGTTTACCGGCATCGATGACCCGTACGAGGCGCCGGAGAACCCGGAAATCCGTCTCCCGACGAAGGAAACGACGCCGGAGGAGTGCGCGGGCCGGATCCTGGCGTATCTCGAAGACGAGGACCTGATTCCGCCGGCGTAGTCGGCGCGCGACGGCGGCCGGAGGGCTTCCCGTATGTCGGCCGAGGCGTGGTTTTCGGTGGGCGTCGTGGCGCTGGCCATTGTGGCCCTGCTGCTCGACCGTTTCTCGCCCGACCTCGTCCTCTTTCTCGCCCTGACGGTCCTGCTCCTGGTGGGCATCGTGACCATCGAGGAGGCGCTGGCGGGGTTCGCGAACCCCGCCATCCTGACCATCGCCGCCCTCTTCATCGTCAGCGCCGCCGTCCGCAACACGGGCCTGCTCGACCGTCTGTGCCGCACGGCGTTCAAGACGGACGGCACCGAGCCCGGCCGCCTCACGCGCCTCATGCTGCCCGTCACGGCCTTCAGCGCGTTTCTGAACAACATTCCGCTCGTCGTGATGCTGACGCCGGTGATCACGGGCTTTGTGAAGAAACGGGGCCTGAGCGCGTCGAAGTTGCTCATCCCGCTGAGTTACGCGGCCATTTTCGGCGGCATGTGCTCGCTCATCGGTACGTCGACGAACCTGATCGTGGACGGCATGATGCGCGAGCGCGGCATGGCGGGGATGGGGATGTTCGAGATCGCCGCCGTCGGCGTGCCGCTCGCGCTGCTCGGATGGGGTTTCATGCTGGTGGTGGGCCGGCACCTGCTCCCCGCGCGGCGCACGCCCCTGGAGCGCGTGGCCGGCGAGTACCGCGACTTCGTCGCCGAGATGCGCCTGGAGGAGACCTCCCCCCTGGCCGGCCGCACCGTCCAGGAGGCCGGCCTCCGACACCTGAAAGGCCTGTTCCTGACGGAAATCGAGCGGCAGGGGACCGTCATCGCCCCCGTGGAGCCGACCGAACCCCTCGCCGGCGGCGACCGGCTCGTCTTCGTCGGCGCGGTCGATACCCTCCTGGAACTCCAGAAACTGCCCGGCCTCGTCCCCGCCGCCAAGCCGCACTACGACTTCCTGAAAGAACACCACGGGCGCCTGCGCCTCGTGGAGGCCGTCGTCTCGAAGAGTTCGCCGCTCGTCGGCCGCAGCATCCGCGAGGCCGGCTTCCGCACACGCTACGACGCCGTCGTCATCGCCGTCCATCGCAACGGCGAGCGCGTGAAGGGGAAGATCGGCGACGTCGTCCTCCGCCCCGGCGACACCCTGCTCATCGAGTGCGGCGACACGTTCGTCTCCACGTGGTACGATTCGCCGGACTTCTACCTCGTCAGCGACGTGCAGGAGGCCGTCGGCACCCGGCCGAAACGGTGGTGGCTGGTGCCGGTCGTCGTCGTCCTGATGGTGGCGGCGGCGGCGGCCGGGCCGTATCTGCCGGAGGTGGGCGGCAGCCGGGTTTCCATGGTCCACGCGTCCGTCGTGGCGGCGGCGGTGCTCATCCTGACGGGGTGCGTAACGCGCGGCCAGGCCCGCGACAGCATCGGCTGGCAAGTGCTGATCGTGATCGCGTGCGCCTTGGGCGTGGCCCGGGCCATCGAGAAAACGGGGGCGGCCGATGCGCTCGCTTCCCAGGTCGTCGGATGGTTCCAGGCGTTCGGGGCGGTCGGCGTGCTGGTGGGCATTTACCTGGTGACGACGATCCTGTGCGAGGTCGTAACGAGCAAGGCGGCCGTCGTCATCGTCATGCCGCTCGCGATGGCCGCCGCCGAGCAGGCGTCGGCGGACCCGAGGCCGTTCGCGTTCGGCGCCGCCGTGGCGGCATGTGCGAGTTTCGTTCTGCCCGTCGGGTACCAGACGAACCTGATCGTATTCGGCCCGGGCGGGTACCGAACGCAGGATTTCGTCCGGGTGGGCCTGCCGCTGAAGATCCTCGTCGGCGTGACGGCGGTGATTCTCATTCCCCTCATCTGGCCGCTGTAGGTCTGGCCGGCGCTCGTCTTGTGAGTCGCATCATCGCGCAACGACCTGCGTTGTTGAGCCGACGACGACTTGCGGGGGCGCCGCCGAACGCCGGCCCGCCTGCGGGCCGCACGCTGTTCGGGCGCGCCGGCACGCCTTCACCGGTTCAACGGTGGCTGTCAGCGGGGCGCTGAATCGATATTCTGAGAAAACGCCTTGGCGCGCACCCCCCGAAAATGCGCTTTTTCCGACCCCGA
>CAZNYC010000051.1:0-26479 GCA_964577175.1 uncultured Anaerolineales bacterium
AGGAAATGGGCCGGGACCCCCAGCACCTGCACGTCACGATCTACGAGGACGACGACGAATCGTTCAACATCTGGCGCGACCGCGTCGGCGTGCCGGAGGCGCGTATCTGGCGGTTCGGCGAGGAGGAGAACTTCTGGCCGGAGTCCGCCCCCTCGAAGGGCCCGAACGGCCCGTGCGGCCCGTGCACGGAAATCCTCATTGATACGGAACCGGAGCGCGGCAACGAGACCACGCCGGAGAACGACTCCCAGCGGTTCGTCGAGGTCTGGAACCTCGTGCTCCAGCAGTTCGACCGGCAGGAGGGCGGCACCCTCGTCCCCCTGCCCTCCAAGAACATCGACACGGGGATGGGCCTGGAGCGGATGGCGGCCGTCTTACAGGGCGCGCCGACCAACATGGACATCGACGTGATGCGTCCCATCGTCGAGGCCGCCGCCGACGCCGTCGGCCGAACCTACGAGCCCGGCCGCAGCGACGACGCCGACCGCCGCCTCCGTCGCATCGCCGAGCACGTCCGGAGCGTGGCGTTCTGCATCGCCGACGGGGCCCTGCCCGACCGCTACGGCCGGGGGTACGTGGTGCGGCGGATCATCCGCCGGGCCGCCCTCGACGCCCGCCATCTCGGTGTGGCCGAGCCGGTGCTGGCGCGCCTCGTCCCGGTCGTCGAAGAGACGATGGGCGGGACGTACCCGGAAATCGGCCAGCGGCGCGAGACGATCGCCAACCTCCTGGAGGCCGAGGAGCGGCGGTTCATCGCGGCCATCGAGGAGTCCGCCGGCATCCGCCAGTTCGATGAGGAGATCGAGCGCCTCTCCGCCGAGGACGCCGGCGAGATGCCCGGCCGACGCGTCTTCGAGTTCTACGACACCCACGGCATCCCGGTCGAGTTCATCGAGCAGCGCCTCGCCGAGGAAGGCCTGGCCTTCGACCGCGACGGGTTCCGCGAGGCGATGGACGCCCGCCGCGAACAGTCCCGGGCCGGCTCCACGATGGGCAAGGACACCATCGTCTTCAAGCGCGAGGCCCTCGCCTCGGGCGCCCTCGACCGCCTGCACCGCGAGAACCTCTCCACCGAGTTCGTCGGCTACGACGCGACCGAGAGCCGGGCCACCGTCCTGGCGGTCATCGTCGGCGACGAATGGGTCGAGGCCGCCGAGGCCGGCGCCGACGCCCAGGTCCTCCTGGACCGCACGCCGTTCTACGCCCGCAGCGGCGGGCAGGTGGGCGACGTCGGACGCCTCCTCGCCGAGACGGGCGAGGCCGAGGTCTCCGACACCATCCTCGACCACGAGTTCATCGTCCATCTGGTCAGCGTGAAGCGCGGCCGGATCGCGCGCGGCCAGGCCGTCACGGCCCGCGTCGACGCCGACCGCCGCCTCGCCACCGCCCGGAACCACACGGCCACGCACCTGCTGCAATGGGCCCTGCGCGAGGTGCTGGGCGACCACGTCCAGCAGGCGGGGTCGGAGGTGTCGCCGGAGCGGCTGCGGTTCGACTTCACCCACCCGACGGCCCCGGCTCCCGAGGAGTTGCGGCAGGTGGAGGACCTCGTCAACGCGCGCATCCTGGAGGCCCCCCACGTCGAGGTGGCCACCATGCCCATCGAGGAGGCCCGCGAGGCCGGCGCGATGGCCCTGTTCGGCGAGAAGTACGCCGACGAGGTCCGCGTCGTCTCGGTCGGCGACTTCTCGAAGGAACTGTGCGGCGGCACGCACCTGGAGAACGTGGGGCGGGTGGGACTCTTTAAGATCACGGCCGAGGAGTCCGTCGCCGCCGGCGTCCGCCGCATCACGGCCGTCACCGGCCGCGGCGCGCTGGACTACGTCCACGAGCAGGAAGACGTGCTGACGGACCTTTGCGAGGCGCTCAAGGCCACGCCCGAGGGGCTGCCGGAGCGCGTCCAGGCGCTGCAGCGGCAGATCAAGGACCTGAAGAACGATCTCGCCCAGGCCCGCAGCGTGACGAAGCGCGGCAGCCTGGACGACCTGCTCGGGCAGATCCAGGAGGTGGACGGCGCGCCGGTTCTGGCGGCCGAGGTCGACGGGGCCGACGCCGGCGCCCTCCGCGAGGCCGCCGACGCCATCCGCGCCAAACGCGACTCCGTCCTGACGGTCCTCGCGAGCCGGGCCGAGGGCAAGGTCGTCCTCATTGCCGCCGCCACCAAGGACCTCGTCGACCGCGGCCTGCACGCGGGGAACCTGATCGGCGAGGTGGCCCGGGCGGTCGGCGGGGGGGGTGGCGGCCGGCCGGACTTCGCCCAGGCGGGCGGCAAAGACGCCGGCGCCCTGCCCGACGCCCTGGCCCGCGTGCCGGACCTCGTCCGCGGCCAATTGGACGCCTCGTAGCGGCGCTGCCCGCTTTTCGGTTGACCGCGGCCCGGTCAGGCGATACCCTTTCTGCCTTTCCGTTGCCGATTTTCCGTGCCGCCGGGCGGCACCGCAGGAGGAGACGACCATGCCGGTTCCGAAGAGACGAACGCCCCAGGCCCGCAAGGGCAAACGCCGTTCGCACGACGCCATCGCGCCCCGCCAGACCACCGTCTGCCGGCAATGCGGGCACGACAAACTGCCGCATACCGTGTGCGGGAACTGCGGCCACTACCGCGGCCGACAGGTTCTCGACATCGAGGAGGAGTAATCGGTGCGGCTGGCGATCGACGCCATGGGCGGCGACCACGCGCCGGGCGAGATCGTGCGCGGCGTCGTCGGCGCCCGCGACGGCCTCCCGGACGATTCGTTTCTCCTCGTCGGCGATGCCGAGGCCATCGGGGCCGAACTCGATGCCGTCGGCATCGACCGGGATCGCCTCGAGGTGGTGCCTGCCGCCGAACGGGTCGGCATGGGCGAGCCTCCCGTCGAGGCCGTCCGCCGGCAGCCCGACTCCTCGCTCCGCCGGGCCGTCGAACTCATGGCCGACGACCGCGCCGACGCCGTCGTCTCCGCCGGCAACACGGGGGCGTTCGTGGCGGCGGCCCACATGATCGCCAAACGCCTGCCGGGCGTCCGACGGCCGGGCATCAGCGTCGTCTTCCCCACGGTCCACGGGCCGGTCGTCGTGATCGACGTCGGCGCCAACGTCGACAGCCGCCCCGTCCACCTGCTCCAGTACGGGCTGATGGCCAGCGTGTATGCCCGCGAGGTGTTCGGCGTGGCCGACCCGCGGGTCGGCATCCTCTCCATCGGTGAGGAGAGCCAGAAGGGTAACGAACTCGCCCGCGAGGCCCGCGACCTCATGGCCCGCAGCGCCCTGAACTTCCAGGGCAACGCCGAGGGCCGCGACATCTTCAACGGCCGGTTCGACGTCGTCGTCTGCGACGGATTCGTCGGCAACATCGTCCTGAAGTGCGTCGAGGCTCTGGCCGACAGCGTCTTCCAGACCGTCATGACGGAGGTCCGCGAGATGCCCGGCGACACGCGAGAGGCCCTCATGCCCGTCATGCGCGACCTCCAGCGCCGCCACGATGCCGAGGAGTACGGCGGGGCGCCCCTGCTGGGCATCAACGGCGTGGTCATCATCTGCCACGGCAACGCGAAGGCCCGGGCCGTCACGAACGCGCTCCGCGCCGCCGCCACCTACGCCCGCCAGGAGGTCAACCGGACCATCGTCCAGGAAATCGCCAAGGCCGGAGGGACCTCCGCGTGACCCGACCCGCCAGCGCCAAGGTCATCGGCACGGGCATGTACGTGCCCGAGCGCGTGATGACGAACGAGGATTTCACGCGCATCGTCGAGACCAACGACGAGTGGATCGTCCAGCGGACCGGCATGAAGGAGCGCCGCCTGGCCGAACACGACCAGGCCACCAGCGACTTGGCGATCGAGGCCTGCCGCCGCGCCATGGACGATGCCGGCGTCGCGCCGGACGAGATCGACCTCCTCATCTGCGCCACGATCACCGCCGACAACACGCTGCCGGCCACGGCGTGCTGGCTCCAGGACCGCCTCGGCTGCACGAACGCCGGCGCGTTCGACCTGACGGCCGCCTGCTCCGGCCACATCTATGCCCTCTCGCAGGCGCGGGCGGCCATCCTCTCGGGCCAGGCCCGGACGGTCCTCGTCACGAGCGCCGAGACCCTGTCCAAGATCACCGATTACGACGACCGCGGCACGTGCGTCCTGTTCGGCGACGGGGCGGGGGCGGCCGTGGTGCAGGCCAGCGACGAGCCCGACACGGGCATCCTCTACACCACCCTCTACGCCGACGGCTCGGGCGGGGACCTGATGATCCTGCCGGGCGGCGGGTCGCGCCGGACCCCCTCGCACGAAACGGTGGACCAGCGCCTGCACTACATGCACATCCGCGGCCGGGAAGTCTTCAAGTTCGCCGTCCTCAAGATGCAGGAACTCATCGAGGAATGCATGAAGGCCTGCGGCCTGACCGTCGAGGGGGTCACGATGGTCGTCCCGCACCAGGTGAACACGCGGATCATCGACGCCGCCACCAGCCGCATGGGCTTCCCGCCGGAAAAAGTCTTTCTCAACATCGCCACGTACGGTAACACGGGAGGGGCGAGCGTGGCGATGGCCCACCACGAGGCCCTCGCCCGGGGCGACATCGGCCCCGGCGACGTGGCGTTCCTGGTGGCCTTCGGCGGCGGGTTGACGTGGGCGGGTGCGGCGATCCGGCATTGACGGCACGGCCTGAACCGCAAAGGACGCAAAGAGCGCCAAGAGAGGCGGCCTGAAGAAACAGGCAGCGGGGTGACATGGCCGGCTATTGACCCAGGTGAAAGTAATGTCCGCGGTTGTCATTCTGAGGAGCGGCGAAGCCGCGACGAAGAATCTCGCCTCGATGCTGCTCCCGCGGCGAGATTCTTCGGCTCCGCAAGCGGAGCCTCAGAATGACAGCCTGGCGCGGCGAGGACATTACTTCTGCTTCGTGCAATAGCCGTCCTGAGCCGCACCGCCTCTCGCAAGAGGCTCAATGGGCAAGCCGTTTCAACCCAGGCTTCCCCTTTGCGACCTTGCGTCCTTTGCGGTTCAATCGCCTGTTCGCATCACCGGAAACCGACACGGCGCAGGCCAACTCGAACCGCCTTGGTCCTAACGGAGGAGCACGCCATGGAAGGACTCGGCCCCATCGACTGGGCGACCGTTGCCGCCTACTTCCTGCTCGTCTTCGGCCTCTCCTGGTACGTCATCCGCAAGAACAAGGACACGCCGGACGACTACTTCCTGGCCGGCCGCAACCTCGGCTGGTTCATCATCGGGGCCTCCATCTTCGCCTCGAACATCGGGTCCGAGCACCTGGTGGGCCTCGCCGGCTCCGGCGCGACCGACGGCGTGGCCATGGCCCATTACGAACTGCACGCCTGGTGCCTGCTCGTCCTGGGCTGGGTGTTCGTGCCGTTCTACATGCGGTCGCGCGTGTTCACCATGCCGCAGTTCCTCGAGAAACGGTTCAGCCCGATGGCCCGGTGGGTGCTGTCGGTCATTTCGCTGGTGGCGTACGTGCTGACGAAGATCGCGGTGGCCATCTTCGCGGGCGGCATCGTGTTCTCGGTCCTGTTGCCGGAGATCCGCATCGACATCGGCGGCTGGACGATGGACAGTTTCTGGATCGGCTCCATCCTCATCATCCTCCTGACCGGGGCCTACACGGTGCTCGGCGGGCTGCGGGCGGTCGCCTATACCGACACGCTCCAGACGTTCACGCTCGTGATCGGGTCGGCGCTGGTGACGATCTTCGGCCTCCACGCCCTGGGCGGGTGGAGCGAACTCAGGGAGATCGCCGGCTCGGAGATGTTCAACCTCTGGAAACCGCTCGTCCCCGCCGGCGTCGAGGGCACCTGGGCCCCCGTCATGGAGACGGGCGCCGACGGCGAGGTCGTCCGCCAGGCGTGGTACTTCAACGGCAACTACCCGTGGCTGGGCATGCTCTTCTGCGCCCCGATCATCGGCCTCTGGTACTGGTGTACGGACCAATATATCGTACAGCGTGCCCTGGGCGCCCCGAACGAGCGGCAGGCCCGCCGCGGCAGCCTGTGGGCGGCGTTCCTGAAACTCCTGCCCGTCTTCATCTTCATCATCCCCGGCATGATCTGCTTCGCCCTGGCCGCCAGCGGCAAGGTCGAGGCCCTCCAGCAGACCCTCATGGACGAGGGGAAAGTCGACACCGTGGAGGCCCAGGCGGCGTTCCCGCTGCTCGTCAAGCACATGCTGCCGGTGGGCGTGCGGGGATTCGTCGTGGCGGGCCTGTTGGCGGCCCTGATGAGCAGCCTCTCCAGCGTCTTCAACGCCTCGGCCACCCTGTTCACGATGGACTTCTACTCGCGGCTGCATCCGAACGTCTCGGAACACAAACTCGTCTGGATCGGCCGACTCGCCACCATCGTGATGGTCGTCATCGGCCTGGCGTGGATTCCGGTGATCCAGGGCAGCCGGGGACTGTACCACTACCTCCAGGGCGTGCAGGCGTACCTGGCCCCGCCGATCTTCGTCGTCTTCTTCCTCGGCGTCTTCATGAAACGGATGAACGCCAAGGGATGCCTGGCGGCCCTGGTGGTCGGGTTCCTGCTGGGCGTGTTCCGCCTGCTCGTCGATACGCCCGTGGCCCTGTGGGGCACGGAGTACGCCGAGGGGTCGCTGCTGTGGGTCGTCAACAGCATCTTCTTCCAGTACTACAGCCTGGTCATCTTCCTGGTGTGTATCGTGGTGATGGTGGGGGTGAGTTACCTGACCAACCCGCCGCCGTACGAGAAACTCAGCGGCCTGACGTACGCCACGCTGACCGACGAGGATCGCCGCTCGAGCCGCGCCAGTTGGAACTGGCGGGACGTGGGCATCTCCGTCCTCGTGCTGCTCATCATCCTGGCGGCGTACCTGTACTTCAACGGATGAGCGGGCGGCTGTGATGTGCGTGCAGTCAAGCGCGGCGGGTCTCCGCACCCGCCGCGATCCTTCTCCAACGGTGTGGCCCGGCCGGTCTTGCCCGGCCGGGAGAGATGCCCCCGGCTTGAACGAGCCAACCCGGCCGCACGCCCTACTTCAACTCCTTGATCCGGATGTTCCGCCACCGCACGACGAGCGGTTCGGTCTTTTTGCCCACGCCGTGCACCTGGAAGCCGATGAGCCCCTCGGATTCGCGGTCGTCGGTCATGTCCGCCACCGCCACGCCGTTGACCCACGTCCGGATGCGGTTGCCCTTGCACTCGATCTTATAGTGGTTCCACGCGTTGTCCTTGAAGGCCTTGCGTGCCTTTTCGGAGGCGTCCTTCGGGCCGAAGATCCACCCGCCGCGGCCTTCGTCGTAGATGCAGCCGCTGGACCCGCGTTTCGCGTGCGAGATTTCGCATTGATATCCGTACATCCGCCCGACGGGCAGCGTCCGGTCGCCCTTGTTCCGCTTGACGGTCTCGCCCTGCTTCGCCACGTGCGAACGGACCTGCACGCCGGAGTTCAGGGCCGGGGCGCACTTGACCTCGAACGCCAGGACGAAGTCGCCGTACGCCTTCGGCGGGCACAGGAAGGAGTTCTGCGTGTTCGGGACGGAGGAGCCGACGAGGCAGCCGTCCCGGACCTCGTACGTCGCCTTGCCGCCCACCTGGTTCCATCCCTCAATGGATTTGCCGTCGAAGAGGGGGACGAACCCGTCCTCGGCCGCCGTCGCGACAGCGGCCGCCAGCACCGCCGTGACCGCCGCCGCACATGCCGTCAGGCTCAGCCCGTGTTTCATCGTCATACCTCCTGGTTCAGGGTTCGCTGGGTCGTCGGCGCGTTGCGCGCGACGTGCTCGGCTCGGGGCCTCGCCGGCCCACGTTGCGCTGTGGCGCGCTCGGCTGCGCGTCGCGCGCGACGTGCTCGGCTCGGGGCCTCGCCGGCCCACGTTGCGCCGTGGCGCGCTCGGCTGCGCCTCGCGGCTAAACGGTTGTCGTTGCCTGTTGCCCGTTGCCTGCCGTCAATCATTCCCATTCGATGGTACTGGGCGGCTTGCTCGACACGTCGTACACCACCCGGTTCACGCCGCGGACCTCGTTGATGATGCGGGTGGCGATCGGGCCGAGGGCGTCCTCCGGCAGGCGGGCCCAGTCGGCGGTCATCCCGTCGCGGCTCGTGACGGCCCGCAGTGCGATGACGTTGGCGTAGGTCCGCTCGTCGCCCATCACGCCCACCGCCTTGACGGGCAGCAGCAGGGCGAACGCCTGCCACAGTTTCCGGTACAGGTCGGCGGCGTGGAGTTCCTCCAGGAAGATGGCGTCCGCCTGCCGCAGGATCCGCAGTTTCCGCCGCGTCACGGGCCCGACGATGCGGACGGCCAGGCCGGGCCCCGGAAACGGGTGCCGCCAGATCATCCGCTCGGGCAGGCCGAGTTCCTCGCCCACGCGGCGAACCTCGTCCTTAAAGAGATATCGAAACGGTTCGACCAGTTTGAACCGCAGGTTCGACGGCAGCCCGCCCACGTTGTGGTGCGTCTTGATCGTGGCCGACGGGCCGCCGTGGGCCGAGACGCTCTCGATGACGTCCGGGTACAGCGTGCCCTGGGCGAGGAACGGCGGCTTGCCGAGGCGGCGGGCCTCCTTCTCGAACATGCGGATGAACACGTTGCCGATGATGCGGCGCTTGCGTTCCGGGCTGGCCACGCCCTCGAGGCGCTTGAGGAACCGATCGGCGGCCGCCACGTAATGCAGGCGGATGCCGAGACGGTCGCGGAACTTCGCCCGGACGTTCGTCGGCTCGTTCTTCCGCAGCAGCCCGTTGTTGATGAACACGCAGTGCAGGCGGCCGCCGATGGCCCGGTTCAAGAGGGCCGCCAGGACCGACGAGTCCACGCCCCCGCTGACGCCGCAGAGGACCCGCTGCTCGCCGATGCGGTCGCGGAGGGCGGCGGTGGTCTCCTCGACGAACGAGGCGGCGGACCATCCGCCGCGGCACTCGGCCACGCGGTAGAGGAAGTTCTCGAGGATCTCGCGCCCCCGCGGCGTGTGAACGACCTCCGGGTGAAACTGGAGGCCGTACAGCCGCCGGCGCGCATCGCCCATCGCCGCCACGGGGGCGGTGGACGTGCGGGCGAGGACCTCGAACCCCTCCGGCGGGGTGCGGACCTGGTCGCCGTGGCTCATCCAGACGCGCATGCGGTCGGGCAGGCGGGCGAAGAGACCGCGCTTCCGGACGATGCGGATGTCCGCCCGCCCGTACTCGCGTCGGTCGGCGGGCTGGACCTCGCCGCCCAGGAGTTTCGTCATCAGTTGCAGTCCGTAGCAGATGCCGAGGACCGGGATGCCCAGGCGCAGGAGCCCGGCGTCGCACGCGGGGCTGCCCTCGTCGGTGACCGACGCCGGCCCGCCGGAGAGGACGAGGGCGGCCGGCCGGTCGGCCGCGAGGTCGGCCGGCGAGACGGTGTGCGGGACGATCTCGCTGTACACCCCGCACTCACGAATCCGCCGCGCGATCAACTGGGTGTACTGCGACCCGAAGTCGAGCACGACGACGCGCTGGCGCGCCGGGGGCGAGGCGAGCGGCTCAGGCGATTTTGACCGGCGGTTGCTCATAGGTGGAATAGTAGTACGGGGTGAAGGCCTCGAATTCCGCGGCGCACGTGTCCACGAGTTTGTAGACCGGCCGGATGCCGCACGCCAGCCGCCACGTGCGGACGGCGTCCTCGTCGGCCGCACCGAGCAGCCGGACGAGTTGCCGGTCGGAGAACCCCATCTGCTTGACCGCCAGCAGTTCCTCGGGCGAGAGGGTGTCCTCCAGACGGTCGGCCTCGGCGGCGCGGCGGCCCAGGTCCGCCTCCGTCTCGGCGAGTTGGGCGATGTTGTCCAGAAACCACGGGTCGATGCCCGTCAGGCGGTACACGTCGTCCACGCTCGTGCCGCCGGCCAGCGCGGCCTTGACGTGGAAGATGCGGTCCGGCGAGGGCGTGACGAGGGCGTGCTTCAGGGCCTCGCCCTCGAGCCGCTCGTCCGGGTCCTCCAGGCCCGCCACGCCGATCTCCAGCGACCGCATCGCCTTCTGGAGGGCCTCCTTGAACGAGCGGCCGATGGCCATCGCCTCCCCCACGCTGTGCATCGACGTGTTCAGCACCGCCTCGGTCTGGGGAAACTTCTCGAACGTGAACCGCGGCACCTTGACGACGCAGTAATCGATCGTGGGTTCGAACGAGGCGGGCGTCTCGCGCGTGATGTCGTTGGGGATCTCGTCAAGCCGATACCCGACGGCCAGTTTGGCCGCGATCTTCGCGATGGGGAACCCCGTGGCCTTCGAGGCCAGGGCGCTGGAGCGGCTGACGCGCGGGTTCATCTCGACGACCCGCATCTCGCCGGTCCGCGGGCAGACGGCGAACTGGATGTTCGACCCGCCCGTCTCGACGCCGATCTCGCGGATGATCGCCACGGCGGCGTCGCGCATCGCCTGGTACTCGCGGTCCGTGAGCGTCTGGGCGGGGGCGACGGTGATCGAGTCGCCCGTGTGCACGCCCATCGGGTCCACGTTTTCGATGGAGCAGATGATGACGACGTTGTCCGCGAGGTCGCGCATGACCTCGAGTTCGAATTCCTTCCAGCCGAGGACGGACTCCTCGATGAGCGTCTGGTGGATGGGGCTGGCCTCGAGGGCGGCCCGGGCCATCGCCTTGAGTTCCTCGCGGTTGTAGGCCGTCCCGCCGCCCGTGCCGCCCAGCGTGTAACTCGGGCGCAGGATGACCGGCAGGCCGATGGCGTCGGCGGCGTCCATGGCCTCGTCGACGGAACGGACGACGCGCCCCTCGGGCATCGCCAGGCCGATCCGCTCCATCGCCTCCTTGAAACTCTGGCGCGACTCGGCCTTCTCGATGGCGTCGGGGCTGGCGCCGATCATCTCGACGCCGAGGTCGTCCAGCACGCCGGACTCGGCCAGCGCCTCGGCGGTGTTCAGCGCGGTCTGGCCGCCGACGGTCGGCAGGAGGGCGTCCGGCCGCTCCTCGCGAACGATCGCCTCCACCACCTCCGGCGTAATCGGCTCCACGTACGTCCGGTGCGAGAACTGCGGGTCCGTCATGATCGTGGCCGGGTTCGAGTTCACCAGGACCACGCGGTACCCCTCGGCGAGCAGGGCCTTGCACGCCTGCGTGCCGGAGTAGTCGAACTCGCACGCCTGCCCGATGATGATCGGGCCGGAGCCGATGACAAGAATCGTCGAGATATCGGTCCGTTTAGGCATCGGCCCCCCGCTCCATCAGGTCGCGAAACCGGCGAAACAGGTAATGCGCGTCGTGCGGCCCGGGCGACGCCTCCGGGTGAAACTGGACGCTGAACATCGGCAGCCGCCGGTGCCGCAGCCCCTCCAGCGTCTGGTCATTCAGATTCAGATGCGTGAGTTCAACGTCGTCCTGCGGCAGGGTGTCGATGTCCACGCAGAAGCCGTGGTTCTGGACGGTGATGGCCACCCGGCCGGTGGCGAGGTCCTTGGCGGGGTGGTTCGCCCCGTGATGGCCGAACTTCAGTTTGTACGTCTCGCCGCCCAGGGCCTGGCCCAGCATCTGGTGCCCCATGCAGATGCCGAAGATGGGCACCGGTTCGCCGCCCGGCGGCTCCTGGATGAGCGAGCGGAGCGTCTCGACGGCCTGCGGCACGGCCGCCGGGTCGCCGGGCCCGTTTGAGAGCATGATGCCGTCCGGCCGGCGGTCGGCGATCTCCTCCGCCGTCGCCGACGCCGGCACGACGAGCACACGGCAGCCGACCTCGCGCAGGCACCGCGCGATGTTGTACTTGAGGCCGTAATCCAGCAGCGCGACGAGCGGTCCGTCCGGCGGGGCCGTCTCGGGTTCCCACTCCCACGGCTCGCGGCAGGTGACCTCGCGCACGAGGTCGCGGCCGACGAGGCCGGGCGAGGCCCGCGCCTTCTCGACCAGGCGCCGCGGGTCGTCGTCGACGTGCGAGAGGACGGCCGTCATCGCCCCCTCGGTCCGGATGCGGCGCGTCAGGGCCCGCGTGTCGACCCCCGTGATGCCGGGGATGCCGGCGTCGCGGAGGTAAGCGTCCAGGTCGCCGCGGGCGCGCCAGTTCGACGCGCGGCGCGAGAGTTCGCGCACGACGAATCCCTCGACCCACGGGCGATGCGACTCGGCGTCCTCGGCGTTCACACCGTAATTGCCGATGAGCGGGGCGGTCATCACCACGATCTGCCCGTGGTACGACGGATCGGTCACCACCTCCTGGTACCCGGCCATGGAGGTGTTGAAGACGACTTCGCCGGCGGCCTCGGCGCGGGCGCCGAAGGCGCCGCCGACGAAGACGGTGCCGTCCTCCAGGGCCAGTAAGGCGCGATGGGCCATTCCTTCCCCTTCTTGCCGCGCGGCGGCGTTCCAAGGCCGCCGCGTTCACGGGCTTCCGTCAAGCGTGGCGGCCTGGGAAGGCCATCACGCGGCTATCGGGTGGGTGATCGGTTCCTCGTCCCTCAACACGATCCTTGAAACTGCTGCGGCTCGAACTGTTCCTTGTGAATCCCCGCCGGCACGTCCGTCGGGTAATCGCCCGTGAAGCAGGCGGTGCACATGGCGTCGGCGTCCGGCACGACGCTCAGCATGCCCTCGACGGAGAGGTAGCGAAGCGAATCGGCCCCGATGAAATCGCGGATCTCCTCCACGGTATGGGCGGAGGCGATCAACTCCTCGCGCGTGGACATGTCGATGCCGTAGAAGCACGGGCACCGGATCGGCGGGCTCGAGACGCGGACGTGCACCTCCGCCGCCCCCGCCCCGCGGATCAGGCGGATGAGTTTCCGCAGCGTCGTCCCGCGGACGAGCGAATCCTCGACCACCACCACCCGCTTGCCGCGAAGCACCCCCGCCACGGGGTTGAACTTCACGCGCACGTCCACGTCGCGCTCGTGCTGGTACGGGCTGATGAACGTCCGGCCGACGTAATGGTTCCGGATGAGGCCGATCTCGAACCGCAGGCCCGCCTGCTCGGCGTACCCGAGGGCGGCGGTGTTGGCCGAGTCCGGCACGGCGATGACGATGTCGGCCTCGGCGGGGGCCTCCTCGGCCAGGCGGCGGCCGAAGGCCCGGCGGATCTTGTCGGCCTTCTGGCCGAAGATGCGGCTGTCGGGCCGCGCAAAGTAGATGAACTCGAAGATGCACGACGCCTGCCGCGGCGCCGCCGGCAGCCGACGCGAATGCACGCCGCCTGAGTCGACCACGAGCATCTCGCCCGGCGCCAGGCTGCGGACGTGCTCGGCCTGGAGGATATCGAGCGCGCACGTCTCGCTCGCCACGACCGGCGCCTCGCCCAGCCGGCCGAAACACAACGGCCGCCAGCCGAACGGGTCCCGCACCGCCACCAGCATCTCCGGCGAGAGGAACACCAGCGCGTACGCCCCCACGACCTGGCGGAGCGATTCCTCGATGGCGTCCGGCAGGGCGTCGGCCCGGCTGCGGGCCACCAGGTGCAGGACCACCTCGGAATCGGTCGTCGTCTGGAAGATGGAGCCCTCTTCCTCCATCGCCTTTCGCAGCGAGGCCGAGTTCACGAGGTTCCCGTTGTGCGCCGCCGCCAGTTGGCCCCGCTTGTACTCGATGAGGATGGGCTGGGCGTTGCGGGCGCTGGAGGCCCCGGTCGTCGAGTACCGGTTGTGGCCGATGGCGGCCGCGCCGGGCAGCCCCGCCAGCGACGCCGGGTCCGCGAAGACCTGCGACACCAGGCCCGGCCCCTTGTGGAGGCGGAGCCGCCCGCCGTCGGAGGCGGCGATGCCGGCCGCTTCCTGCCCGCGATGCTGGAGCGCGTACAGGCCGAAATAGGCGTGGCGGGCGGCCTCGGCGTCGCCCCAGATGCCGAACAGGCCGCAGCATTCCCGCGGGCGGTCGCCGGACGGGTGGCATGGCCAGCCGACGTTGGGTGGCCATGTACGTCGGACGGCCTCATGGCCACGCAAGCGTGGCCATGCCACCCCCTCACCCTGCCCTCTCCCGCCGGGGGAGAGGGTGTGATGCCGCACGTTGGGCTCACGCTCGCTCATGACACGTCCTGCCTCCGGTCGGGGCCGGCCACGGGTGTAGAGTGTGCCCGCGGCGAAGCGGCTTCAGGGGGGTACCTCGACGGGCCCGCGGTGGATTCTAGGGCCCGGTCCCCTGTCTTGCAAGCGAAACATCGGTCCGCTCCTCCCGGTCCCGGGTCATCGGGCCTACCCTCGGCAACGGATACATGTTTTCCGGGCAGCGCGAGAGCATGCCGCCCGGCATTCGCCATTCCTTCGTCATTCGGCCCTCGTCATTCGCCATTGTCTTTCAAGTAGTCGTCGATGTGTTCCGCCGCGCGGCGGCCGGCGTCGATGGCACGGACCACCAGCGACGCCCCGTGCACGCAATCGCTGGCGGCAAAGACGCCCTCCCGGCTCGTCATGCCGCGCGCGTCCACCGTCAGGTTACCGCGCTCGTCCGTCTCCAGCCCGGCCGAGGCCACCATCGGCCCGTGCCGCACGTGCACGAACCCCAGGGCCAGGAGGACGAGGTCCGCGTCGAGCCCGAACTCGGTACCGGGCACCTCCTCGAAGGTCCGCTTGCCCTCGGCGTCCGGCTCGGACCATTGGATGCGGACGCACCGCAGGCCGTGCACGTCAATGCCGCCGTGCCCGATGAACTCCTTCGTCAGGACGCTCCAGAGCCGGTCGCAGCCTTCCTCGTGGCTGCTGCTGGTCCGCTTGATGGTGGGCCAGGTGGGCCAGGGGCACGCGGCGGGGCGCTGGTCGGGCGGTTCGGGGAGGAGTTCGATCTGGGTGATCTCCGCCGCCCCCTGCCGGCGGGCCGTCCCGACGCAGTCGCTCCCCGTATCGCCGCCGCCGATGACGACGACCTTCCGGCCGCCCGCCCAAATGGCGCCCTCGTCCGGCACGTCCTCACCGGCCACGCGGCGGTTCTGCTGGACGAGGAAGTCCATCGCGAAGTGGATGCCCTCCAGCCCCCGGCCGGGGATGGTGAGGTCGCGCGGCTGCTCGGCGCCGGCGGCCAGGAGGACGGCGTCGAACTTGCGGACCAGGTACCGCATCGACACGTCGTCGCCGACGACGACGCCCGTCTCGAACGCGACGCCCTCGGCCCGCATCTGGTCGAGGCGGCGGTCGAGGACCCACTTCTCGAGTTTGAAGTCCGGAATGCCGCAGCGCAGGATGCCGCCCGGGTGCGGGTTCTTCTCGAAGACGACCGTCTCATGCCCCGCCCGGGCCAGTTGCTGCGCAGCCGCCAGGCCCGCCGGCCCCGACCCGACGACGGCCACGCGGCGGCCGGTGTGATGGGACGGCGGCTCGGGCCGGATCAGCCCGTCCCGCCAGCCCCGCTCCGCCACCGCCAGTTCGATCTGGCGGATCGTAACCGCCTCCGCCCCGATGGAGAGCGTGCACGCCGCCTCGCACGGGGCGGGGCACACGCGGCCGGTGATCTCCGGGAAGTTGTTCGTCGCGTGGAGGAACGCCAGCGCCCGCGCCCAGTCCTCGCGGTACACCATCTCGTTGAATTCCGGGATGCGGTTCGCCAGCGGGCACCCGTACGCATGGCAGAACGGGATGCCGCAGTCCATGCACCGGGCGGCCTGCTCGCGCAGGGTGACGTCGGGCAGGCGGCCCTCGACCTCGCGCCAGTCCGCCACGCGCAGGGGAACCGGCCGCTTCGGCGCGGTCTGCCGGACGTATTCCAGGAAACCGGTGGGCTTGGCCATCGTCAATCTCCACTCCGTCGCTAACGCTTAACCGCAATGATGAATGGGGAATGATGAATGATGAACGCGGAACCCCATATCGCCCTTTTGTCATTCTGAGGAGGCCGCCAGGCCGACGAAGAATCTCGCCTTGACGCCGCTGGCACGGCGAGATTCTTCGTCCCCGCCAGCGGGGCCTCAGAATGACAACCCGTCGCAAGCGGACCGGCGAACACGGACCGCCCCCGCCGCCTCGGCGCCACCCCGACGTTCGCGCCGCGGCCGTGGCCGTTTCCGCCTTCTACTTCATCATTCATTATTCATCATTCCTTGTTCATCATTGTTGTTTCGCCTTACCCAGAGTAGACCTCTTCTGTGGCCGAGACGGTCTCGGCATCGCGGTCGGCCCGCATCTCGATCCGCTCCAGCACCCGGCGGTACTCGATGGGCATGACCTTGACGAACAGGGCCGACCGCGCCTGCCAGTCGTCCAGGATGGCCCGGGCCACCGGGCTGCCGGTGACCTCGGCGTGGCGCTCGATGAGCGCCCGCAGGCGCGTGCGGTCCTGGTCGGTCCAGACGCTCTCCAGGTCGACCATGTCGAGGTTGCAGCGGGTGCCGAACTGCTCGGACTCGTCGTAGACGTACGCGATGCCGCCGCTCATCCCCGCCGCAAAATTGTATCCCGTGGGGCCGAGCACGACCACCACGCCGCCCGTCATGTACTCGCAGCCGTGGTCGCCGACGCCCTCGACAACGGCGGTGGCGCCGGAGTTGCGGACGGCGAACCGCTCGCCCGCCAGGCCGCCCGCGTACACCTCGCCGCCCGTCGCCCCGTACAGGACGACGTTGCCGACGATGACGTCCTCGTGCGGCTGGAGGCGGGCGCCGGGGGGCGTCTTCAGGATGATCCGCCCGCCGCTCATCCCCTTGGCCAGGTAATCGTTCGCGTCGCCCGTCACGGTGATGGAGACGCCGGGGGCGAGGAACGCGCCGAGGCTCTGGCCCGCGCTGCCCGCGAGGTCGAGGCGGATCGTATCCTCCGCGAGGCCGTCCGGCCCGTGCCGCCGGACGATCTCGCCCGACAGCATCGCCCCCACCGCCCGGTGGACGTTGCGGACGGGCATCTCCAGGTGCACCGGCTCGCGGTCCTCGATCGCCGCGCGGCACTTCTCGATGAGGGCGGCGTCGAACCGCTCGGCGGACTCGTCCGCGACTGCGCGGTGGTTCTCCGCAACCACCGCGCCCGTGCCGGCCGGCGCGCGGCGGGTCCCCCCCGGCTCCGCTCGGGACAGGCTCCGACCCGGCGCCCCATCCCCTGCCGCGCCGGGGCGCGTGCACCGGCGGTCGGTCCGTTCGTCCGGTTCGACGAAAGAGAGAATGCCCGAGAGGTTCAGCCCGCGAGCCTTGAAGTGCTCGACGGCCGGCGCGACGTCCAGCCGGTCGGCCCGGCCGACCATCTCATCCACGGTCCGGAAGCCGAGACTCGCCATGACTTCCCGCAGGTCCTCGGCGATGAACCGCATGAACCGGACGAGGTGCTCGGGCTTGCCCTGGAACCGCTCGCGCAGCCGCGGGTCCTGGGTGGCCACCCCGACCGGACAGGTGTTCATATGGCATTTCCGCGCCATGACGCAGCCCATGCAGACGAGGGCGACGGTGCCGAAGCCGAACTCCTCGGCCCCGAGGAGGGCGGCGACGGCCAGGTCGCGCCCGGTGCGCAGTTGCCCGTCGGTCTGCACCCGGATGCGGTCGCGCAGGCGGTTGGCGACGAGCGTCTGCTGCGTCTCCGCCAGGCCCAGTTCCCACGGCAGGCCGGCGTGCTTGATGGAGGTGAGCGGGCTCGCCCCCGTCCCGCCGTCGTGGCCGGAGATGAGGACCATGTCGGCCTTGCCCTTGGCCACGCCCGCCGCCACCGTGCCGACGCCGACCTCGGAGACGAGTTTCACGGAGACGCGCGCCTCGGGATTGACGGTCTTCAAATCATAGATGAGTTGGGCAAGGTCTTCGATGGAGTAGATGTCGTGGTGCGGCGGGGGCGAAATGAGCGTCACGCCCGGCGTCGTGTGCCGCACGCGCGCGATCTCCGGGCTGACCTTGTGACCGGGCAACTGGCCGCCCTCGCCGGGCTTGGCGCCCTGGGCCATCTTGATCTGGAGTTCGTCGGCATTGACGCAGTACTCGGTGGTGACGCCGAAGCGGCCGCTGGCGATCTGCTTGATGGCGGAGCGCCGGCTGTCGCCGCTGGGGAGCGGCGTGTAGCGGTCGGGGTCCTCGCCGCCCTCCCCCGAGTTCGACTTGCCGCCCAGCCGGTTCATCGCGACGGCGATCGCCTCGTGGCACTCCTTCGAGATCGAGCCGAACGACATCGCCGCCGTCACGAACCGCGTCACGATGGCCTCGACCGGTTCCACCTCGTCCAGGGGCACCGGCTCGGCGTCCCGGAAGCGGAACAGGCTCCGCAGGGTGACGCGCCCCGCCGACTGGTCGTTGATGCACCGGGCGTACGCCTTGTAGGCGCCGTAGTCGTCCGTGCGGACGGCGTGCTGGAGGTGCTGGACGGCCTCGGGCGTCCACAGGTGCCGCGCGCCGCCCGCCCGGACGTGGTAATCGCCGCCCACGTCGAGCAGCCGGCCGCGCGGCGCGTCCGGCCCGAAGCCGCGCGCGTGCCGCCGCACCGCCTCGCGGGCGATGCCCTCCAGGCCCACGCCGCCGATGCGCGAGGCCGTCCCCGTGAAGTACGCCTCCACCACCGCCGGGGCCAGGCCGACGGCCTCGAAGATCTGGGCCCCGAAGTAGGAGCGGATCGTCGAAATGCCCATCCGGCTGAAGGTCTTCAAGAGGCCCTTCTTCAGGGCGGTGATGTAGTTATCGATGGCCGTCTCGGGCAACAGGGGCTGCTCCAGGCGTCCCTCTTCGGCCATCGCGACGACCGTGGCCATGGCGACGTGCGGGCACACGCCGCTCGCCCCGTAGCCGACCAGCAGCGCCAGGTGCATGACCTCGCGGGCCTCGCCGGTCTCGACGAGGATGGAGGCCCGGCTCCGCAGCCCGGCGCGGATGAGGTGATGGTGGAGGCCGGCGGTGGCCAGGAGCGCCGGGATGGCCGCCCGCTCAGTCCCCGCGCCGCCGTCGGTCAGGATGAGGAGGGTGGCACCGTCGGCGATGGCGTCCTCGGCCCGGGCGAAGACGTCCGCGAGGGCCCGTTCCAGCGCCGCCCCGTCGCCGTCGGCGGGCAGCAGGATATCCAGGTCGCGCGCCACGATGTCCGGGTGCCGCGACCCGCGCAGGCGGGCCATGTCCTCCGGCGTCAGGATCGGGTGATGCAGTTTGAGGCGGCGGCAGTGTTCGGGCGTCTCGTCCAGCAGGTTTCGCTGGGGCCCCGCGAAGTTCATCAGACTCATCACCAACTGTTCGCGGAGCGGGTCGATGGGCGGGTTCGTCACCTGGGCGAACAACTGCTTGAAGTACGCGAAGAGCGACTCGTCGCGGTTCGAGAGGACGGCCAGGGCGGCGTCGTTGCCCATCGAGCCGATCGCCTCCTGCCCGCGGGAGGCCATCGGGCCCACCACCATCCGCAATTCCTCCTCGGTGTACCCGAACGCCCGCTGACGGGCGCGGAGGACCTCCGGGTCCTCGGGCGGCAACTCGGCCGGGCCCAGCAGGCCGCGCAACTCCACCCGCGAGTCCTTGACCCATCGCCGGTACGGACGCTGCCGCGAGATCTTGCCCTTGATCTCCGAATCCGGCACGATCCGCTTCTGCTCGAGGTCCACGAGCAGCATGCGGCCCGGCTGAAGGCGGCCCAGGCGCAGGATGCGCCCGGGCTCGAACTCCAGCACGCCCGTCTCGGAGGCCAGCACCACGTACCCGTCGCGCGTGACGGTGTATCGGCACGGCCGCAGACCGTTGCGGTCGAGCGTGGCGCCGATGTACCGCCCGTCGGAGAACACCAGGGCGGCCGGCCCGTCCCACGGTTCCATGACGGCGGCGTGGTACTCGTAGAACGCGCGCTTGTCGGCCCCCATGGCGAAGGCGTCGCCCCAGGCCTCGGGCACCATCATCATGGCGGCATGGGGGAGGCTGCGGCCGTCGCGGACGAGCAGTTCGAGCACGTTATCGAAGATGGCCGAGTCGCTTCCGCCCTCGATGACGGCGGGCAGAATCTTCACGAGGTCCGTGCCGAACGCCTCGCTCTCCAGGTCCGCCTCGCGCGCGCGCATGTGGCTGATGTTGCCGCGAAGGGCGTTGATCTCCCCGTTGTGCGCCAGCATCCGAAAGGGCTGGGCCAGGCGCCACGTGGGCAGCGTGTTCGTGGAGTACCGCTGATGGACCACGGCGAACGGGGCGGCGAAGTCGGGGGCCAGCAGGTCCGGGTAGAATGGCTCCAGCTGCGTGCCGGTCAGCATCCCCTTGTACACGACGGTGCGGGCGGAGAGGCTCGCCACGTAGAACTGGCTCGCATCGACATTGTCTAAGGCGGCGATCTCTTTCTCGACGACGCGGCGGACGACGTACAGGCGGCGCTCCAGGTCGCCCACGCCCACCCCGCGGTGCGCGACGAAGACCTGGTGGACGGCGGGCTGCGTGGTGCGGGCGAGGTCGCCCAGATGGTCGCCGACGGTGGGCACGTCGCGCCCGCCGATGACGCGGAGACCCTCGTCGTCGACCGCGCGGTCGAAGACCGCCAGGCACCGCTGGCGCAGGTCGGCGTCGGTGGGCAGGAACAGCATGCCGACGGCGTACTCGCCCGGCTCAGGCAGGGAAAAGCCCTCGTCCTCGGCGACCTTGGCGAAGAAGGCGTGCGGCAAACCGAGGAGCAGACCGGCGCCGTCGCCGGTGGCGGCGTCGCCGCCGCGCGCGCCGCGGTGTTCCAGGTTCACGAGGACCTGCACCGCATCGCGCACCAGCGCGTGGTCCGCCTGCCCGTCCAGACGGGCGACGAACCCCACGCCGCAGGCGTCCCGCTCCTGGGCGGGATCATACAGGCCGTGGGCCGGCACGAATCCGGCAGCGTTGGATCGTGGCGTGTCTTGCGTGGCGCGGAACATCGATACGGCCTCCGTTCAGGCGATTCGCGTACGTGCGGCCGGCGGCCGCCCACCTCCAGAAAACAACAATGATGAACAGGGAATGATGAACGATGAACGCCGAACGGACGGCATTGCAACATGCTGTTTCTTTCCCTTCATCCTTCATCATTCATCATTCCTTGTTCATGCTTGCTTTTTGGCCGTTGGGAAAAACCGGGGGGCGCCCCCCAATGGAGCGCCCCCCTGGCCACGCAAGAGGGACACGACCCTCTTGACTCCCTCGGCGCCGCCGGGGCGGCACGGCGCGGCTAACTGTCGTAGTACAGGTGGAACTCGTACGGGTGCGGCCGAAGGGCCATCTCGGCCAGTTCGTTGCCGCGTTTCCACTCGATCCAGCCGGCCACCAGGTCATCGGTGAAGACGTCGCCGGCGAGGAGGAACGCGTGGTCGGCCTCCAGGGCGTCGATTGCCTCCTCCAGGTCGGCCGGCGTCTTGGGATACGCCGCCAGTTCCTCGGCGGTCATCTCGTAGATGTCGCGGTCGAGCGGTTCGCCGGGATCGATCTCGTTCTGGATGCCGTCGATGGCCGCCATCAGCATGGCGGTCCACGCCAGGTACCCGTTGGCGGTCGGGTCCGGGCACCGGAACTCGAGGCGCTTCGCCTTCGGGTTGTCCGAGTACATCGGGATGCGGACGCCCGCCGACCGGTTCCGGGCGCTCATCACGAGGTTCACCGGCGCCTCGAACCCCGGTACGAGCCGGCGGTACGAATTGGTGGTCGGGGCGGCGAACGCCAGGACCGCCGGGGCGTGCGCGAGGACCCCGCCGATGGCGTGCAGCGCCATCTCCGACAGGCCCGCGTACCCGTCGCCCGCGAAGAGCGGCTTGCCGTCCTTCCACAGCGACAGGTGCGAGTGCATGCCCGACCCGTTGTCCTCGAACACCGGCTTCGGCATGAACGTGACGGTCTTGCCGGCCCGCCGGGCCACGTTCTTGATGATGTATTTATACCACATGAACTGGTCGGCCATCTTGACGAGCGGCTCGTACTTCATGTCGATCTCGCTCTGGCCGGCGGTCGCCACCTCGTGATGATGGGCCTCGATCACGATGCCCAGGCTGCGCAGGACGTACACCATCTCGCCGCGCAGGTCGTGGTACGTATCCGTCGGGCTGACGGGGAAGTACCCCCCCTTGAAGCCCGGCTTGTACCCGAGGTTCGGTTCCTCGAAGCGGGCGGTGTTCCACGCCCCCTCCACCGAGTCGATGGCGTACATGCCCGTGTGCTGGTTCTGATGGTACCGGACCTCGTCGAAGATGAAGAACTCCGGCTCGGGCCCGATGAAGCACGTGTCGGCGATCCCGGTCTCCTTGAGGTACTCGGCGCCCTTGCGGGCCACGTGCCGCGGGTCGCGGCTGTAGTCCTCATGCGTGATCGGGTCGACGATGTTCGCCAGGACCGAGACCGTGGGCTCGGCGAAGAACGGGTCGATCGCCGCCGTCGCCGGGTCCGGGATGGCGAGCATGTCCGAGACGTGGATGCCCTGCCATCCGCGGATGCTGGAGCCGTCGAAGCCCACGCCCTCCTCGAACCTGTCCTCGTCCCACGTGTCGACGGGGAACGAGCAGTGCTGCCACGTGCCCAGCAGGTCGGTGAACTTCAGGTCCACCATCTGGGCGTTGTGCTTCTTGGCGAATGCGAAAAACTCTTCCGGGGTCATGTCCCACTCCTTCTGTTGCCCTGTTCTCTTGCGTGCCCGCCTGACATAGAAGCAAGGGCCATGCCAATTGCGTTGTGTAGGCGTAAACCCTTGTCAACGCAGGACTTAAAACGATTATGCCCGATACGGCCCTTGGCCCGGAACGCTACATTTGCGTAGGACCGAGCCAAAAACCCACGTTGTTGTAGGAATTCGGCGTCCGCCCTACCCGATCGCATCGTGTCCCGTCTCCCCCGTCCGGATGCGAATGCACTGGGCGAGGTCCAGGATGAAGATCTTGCCGTCCCCGATCCGCCCCGTCCGCGCCCCCTTGATGATGGCGTCGACGGTGCGTTTCAGGAAATCCTCGTTGATCGCGATCTCCAGGCGGACCTTTTTCAGGAGGTTCACCTCGATCTCCACGCCCCGGTACGATTCGCTGTAGCCCTTCTGCTGCCCGCAGCCGAGCGCGTTGGTGACGGAGACCTTGTACACCTCCGCCTCGTAAAGCGCCTGCTTGACGTCGTTCAGGCGTTCCGGCTGGATGTAAGCGATGACCAGTTTCATCGTGTTCCGTCCTTTCGTTCAGATCATCCGTCCCCGGCAAAGCGGCACTTCCGGGCGCGGTGGGCCGGTCCGTACGGAGGCGGATACCGCGACCCACCGCCCGCAACTCTCGTGCAGTGACGCCGTCACGTCGTCGTCCAGACCTGGAAGCCGCCGTACGCCTCCATACCGTGTTCGCCGATGTCAAGGCCCCGGAGTTCCTCGTCGCGGCTCACCCGCAGGCCGACGGTCTTCTTGATGACGACGAAGACGACGGTCATGGAGGCCACGGCGAAGAGGCTGACGGCGACGGCTCCCATCGCCTGGACGCCCAACTGACTCCATCCGCCGCCCTCGAAGAGGCCGTCGCGCGCCAGGCCCAGGGCCTTCTGCCCCCAGAGACCGACCGCGAGCGTCCCCCAGATGCCGTTCATGCCGTGCACCGGCACCGCGCCGACGGGGTCGTCCACGCCGATGCGGTCGAGCAGCCGGACGCCCACCACGACGATGACGCCGCCCACCGCCCCGATCGCCAGCGACGCCGGCACCGACACGAACGCGCACGGCGCCGTGATCGCCACCAGCCCCGCCAGGGCGCCGTTCATCGTCATCGACGGGTCCGGCTTGCCGTACAGCACCCAGGCGACCACCATCGCCGCGATCGCGCCGGCGGCGGCGGCGAGGTTGGTGTTGGCGGCCACGAGGGCGGCCTGGTTCACCGTCTCGGACGTGCTGACGCCCAGCGTCGAGCCGGGGTTGAACCCGAACCAGCCGAACCAGAGGAGGAAGACGCCGAGGGCCGCCATCGCGATGTTGTGCCCCGGAATCGCGTTGGCCCGGCGCGCCTTGCCGTTCGAGATGAACTTCCCGACGCGCGGCCCGAGGACGATCGTGCCGACGAACGCGATCCATCCGCCCGTGGCGTGCACGACGGTGGAGCCGGCGAAGTCGCCGAAGCCGTAGGCGCTGAGCCACCCCCCGCCCCAGATCCAGTGCCCGATGATCGGGTACACCAGGGCGCTGACGAAGACCGTGTACATCAGGTAGGCAGGGAACTTCATGCGTTCGGCCATGCCGCCGGCGACGATGGTGGCAGCCGCCCCGCAGAACGCCGCCTGGAACAGCCAGAACGCCCAGACGGGCACGCCCGACGGGTTCGGCGCCCCGCTCAGCGCGAAGCCCGACGTCCCGATGAACCCGTTGCCCTCGCCGAACATGAACGCGTACCCGACCAGGAAGAACATGACGCTGGCCACGCAGTAATCGAGCCAGTTCTTCATGAGGATATTACACGTGTTCTTGGCGCGGATGAAACCGGCCTCGACCATGCCGAACCCCGCCTGCATGAAGAAGACCAGGAACGCCGCCAGCAGCACCCAGACGGTGTCGACGGCCGTGGCGAGGGACTCCGTGTCCGGTTCCGCGGCCGCCAGGGGTCCGGCGGCCAGCACCAGGGCGGCCGCGACGGCGAATCGTATCGTGCGATTCATCTCACTGTTCCTTTCCGTTCCGTATGCAACTTCGCGGCCGGGGAGGCCGCCGGTTAGAATGCCACCGTGAACGAGAGTCCCGCCCAGAAGGCGTCGTCGCGGCCCAGGGATCCGCTGATCCCGTCGTCCAGAATCCACATGTAGTTCACGAACGGGGTCACCGTGAGGTTCTCGCCGACGGCGAACGGCAGGGCCAGGCCGACCATCGTGTCCGCCCATCCCGTGCCGGCGCCGTAGTAGAACGTGTTGTGCTTGCGGGAGCCCCAGGCGAACTGGGCCGAGAGGTCCACCGACATCGCGACCTCCGGCGAGGGCGTCCACACGTCCTCGAACGTGTGCCCGAACCCCAGCGTGATGTACTGGCCGTCGTGCTCGTCGAGGTCCTGGTAGACGGTCAGGGTGGGCGAGGCCGGCACGTCCACCGCCAGCGACAGGTACGCCTCGGTCGTATCCAGCACGTGGGCCTGCGGGAAGGCGTAATGGATCGCCCCGACGGAGGCGGTCAGCCCTTCCCACGAGAAGACGGTGTAATCCAGGGTGTAGTCGATCTCGTTGGCCTGCCAGCGGAAGTCGTTGACGTCCGTGGTATCGATATTCGCCCACACGTTGAGCGTGAGGTCGCCGACGGCGACTTCGACCGACGGTTGGAAGACGGGGTCCTCCGTCACGACGATGCCCCGCCACACGTACTTACTCGCCCAGGTGGCGTCGAAGGCGAAGGAGAGCGGCCGGTCGTCGGCCGCCGGCGCCGCGGCGCCGCGGTCGTCCTGGAGTTCGAGGGTCGGCGGCGCCGCCGTACCGGGGGCCTGCTCGGCCTGCGCCGCCCCGCCCGCACCCGCCAGCATCACCGCCACCAGAAGAACCCACCCCCCGGTACCCGTGCGATGCATCCCACCCATCGCGGACCCCTCCTTTCGTCTGCACGACCCGCGGGCCGCCCCGCCGCCGACGACGGCGAGAGGCCGGCCCCGCTCGAACGGCCTTATCATCGCAACGCGGGTGCCAAAACGGGGGCACAAACCGGGGAGATTCGCCTAAGTCGTTTCAGAACAAGGGCTTAAAGAAATGAAACGTGCGGGAAATGGGACTACGCAAACGTGCGAGAGGCAGATTGTCCCTACATTATCGTGGGGGACACGGGCCCATGCTACGCGGATGTGCGGAATCGTTTCGGCTCGATCCCGTGTTTCTTCACCCTCAGGCCCATCACCCGCTCGGTGATGCCGAGGTTTCGGGCGGCCCGGGCCATGTTGCCGCGGGAGGACTTCAGGGCCTCCAGGATCATCTCCCGTTCCACGCCGTCGAGGACGGCCTCCAGGTCGTTGGGCGGGACGGTGCCGCTCGCCTCCGCCGTCTGGAGGGTGGGCGGCAGATGGTGGCCGTGGATGACATCGTCCTCCGACAGCAGCACCGCCCGCTCGATGCAATTCTCCAGTTCGCGCACGTTGCCGGGCCAGTGGTAACTGGTAAGCATGTCGATGGCGGGGGTGGAGATCCGCCGCACGTGCTTCGCATGCGCCTTGCTGTACTTCTCGGCGAAGTGGTCGGCCAGGAGCATGATGTCGGTGCGGCGTTCGCGCAGGGGCGGGACGTGAATGGGAAAGACGTTCAGCCGGTAATAGAGGTCCTGCCGGAAATTGCCGTCGTCGATCGCCTCCTCCAGATCGCGGTTGGTGGCGGCGATGATGCGGACGTCGGTCTTGATCGGCTCGGTGCCGCCCACCCGCTCGAACTCCTTCTCCTGGAGCACCCGCAGCAGGCGGACCTGGGTGGCGGGCGAGAGGTCGCCCACCTCGTCCAGGAACAGCGTGCCGCCGTTGGCCCGCTCGAAGCGGCCGGGCCGCTGCTGCGTCGCGCCGGTGAAGGCGCCCTTCTCGTGGCCGAAGAGTTCGCTCTCGATGATCGACTCCGGCAAGGCGGCGCAGGAGACCTTGACGAACGGCCCGTCGGCCCGCGGGCTGTTGTAGTGGATGGCGTGGGCAACGAGTTCCTTGCCCACGCCGCTCTCGCCGCGCAGCAGCACCGTCGTGTCGGTCCGGGCCACCTGGGCGATCAGGTCGTAGACGTGCTGCATGGATTTCGAGCGGCCGATGATGTTGGCCGGGCGGA